>JAXHVC010000153.1:0-24949 GCA_034189315.1 Chloroflexota bacterium | reverse complement strand
AAACTTTTGAACTCGAGCATTCCCCCACTCTACAACATACACATTGCACTGACGATCTATAGTAATACCAGATACAAAGCCGAACTCACCTTCACCATCTCCGAAATACCCCCACTTCGTTACAACCTTACCCCTACTATCTCTCTTAATAATCATATTTGAGCTAAGGCAATATATGCTGCCTTCGCAGTCGACAGCTATGTCGATGATTGGTTGGTAATCACGTCGGCCGCACTCAAACTTCAAACAATATATTCTTGTCGGTTCAAGCACAGACATACCTCATTCCTCCCAACTCCTGTTTAGCTCTAAAGGGAACCATTACCTCCCCGAGCTCGGAGACACAGCTCTCCAATATCGACATCTGTATAGTGACAACCAATATCCACCAAGCTATGCGCATCGCTATTGGAAAGAAGCAGTAGCCCATGGTTTGAGGCAAAGTCCCTGGCCATATGTTCATTAATAAACTGATTTCCATTCTGAATCTCTAAACCATGGATGCAATCCATCCCTTCAGGACAATTCTTCAACAAGTCTCCGGGATGTGCTATAAAGCGAAACACCAAGTCATCGGGCAAATGAAGCTCAACAACATGATTGAGCCCCATTCGTATTTCTCGTCCAGGGATCACGATAATCTCCCCTGGAAAAAGCTCGTCCATTATGTCTCTCAGTTTGTATCCGTAATCACTGCTGTCATGCTCCGTGACCGCAATGCCATCCAATCCTGCAGCCCTTACGCTGTTCAGTATCAATTCCGCCACCCTACCATCTAGCTCCCTAGCCGCAGTAGCTTCCTTGCAATGCGTATGTAGATCAAGCTTCATCTAGTTCCTCAATTATTACATCAGATTCAATATCAAACACACTTTGTATCTGTATACTAATCTTGGTAAAGTTTGATTCTAATCCGACGATATCTCATGTATACCCCCTGGTTGCTACATCCAGGATCTCAAAGAACTGGGAAGGAGTCCAGTTCTTATGTTTCATTGCCTTTGAGGGACAGGTAGCAGCACAAGCGCCACATCCCTCGCAAACTGCCTCATTCACCTTGGCGACTTTCTTCTTGGGATCCAATTCTATTGCCTTATAAGTGCACACGGACACACATTGACCACATCCAACACAAATATCCTCATCCACAAAGGCAATAGTTGGCTCATGCAGCAACTCTTTACGAGAGAACAGAGACAGCACCTTACTGGCTGCTCCGCTGGCAGAAGCGATTGTATCCGGAAGGTCTCTAGGCCATTGAGCAGTCCCAGCCAGATAGATACCAGATGTAAGGGTTTCCACAGGACGCAACTTCAGATGGGCCTCGGTTAGAAAACCATTGACATCGCTGATGATATTGAGTTCGCGAGCCATAGCCTTCGCCCCATCACTGGGTACTATCCCCAAGGCTAATACGACCAAATCCGCATCAATCTCAACGCTTTTTCCCGTTAGGGTATCTGTACCCCATACCTTCACCTTATCACCATCACGAAAAACCTTGGAAACCCTACCACGAAGGTAAAGTATTTGTTCTTCTTCCACAGCCTGTTTCTGGAATTGCTCGAATCCCTTCGAATCCGTCCGTATATCCATATAGAACACATATGCCTGTCCATCAGGAACATCCTTCTTAAATAGAAGGGCTTGTTTAGCGGTATACATACAGCAGACCCGAGAACAATAGATCACTCCATGCTCTGGATCACGGCTTCCGCAACATTGTATGAATACGACCTCTTTGGGAACCTTGCCATCGGAAGGCCTGACTATCTTGCCACCTGTTGGCCCATTGGGAGAAAGCATCCTTTCGAACTGAAGGCCATCAATCACATCTGGGTCGATCTCATATTCACCAATACGATCCCTGGGAAATAAATCGTATCCCATAGCTGCAATGACCGCACCAACGCTCTCCTCTGCAATTGTATCCTGACAGGTATAATCAATTGCCCCGGTAGGGCAGACTTCCTGGCAAGCATTACATTCTCCGCCATTGAACCGCAGGCAATTCTTAACTTCTAGAATAGGAGGATGAGGGACAACCTCAGGTTGAGGGAAATAGATGGCTTTCCTCTCCGAAAGTCCACGATCGAATTCAGATGGAGCACTAGCAGGGCACGCACCCACACATAGGCCACAATGATTGCACTTTTCCTCATCTACATAGGTAGCCTTACAACGTACAGATATCTCAAAATTACCAACGTAACCATCAACCTGGTGAACTTCGGAGTATGTATACAAGGTTATCTTCGGGTGATTGATAACGTCACCGATCATGGGTGCAACCAAGCAGAGCGCATTATCCAGAGTAAGGAATGTGCCGGAAAGCTGAGCAGCATGTCCTCCTATAGCAGGATTCCTCTCAACAAGTACCACTTCATATCCCGAATTGGCAATATCAAGAGCAGCTTGAATGCCAGCCATCCCTGCTCCAATAACTAGAGCCCTCTTGGTAAGGGGAATGACACTGGGTATGAGAGCCATATTGAGTCTCAGTCTCTCTACCGTGGCTTTGATAATCGCTATGGCTTTTCTAGTGGCCATATCTCGATCACGCGAGTGTGGCCAACTGCAATGCTCCCTGATGTTAGCCACCTCTTGATGATAGGGATTAATTCCCTCAGACGAGACCACACGTCGGAAGGTCTTTTCATGCAGAGAAGGTGAGCAGTTAGCATTGATAATGCCGTTAAGGTCCTTCTCTCGTATAGCTTGCCTGATCAGTTCCTGTCCAGGATCTGAACACATATACATATAGTGCTCGGCATGTACTACACCAGGGTACTTAATAATTTCTTCCACAACTTTGTCGACATCTACAGAGCCAGCGATATTTTGGCCACAGTGACAGACAAAAACACCAATTCGCTCAAGCTTCTTTGCCATTTACTATCCCACCGCCACCTTTTGTACCGTTAGTTCATCTTTGGAAAACAAGCCCAGAACCTTGCTGGCAGCTGCTCCACCTTGGGAGACAGAATCCGGGATATCCTTTGGCCCCTGTGCTGTGCCACAAACAAATATCCCAGGTACCGACGTCTCTAATGGATGTAATTTAGGATGAACTTCGGATATGAATCCAAACTCATCAGTCTTAACTCCAAGCTTGTTTGCGAGTTCCTTAATTCCCGGGCTAGGCATCATTGCCAAACCCAAGACCACCATATCACATGAGATCTCTACACTATTACCCGTCAGAGTATCGGCGCCAAGAACCTTGATTTTCTCACCTTCCCTGAAAATCTTGGATACTTTCCCTCTTAAATATACAAGACCATATTCCTCAACAGCACGTTGCACGAAATCCTCATATCCCTTCCCTGTGGTACGAAGGTCTATATAGCACATGTAGGCTTGCCCATCATGAACCGCATGTTTATAGAGTAGAGCCATCTTGGTCAAATACATACAACAAACCCGGGAACAGTATGGGACACCATGCTCAGGATCCCTCGATCCACAGCAACCAACGAACACTACCTCTTTTGGACTCTTTCCGTCCGATAGCCTTAGGATTTCACCTGCAGTTGGTCCACCAGGACAAAGGAGCCGTTCGAATTCAATACCCTCTAAGATATCCTTATCTTGCTCATATTCGGGAACTCCAGACTTGGGCATCAACTCAAATCCGGTGGCTATTACAATAGCCCCGACCTTCTCCTCGACAAACATATCGACCTGCTCATAGTCGATAGCCTCACGAGGACATACCTTCGAACAAACCTGACACAGCCCTGTAGTGAAATGACCACAGTGTTCCCTATCAAGAACCGGTTTGTTAGGAACAGCCTGGGCAAAGGGTATATAAATAGCTCGGCGTGGTCCAAAAGGCAGCCCCCTCTGAAATTCGGAAGGAACAATAGTGGGACACTTCTGTTGGCAGACTCCACACCCGTTGCATTTATCCCAATCCACATAGGACGCCTTTTTTCGTATCGTGACAGTGAAATTACCAGCTTCCCCAACTACACTCTCCACCTCACTATAGGGATAGAGCTTGATGTTAGGGTGCTGTCCAACCTCAACCATCTTCGGTGTTTCAATACACTGGGGACAATCCAGTGTAGGAAACACCTCTGAGTATTGAATCATGTGTCCACCAACACTACTCGTCTTCTCCACCAAAATAACTTCATACCCACCATCTGCAATATCCAGCGAAGCCTGAATCCCGGCAATGCCCCCTCCTATGACCAAAGCCCTCTTGACAACCGACACATTGGAGACCGAAGTTGATACATGTCGTCTAAGGTCATCCACAGAGGCAGATAAAGCGTCTATTGCCTTCATGGTGGATTCTTCGCCTTGGTAGCTATGAGGCCAGCCAACTAGTTGTTTTAAATCAACGATATTCACCTGATGAGGCTGTAATCCCACAGTCTCCATAGCTTCTATAAAGGCATCCCTATGCAGAGCTTCCGAACAGCTAGTTAACACCACACCGTCTAGATTTTCCTCTTGGATTGACTTCTGTACAGATTCAAGTCCAAGATCAAGGCACATGTCCCTACAATAGGTGGCATAGGCCACATCCTTATGCTCACTAATGCCATCCACCACCCGTTGCAGGTCCATATCACCCGAAAAGTTAAGGTCGCAGTGGCAGAGGAATACGCCTATCCTGTTCATGTTATCCCCACCGCGCTTGTCTTTTTCATCCATGGAAATATCAGCTTACCATCCTCATATCGTATCGCGCCTGTAGGACACAGATAAGCACACGCCCCACACTCAATACACTCAGGAGAGGGCTCAAAGAATGGTGCAGCCACCTCTTTTTGTGTGCCTCGTCCCACAAACGCGAGAATCTTCTTCTCGGAGATCTCGCGACATGCTCTCACACAGAGCCCGCACAAAATACAATCATCATCTTCTACCTTAAAACGAGGCTCAGATATACCAACCTCTCTAGCCAGCTCTCTTATCTTCTCCGACTTTGAACATCTGGCCAGTAATAATTCGAGTATACTACGACGCAATCTCGCAACACGCTCCGAATTAACCTTGACCTCCAATCCCTCCGACACAGGATAGAGACAAGATATCACCACCCGAGACCTCCCCTTCTGGATGATCTCTACACTGCAAAGTCTGCACGCCCCGTAAGGTGTAAGAACGGGATGATGGCACAAAGTAGGGATTTCGATGCCATACAATTGCGCGGCTTCCAGTATGGTAGAACCCTCTTTGGCCCAGATATCTTTTCCATCTATATTCAATCGGATCATGTCTTCTGTATCCCAGGAATATTGGAACTCTATCTCTTTATTATGGCATCGAATTTACACACTTCTACACACGAACCACACTTTATACACTTACTAGTATCGATGATATGCGGCTCCTTCTTTTCACCAGTTATGGCCTCTTGAGGACATACCCTGACACATCTCGTGCAACCAGTACATTTCTCAGGATCAATAGAGTACTCGATTAGATTAGTGCAAACGCCTGCAGGGCATTTTTTGTCTAGGATGTGTGCCTCATATTCATTCCTGAAATGCTGCAACGTACTCAAGACAGGATTAGCAGCGCTTGTACCCAAAGCACAAAGGGCACCATCTCGCAGTGTCGTAGCTAAGTCCTCCAATGTCTCAAGGTCTTCTTCCCTTCCATAGCCCTCGGTAATGTCAGTAAGTATCTGAAGCGACCTTTTAATCCCCTCACGACAAGGAACACACTTCCCACAGGATTCTTCCTCTAAAAAAGCAAGGAAATACCTAGCAACATCAACCATACAGGTATCCTGGTCCATGATAATCATGCCACCCGAACCCATCATCGATCCCGCACGAGTGAGCTGCTCAAAATCAACAGGAAGATCAATTAGACTGGCTGGAACACAACCTCCGGATGGACCTCCAGTTTGTACTGCTTTGAACTCTCGCCCTTCTGGAACTCCCCCGCCAATATCTTCCACGATCTCTCTGAGAGATATCCCCATGGGAACTTCAACCAATCCGGTATTGTTTATCTTGCCCACAACAGAGAAAACCTTGGTTCCCTTACTCTTTTCTGTGCCTATTTGCGAGTACCAATCCGCACCTTTTACCACTATAGCTGGCACATTAGCCCATGTCTCTACATTGTTTAGAGTGCTCGGTCTGTCCCACAGCCCTCTTTCTACTGAACGCACATACTTGGCTCTTGGCTCACCAGGCTTACCCTCTAAAGAAGCCATTAATGCCGTGGATTCACCGCATACAAATGCCCCTCCACCCCTATTGATCTTGAGGTGAAAACTGAATCCTGTCCCAAGAATATCCTCTCCAAGTAATCCATATTCCTTGGCTTGCTCGATTGCCATCTTGATGCGCTTGATCGCTAGGGGATACTCGTTTCGAATGTACATGTATCCCTCTTGAGATCCCACAGCGTAGGCCCCGATGAGCATTCCCTCGAGGACGCTATGAGGGTCCCCCTCCAATACGCTTCGATCCATGTACGCGCCAGGATCCCCCTCATCGGCATTGCAGATAACATACTTAATACCACCGCTAGCTCGACGACACGACTCCCACTTGGTACCTGTTGGAAATCCAGCTCCACCTCTACCACGTAACCCAGATTGCTTTATCTGCTCAATCACCTCCTGGGGAGTCATCTCTTTGAGCACTTTCCAAAGTGCACGATATCCTCCCCGAGCTATGTATTCCTTAATATTCTCAGGATCAATGAATCCACAGTTTCGAAGCGCAATTTTTAACTGCTTGTTATAAAAACCCAGCTCTGAGCTAAGACATATATCACTGGAAGGACTTTCATCTCCGAGTTTCCTGACTTCATCATCCAGCAGAAAGTCTTCCTCAACCATTTTACATAGCGCCCATTCGGTATTAGCCTCACCATTTTTGAGGGATCCTACTACTTCTAAGGCCTTCTCTGGGCTCATCTCTCTATAAAACACCCTAGGCTTTCCCGGCCTCAGAACATCTATAATGGGTTCCTTCTGGCAATAACCTATGCACCCCGTTTGAGCAAGAACAAAGTCATGTGTTCCCTTTTCCGCTTCTTGGCTCAGTGCGTCCCATATCCGACCGGCTCCAGTAGCTAAACCACAACTAGCCATCCCAATGCTAACCTTGGGTTTATCAGGATAGAGCGACTTAAGCCCCTCTGCCTTTATGGCATCCAAATCTTCAAGCGACTTTATCTTCATGCATACCCTTATTACTGATAATTATCCAGTATCTTGGGAATCTGCTCCTGTGTAGCACGCCCATGTGTATCCTCATTCACTACAACCACAGGTCCCAAACTACAGCAGCCAACACATCTTACCGTGTCTAGAGTGAACCTAAGATCTGAGGTTGTCCCACCTTCCACAATCCCCAAATCCCGTTTCATCTTATCCAGAATATTAGTGGCTCCCTTTACGTGGCAAGCAGTCCCCATACACACGTTGATAATATTACGCCCCCTTGGCTTCAAGCTAAACGCCTTAAAGAAGGTAACAACGCTAAATACTTGGCCTATGGGTAGTTCAAGTTTTTCACTCACCCTAAATAGCGCTTCCTTGGGCAAATAGTTGAACTCTGATTGAATATCTTGAAGTATCGAGATGAGCAGACCCTGCTCACCCTTATACTCATCGACTATTGCATCTACTTTTACCAGATCCAACTCCACTTACTTCTGTCCTCCCAGCACACAGAGTTTCTGTTCCAATACTTCCTGTGGATTGCCCAAGTTGAGATCGAAATGGCAGATATCGGGATCTGATCCAAGAGCGTAAGCTAGCAGTTGAGTAAAATAAACTACGGCCATTCCCTTGAAATCACTATGTTTCCGCGTAAGGCCCTTTTGGAAGCACCCTAGGTTATAGGAACATAGGGGACAACTGGTAACAATCATGTCGACGCCACGAGAAGTGGCAGCACTCAATATACTCCAAGCACGTTCTTCTGCGAACTCGGGATTGGACACAGACTGGAAAGCACCGCAGCATTCAGTGGCAAAAGGAAAAGGTATAACCTTTGCTCCTAACGCTTGCACCAGATCCTGAAGCACAGTTGGTCTTTCCACATCATCGATGGCGATTTCTTGTGGTCTCAAGAGGGTACAACCATAGTACGGTGCAATCACTAATCCATCCAGAGAAACCTCTACTTTTTCCCTGACACCATCCCAACCCACCTTATCCCTGAGCACCTGCAGTAGATGAAGAACCTCAACACTACCATCGTAATCAGGCTCCTCCTCCATAAAGCTATTGATAGCATTCCTCTTATCGATATCGTTTCTAACTAAACGATTGGCCCTCTGCAATGTGTTATAGCAAAAGTCGCAAATAGTAACTAGCTCATCCTTGCCCTGCTCTTTAACCCTTATCAAATCTCGTACCGGAGCAAGCTGATGCAACAAGTCATCATCGGCCAAGGCATAAGTTGCACCACAGCAATTCCAGCGAGGCAATTCAACCAATTCGATCCCCAAAGCCGACATCGCAGCTAGCGCTGGGATTTCAAGGTTCTTTGCTTTGGTCTTTAAGGTGCATCCAGGATAATAACACAACTCCATGTCTCACCTTCCATCACGGCAAACAGTACACCTCTACAATAGCGCCCTCTTTGATACAACACATACAGCCATTCCGGTAATTACACTCACTTATGGTCCTACCACTCGTACAAATCCCATCTTATCTCAGCTATTTAAACACAGCTAAACCGCCATAATCGATATCAACATGTATGTTTTCTAAAACTACTAACCATAGCGATCTGAGGCATATCAGCAATTCTTTCCGGGGTAATCTCTTTCAAATCCACATAGTCATGTTTATTCCTTAGGGCAAGTATCCTAAGGGCCTCCATCACCCGTGCTATATCCACCCCACGTGGACATCTTACAGAACATGTAATGCAGGATGCACATATCCAAATAGTATTCGACTTGGCAATATCGTCTTCCAGTCCCAACTGCATCAAGCGAATCACCTGATTTGGAAGATTGTCCATAGCAAAGGACATTGGGCAACCTGCGGAACACTTACCACACTGATAGCAAGAGAGAAGACTTTGACCACTTAACTCCTCAACCTTTTTAACAAAATCACTATGCAACTGCTCCGCCGAGATTTTCACCCTCATTCTACAAGTCCTTTCCTCCACTCTTCACATCAAAGACCATGGCAACTTCATCACAGTTCGGAAACTTGGGACAACTGTAACATTCCGACCATACCTTCCGAGGGAGCTGCATCTTATCCACCTGATTGAATCCAATTCTCTCAAAAAAAGCAGGTTTATATGTGAGGCAAAAAACTGTTGGTATGCCCAACCGGGAAGCTTCGTCTAGGCAAGATTGCACTAGGTTAGCACCCATACCTCTCTTTTGGCGTTTCTCGATAACCGCCACCCCTCTAACCTCTGCCATATCTGCCCAATAGATATGAAGCGAAGCACAGGCCACAACCTTATCTCTCTCCCTCACAACAAATACATCCCTAAGATTCTCATATATATCACTAAGTGCACGAGGAAGCATTTCATCCTTCGCCGCGAAGTGATTGATCAGCTGATGTATTTGTGTGGCATCGCATATTCTCGCCTTGGCTACCTTCATTAACAATCAACCCTTAAGTCTTTTCTCAAGCGTAGCATAAAAATATGAAGGAGGATGAATTCGCAATAACCTGGTCTTATGCGAACTCCTTCTTACATTTACACGAGCGCCATCCTGTAATGCTATGTTGATTTGTCCATCAATGCTAAATGTAGCCTCATGATCGGTATGAAGTTCCAAATCAACAATGGTTTCGGGAGACAGTATCATCGCATGAGTTAGCCCCAAATGAGGAGAAATCGGATTAAGTATCATCTCCTCAGCCTGGGGATAGATAATCGGTCCTCCAACTGCCAAATTGTATCCAGTACTCCCAGTGGCAGTTGCCATAATAACACCATCTACCTTATATGTCGTCAAGTGCTCCCCAACAATCGAAACATCAACATAAACCACCCTGGGCGTCCCTCCCCTACCTATAAGCACATCATTTAAAGCATGGAGAGTTTGGGGAGAATCCAGGCCACCCGAGGACACCTCCACCTGTAACATTGTACGCTCATCTATCCACCCCTCGCCACCCAATAAACGTGGGATATGGGTTTTCACTTCGTCAGCCCGCAGTTCAGTCATGAATCCCAACTTGCCAAGGTTAAGACCAGTCACATAAGTCCCCGAACAGGCTGCTGCCCGCGCTACTCGCAGAAGGGTACCATCTCCACCTACACTTAGAGCTAAATCCGTGCCTATCAACTGCTCTTTCACCCGATCATCCTCCCAAGCAGAACAAAGCCAAGCCTCGACATTAAGGTAATTCAACAGCTTCTGCAGTTCTTTAGAGAGGCTCTCGGCTCGGGAAATCTTGGGATGATACAGCACACCAACTTTATCTATCATTCATTCTGTCTCCTGCCGTGTGTATGAGCATTTAACCATCTGCGTACAGCAGGCGTCAAGGAACCTATCGCATCATTGTAAATTGATTCCTATAGGTTGACCCCTGAAATAATGCAAACTACAATGGATGGTCAGGAGGGTTCTACAATGAAAAAGGAACTCATGGATATCCTAGCGTGTCCTGTATGCAAAGGAGAACTGCAACTAGACGTATCGCAAGAGAATGAGCAGGAAGTGGTATCGGGTTCTTTACGTTGCTCGAAGTGTGAGGAAACATATCCAATCGTGGATACTATCCCAAACTTACTCCCTCCAGAACTAAGAACCAGTGCCTAAAAGGCATCATGTGGGATTGGCACTAGTCTGCATTACCACACGGAGTGGTTTTACATCATGATTGTATCGGAAGGCTCTATAATGGCAGACTAGCACATTCTTATTATGTCAATACCAGTTTAATATTGTGCCATATTTGCTATTATGCTGGTTACTGCTATTTCTTGATGGTTTTATGCTTAGGTTTTGTGATTGGTGGCTGTCGTAAATATAGTGGCTGAAGTATGCCAGGATCATCCAACTGCCCCATCTGCAATCTGTGCCACCCCAGCTCCGCAAGATGTCCAGGACGACGTAATCTAGATATAACACTAGGTATAATGGCAATATCCCCCAAGCAACGAACAAGCTCCTCTTCCATTGCAGGAGATGGCTCCCCACAGAATATTGTTTTTTCATTCGTTTGTGCGCACAATACATCCATGGTGGAGATACCTTCCTCAACCATACAATGCCATCCGCTAATCCCCATTCGGTATAGGGCAGTGGCGATCTCACCACGTCCAGCATTATGAATTGGACAAATAGGGAAACCACTAGATGCAAATGGATATGCTTCTACCTCAAGTGTACCTATCCCTATCAGGGAAGCGTTCAAGCAGAAAGCAATCCCCTTGGCAGCACTTAGTCCCACTCTCAATCCATTAAAACTTCCAGGGCCCTTAGCCACCACAATGGTATCGATCGATCGGATATCTGTACTAGTCATATCCATCAATCGTGTCAGATTAGGCCACAATTCCACGGTATGTCCGCGTTCACAGCACCAGACAAGCTCAGCCTTCACCTTACCATCGCATGAAAGCGCTAGACCAGCCACATCAGTCGAAGTATCTATCGCCAATTGCATGTCTGCTTCAACATCTCCTCATAACGACTGCCACTGGGCCGAAAGCTCAGACGACGACGATCTACTCCTGCAAACTGCAGTTTCACCAATAAGTGTTCTGGAGGCAATAGTTCCATCGCCTTTTCCGCCCATTCAACAACGCAAAGACCTCTCCCAAACAGATAATCATCAAGGCCCAAGTCCGCCACTTGCACAAGGTCATCAAAACGATAGAGGTCGATGTGGAATAGCGGGAGTCTTCCTTTATACTCCTTTAATACAACGAATGAAGGGCTCGATACATTGCCAGCGATGCCCAGACCACGTGCAATACCTTGAGTGAGACAAGTTTTCCCAACCCCAAATTGCCCTTTCAAGAGAAACACGTCCCCAGGTAATGCTAACCCCGCAAGCATCTCACCAATTTGTTGAGTATGCTTCCAGCTCTGACTATTTATCTCTACTGAGTTATCAACACCCAATCCATCAACCTCTAACTATTACATGTACCTTGCGGCACTCCCTGGTACCATATTAGCAGTTATGCTTCATTTTATGTCTTCATCAGGTATAACTCCATATCGGTGATCCTAGCCCCATTCAGATTCCCACAAGATGAGTGGCAGCACAATACTAAGGAATCATCCTTTCTTCCATTTTCATGTTAGCTGATATGGTACAAAAGGGTCAATTGATAGGAAAATGAGTTGCGTCACAAACAGTTTTTCAGTTAACATGGCATTGTTAGTGACCAATCTGATATGCATCATTACATTTGCATCAAACAGGCATTGATTAGATTTCGGGTGTAAGAGAGGGAAGGGAATGCTACTTTGTTCAGAGATTGCAATCAATCAGCATGTCAGGCTTTTCTTCGGGTAACACTTCCTACTCCAATCATCTCGTGTAATTATATATATCCTAGTATAACAGAGAGTATGACTCCGAATTAAAAGTGAAGGTCAGTATATTCTCCCAACAACTCGGCTCAATGCACCTGACTCACTTCATTCGCCAACAGCCAGAAGTAATTTCCAGTTTTAACTTGATAAGGATCATCTAGGACAGAAAGGCGACTGGGGAGGTTTGGCCAATGACACTAACAACCGAGAAACCGTCAGCCCCACCACTGATGCTAGCCAAATTGGAAGAAAAACGGGCAAGACGTCTAAAACAGGAACAGAAGAAAACAGAAGCCGCCAGACGATCAGCATTGGGCAAAATAAAGGCATACCTAGTAAGCACCGTATCATTCATGTCATTCTTAATCCTCGGAGGTAACCTAGGGAGAGCGATCGAGATCACCTACCGTCTGGTAGCAGTGATCGTTTTATGGGTGGCAGACTGGATAGTCTATCCTCTAAGGCGTATATCTAACTGGAAGATACTCACACAACACAATCACAAGAACTTAGAGGATACATCCAACATAACCGAAGATAACAGCAGCCCCTTCTCTCAAGCTTCACTCTCTATCTACGTCGCCAATGAAAGACCTTTGTTCGCCAGAAGACTAATGATAGCCTTCCAAAACCTTGGTCCAGCGTTCATTAAACTGGGCCAGATCATCTCGATGTTACCAGTCGTTCCTCGAAGTTTTACATCTGAATTTGCCAAGCTCTGTGATTACCTACCCGCAGAAAATATCAAAGAAGTCAAAATGCTCATAGAGGAAGAACTAGGCCGTCCCGTAGAAGAGATATTTGAATATATCGATCCACAACCCATAGGAGCCGCCTCTCTTGCCCAAGTCCACTGTGTAGTACTCAAGGGAGGGAAAGACGCAGTAGTCAAGGTTCAAAGACCCAATCTAAAAACACTATTTGAACGGGATTACATTATACTTGGCCCCTTCGCTGGTATTGCAGAACTAGTTCTGAAATTAATCAGGCCCTTGATAACGGCAGTACAAGATGTCTACCCGGTTGAGATTCTTAATGACTATGGAGAAGCCACAGCTGTCGATGAAGTTGATTTTGGGTTCGAGGCAACGATAATGCAGATGTTCGCCAATGCTATCAATCAATACGGTCTCGATCGCGACCTCCACGTCCCTAATGTCTACTGGGAGTATACGACAGAAAGGCTCATTACCATGGAAAGAATGTGGTTTCTTTTTAAGCCAGTAGATATCGATGTCGGCAAACCCGAGGATATTAACTCTTTTATCAGTTTCATCAAGGGCATGGGGTATAACCCACCACTCGCATTTAAACGAGCATATCGAGCAAAATGGTACCCTTTCACGCGTTACGGTGTTCTCACTATGGATGTTCACCATGGCAACTTCCTATACAGCTATGATGATACTTTATCTATGGTCGATTTTGGGATCAATTTCTATGCCGGCGCCAGCTCAGAAATAGAGAAGCTCCGGCCAGGAGTGGTACTAATCTGGAGTGCTGTTCAAAGAATGGATGGAGAAGGGATCGTAGCAGCCGCCAAAGGCCCAATGGGATTGATGCCTGGGTTAGACGATGAAGAGGCCAGCAAAACTGTTGCAGAAGTAATGCAGAAGTCACTGGAACCCATCATGCAGGTTACGGAAAGGGCAGATGCTACAGGAGCCTTTATAACAGATCTGAATGCATTCATGAGAACTGCCGAATTCGGAGGGATATTCCTCGACCTCATACGAGGTATAGCTAGAAAGACAAAACTTCGGACTCCATATGAAACCCTCGCTCTTGGCCGAATGATCCCCTACTGGGCGACATGGGTACAAATAGTCGATCCCAATTGGAACATAATGGATGAATCCACAATCCTAACCTCCTATTGGTACGGACCTGATGACGGTAAGGCACCATACAAAGGAACCAAAGTATACCCCGAACCATACTTGCCATATGAAGAAGATATCTTCCTAAGACCGAGGACAGAAGAGGAAATCAAGGCTGACGACCTCAGTCTATGCCATGCACCAGCAAGGATTGGTGACTGAATACAGGTGAGTGCCAGAATATGAATCCAAATGGATAGATATCTTGCAACACTTGAATAGAGGACATGAAAAATGGAAAGAGTGGATAAGAAAAAACCTAATAAACGCGAGGAAGGAAAGGGGATATAGATCATGGGTATCATACCACTGTTCCCACAGCTGCCTGCCGAAATGTCCCAGAGGGTACGTCAGTTGTTCGATAAAGTGGAGACTAAGCAGGCCTCAGAAGCTGCACTAATTGAGTTCATGGATACCATGATGGGAGAAGTATTCTCCCATCTAGTAGTCAGCCGTGTTAAGCGTTACTTCGATGAGCAGTTACCACCATTGGTGGGAAACAAGTTGGCATTCTATCCTGCTGGCTTTGGCCCCTGGGTACTCGAAGTAGTAAGCACACCAAGGGTTCTTTCGTTCAGGCTGCCTCTGGAAGATGATAAAGACCTACCAGGGATTAGGGGCGACTTCGATGTGATACGACAAATCTTACTTGGGATGGAAGTCACCACAGGTATAATGGTTTTGGATGAAGATAGGCTAGGATTGATGAATACAGATCGGCATCAACCAATCTCCTGGATGCGAGAACTCTTTTTGCTAGTGGGCCCCATCCTCGACCGAAAAGATGTGAGAGAGGATGCTATCGCCAAATCAGAAACCGTGATCTTGCAGGAGCTTCAGCGACACGGATGCTAGATACAAATATAATTTGCGACAGGGCAGGTGATGCGATGATCAAGAGGGGAATCAGATGGAAAAGCGAAGTGTGTCTCTCATGCTCGTCAAATTGGACAAAAAACGTGAGAGCCACATGGTAACCGAGTAAAGAAAGATGCATACTGTATTATAACAATTGATGTCATATTCTCAGGATAAATCTAATCCTATAGTTGTCTGATAAAAGGTAATACCTTTATCCTAATATGAGCCATTAGATATCAGATACACCATAACATATTACACTCTACTGGCTATACACGTGGAGGTCACGCTATGAAAGAACGCATTCCACTTATGCACCAGAAGTTGGAGGAGAAACGAAGAAGGCAGCAGATCATAGAGCAGAGACGAGAAGCGGGGGCAAATCGATCTGTATTGCGACAGCTCACCGATTTTGTGAGTGGTTCGGCATCATACACTATCTTCCTTATCGTAGAAGGAAATCTGCTACGAGCATTGGAAATCGGCTTTCGACTTGTCGAAGCAATTCTACTATGGATACTTGACTGGATCGTTTATCCTATACGATTTTTATCCGGCTGGAGATTGATGACAGCCGAAGCTACAACTATTGAAGAAACATTCGCGCAGAAAGTCCCTACATTTCACCAGCACTCACTATCTATATATGTAGCTAGGGAAAAGCCGACTATATGGCGAAGGATCATGTTCGCTTTCCAAAACCTTGGTCCTGCCTTCCTCAAGCTTGGACAGATCATCTCTATGCTCCCCATCCTCCCATTTAGTGCAATCGCCGAATTCGCTAAGTTATGTGACTACCTGCCCGCCGAAAGCGATGAAACCATCAGGGCCTTGATTAAGCAGGAATTGGGTGCATCTCCCGAGGAGCTATTTGCCTATATGGATAATACTCCTTTAGGAGCAGCCTCCTTTGCTCAAGTCCATGCCATAGTCTTGAAGAACGGAGAAGACGCTGTAATAAAGCTCCAGCGCCCTGGCCTGAAAGACAAACTCCAAAGGGACTTTCGCATTCTAGAGCCAGTTGCTGGAATATTGGAACTTTTTCTGAAGCCACTGCGCCCATTTATCAAGGCAGTTCGAGATATTCGACCAGTTGAGATATTGGTCGATTATGCAGAGGCCACTGCAATCGAGGAGCTAGATCTTGCCTATGAAGGCACAACAATGCAGATGACACACAATTCATTGGAGATGTATGGGGTACACACTCAATGCCGCATACCTGGTGTCTATTGGGAATACACTACAGAGAAGGTCCTTGTTATGGAGAGGATGTTCTTCTATTTCAAGGGAGTACAGCTTGATGTAGGCAATCCCCATAAGCTCTACAAATTCTGGGATTTTCTCAGAGCATTTGGTTACGACCTATCGCTCGCCGCTAGAAAACGATATAGGGCCACCTGGCAACCCTTCCTTTGCCACGGCGTTAAGAATCTCGATATTCACCATGGTAACTACATGTTCTGCTACGATGATATAATGGCACAGGTCGATTATGGTATCAGCTACTATGCTGGTGGTTCCAAATGGCTCGAAGGCATGAGGCCAGGGCTATGCAGGCTTTGGGGAGGCCTGGGAGAACAAGATGCAGCCCTAGTTCTAGAATCAGCCAAGAACCTGGGTGTCATCATGGGTTTGGAAGAGAAGAAAGCCCAGGACAGAGCCACCGAAGAACTTGGCAAGATGCTCAATACTCTAGCAACCATCTCAGAACAACCCGGTATGTCAGGGGACTGGATGATGGATGTACTGGCCTCTGTTAAAGGTCCTCAATTCCTGGCAAGGGAGATGACTGGGATTATCATGGCCTTGGCAAGGGAAGCAAGAATCGCAGTACCTTACGATCTGTTGAATTTAATTCGTATGGTACCATACACTGGCACAGCAATGACTATATTCGCACCTGAGTTCGATCTGCTTGGAGAAAGCCGCGCCCTACAAGGCTACTGGATCGGCGACTATGATGGTACTCAACCATTCAAAGGAACAAATATATATCCAGAACCCAAAATTCCATTCGACCCAGACAGATACTGGAATTCACGGACCGACGAGGAGATAAAGGCCGACGAGGAAGAACTCTGTGTTGGAACGCTTTGGGTGAACAAGGACCGAAAGGAGAGCCATGATCCTCTATGATCAGAAAACAATAGATGAATTCACACAGTTAGGCTTCTGGAGAGACCAAGTCCTCACCGATTACTTGAAACAGAATGTGGCCAACACACCCGACAAGGAAGCATTAGTAGATCCACCTAACAAAGAGGAACTTACAGGGCAGAAACCAGTCCGGTTAACATGGTCTGAGATCGACAAGCTAGTTGATAGAGTTGCGCTTGGCTTCGTTGAACTTGGATTGAGACCTGATGATTTTGCCGTGATGCAATTGCCAAACATAATGGAATTGATCATCACACACTTCGCACTCACCAGGATTGGAGTCATCGTGGTGCCCGGACCAGTGCAGTATCGCAATCATGAATTAGGCTATGCTGTAGAACTATCCGAGGCAAAAGCAGTGATTGTACCCGGGAATTTTCATGGCTTTAATCATATCAACATGGCTAACGAAATCCGGGCCAAATATCCACATTTGAAGCATGTGATATCTTTGGGTAAAGACCTTCCTGACGGTGTTATATCTCTATATGAAATGATGGAGAATAAGCTTGAGGATAAATATGCACCAGACTATCTGGATCAATTCAAGCCATCAGCTAATGACGTCATGACACTAGTATTAACTTCTGGAACTGAAGCCCTACCCAAGGGTGTACCCAGAAGTCATAATAACTGGTTTGGTTTGCTACCAGTAATGACTATGATGTCTTCGCTATTCAATATGTCCCCTTCTGACGAAATCACCCTAGGGGCATTCCCCTTGGTGAATATGGCAGGACTTGGAACCATGGTTTACCCTTGGGTAGGTATGGGCTCAAAGATAATCTTGCATCACCCATTCGATGCGGAGCTATTCCTGACACAGATTGAAAAGGAGAGGGTAACCTTTGCTGGGGGACCACCCGCTGTCCACTATATGCTATTAAACCACCCCACAATCGAGCAACATGACCTCAGCTCGATCAAGTTCATGGGCGGGGGATCTGCACCATTGACCACACCAATTATCAAGGGTTGGAGAGAGAGATTCGGTATCGAGGTAATCAATGTATATGGATCAAATGAAGGGATGGGGCTATTCGGAATGGATCCCGATGCCGAAAAGAGAGCCTCCTATTTCTCCACCGAAATGGCTAGTATTGTAGGCTTCCAAGTGAAGGTGGTGGACGAAGACGGTAATGAGCTAACCAAACCAGGAGATAAGGGCGAACTTGTGGGCAAAGGGCCATTCTTGTTCCCTTGCTATTATAAACGCCCAGACCTTACCGAGAAAGCATTCACCAAGGATGGATTTTTCCGCAGTGGTGATCTCTTCATCATAGAAGATGAGGGTAAGTTACGAAGTGGAGGCAGGGTTAAAGACCTCATCATACGTGGAGGGCAAAACATCAGCCCAGAGGACATTGAGGACATACTCAACTCACACCCTAAGGTCTTGGAATCAGCTGCAGTTGGTATGCCAGATCCCAAGCTTGGGGAGAGGGTTTGCGTGTTTGTAATCCCCAAGGAAGATCAAGGATCTTTGACTCTGGATGAAATTATCTCCTTTATGAAGGAACATGCGGTTGCAGTATTCAAGTTGCCAGAGCGCCTAGAGATAGTTAGTGACTTACCAAGAACCCCAGTGGGTAAGATCTGGAAAAGGATGCTCCGAGAGGAAGTTTCCAAGAAGATTGAGGCCGAGCAGGCTTCATCCTAACTACAATCTTAGAACCCACCGACCTAAGACAAAACCCAATAGGACCGAGGGATTGTACTACCCTCGGTCTTTTACATTCAATGGCGATTCAACATTTTATCGATCCAACCGCATCTTAATCTTATGCAGTTCTAAATCCAATGGAAATTGGTCCTCTACTCAGCAGAAAGTTACATCATCATGAAAACCAAATAGGCTTTTCACTTAATACAGAGCTGTCTGTAATTGCAATAGGAACAGAATGTCGAGTGTTCCATCGGGAAGCAGTTCTTCTCCCTTGGGATATTCTCGTCTATTTTCTCACAATATGCATACATTTCATCGGTCTCAAATTCAATTCGAGCAGCGAATCGATCCAGTTCGTGTTGACTAAAGTTACAGCGTGTCTCTTGATAGCTATCACTCAAATAGGCAGCTATTGTTTCCACACAATCAGTAGCAGCACCATAACAATCGCCGGTATAAAGTACATATCCCTTTAATTGTCTGATATGTTTATCTCTCTCAATCCTACCAGTCTTCCAATCTAGGGCATAAAACGATCTATTACCATAAGGAAACAAGAAGTCCACCTTAGAATAGGCCTTGAGAGCACCTACACGCATCTCTCCAAAATCGTTCGGCTCAATCACCCATTTAGCACGTTGGTCAATGGCCTCTTCTATGATCCACTCATACCAATGACTATCAAAGAAGTTACGCAGACAGCCGATAACCCTATTCTTCAATTCAATGGTATCAATGTTGTCCAATTGCCCATAGTACACCTCTTGAAACGTCTTATTCACCATGGCTTGATCAACAAGTGAGCAAGCATAATCCATCACCTTATCAACATTAATGGGGGCAATACTCTTTTTCAAGCGGTGTAATAGGATTGCGATCATGTCATGGACTAGATTTCCAATCTCGAGAGGAATACTAGTCAGAGACTTGAGGACGAGGATTTGTTCATAAGGGACTACTGGATCATATTTCGGATAATACTCATAATAGTACCATCTTTTACATGTACTGAACTTGTCATAGCGACTAACTGACCAACCAAGTATTGGAGTGAAAGGGTAGCGTCTCAATCCTTAAGCCACTCCGCGACTTCTTGCATCAGCTTATCATTTTCTTCATTGCTCAGCGTAATCCCTCTTTCCAGCATAGTCATATACTCACCAATCTGTGGCTGACGCTCCCTCAACTCCTGAAGCTTATCACTTTGTATAGAAACCTTAGAATCGACTTCAGACAAGTCTACTCCCAAACCAAACCTATCGTTTAGGAATGCTAACATCCGTCTACCAGCCCGAGGATCATCTACGCCAGATAGATAAAAAGGTACCTCCACCCACAAATTCACAGTACCTATATTCCTCTTCCTAGCTGCCCAAGCCAGGAAACTGCTCAATGTAGGTCTGCTTCCAGGTCTAGTTTGATAATACATGCTAGTTTCTAGATTATAGCCCTGAAGAGAGTCTTTTAGTTGAGCATCGTTGACCACAACTGATATACGCCGAGGATGCACATGTGACATTAGAGAGACAATGCCACCTACAGTATATATTTGCCTTACCCCGCAACAATGCTCCACCAAATCCAATATGGACTTAAGAAAACCATAGTGATCTCGATCAGGTCCATCGCCCCTGAATGTCAAGAAGCTATCGTTATTGCAGCTATAGAACCTGGCTTCCGGAAACTGTACGATGTCTCCCTTTACAGAAACCCCACTTAACTGAAAAAACGGCAATAAATCAAATTCTGCAAATTCGGTAGCACCCAATCTATCGTGAAGATAATTCACTACTGTAGAACCTAGGTTGCCAGCATCAAAATTCCATGCTACAAACAGATTGTTTGCCTGCAATCCCTCTTCTTTTAATATCTTCACTGGAGAATCCCTATTCAATCCTATCACTCCCTCCCCTGAAGAAATCCTCTAAGTCTCGCATGATAGTCTTCTTATCCTCTTCCGTTATGGGACCAGGGTGATCTTGTTCCTCAACATGAGAAACTTGCTTCAATTGATCAATTCTCTCCCGAATTTCCTCAGGAATTCTCTCGAAGAATCTTTGGATATTATCATCCATACCTCGAGCCATCTCATCAAGCCTGCTTGCGTCTGCCTCCATTCCCAAATTCATGGCGAGAACCTCTAGAATCACCTTCGACGCTTTGGGATAGGGCACTGGAAACTGAGAGATGTATATCGGAACCTCACCAAGCAGGCAGATACCGTCCATACCTCTTTGCCGAGCCACCCCTAGTAGTAATCCATTCAACCCTGTTATATTACCTTGTCCCCCCTTACCTTCAATCTCACTCATTAGGATCGCATTATCATGCCATTTAAACTGTTTTATAAGTTGTCGACTGTTCGGCACCACCCACACCCTTGGATTAGTGGTGTGATGTATAAGAGCCACAGCTGCCCCACTTGTATATACCCTGCGACAACCAAAATGTTGTGCTACATCCAATACGGTATTTGCTATCTGAAGGATCTTTTCCTCATCTTGAGGCTGCTCGTCACCTATAAAGAACAACAGGTCCCGTTCATCAATCCTCTTGTAATAGAACCTGGAACGGGGAAATTCCAGATCATCCAACTGACTATCTCGAATCGACACTGAACGCGGATAAAAGTAGTCTACGGGATCAATCTCAGCAATATATTCCGCCTTCACTGTCCCTTTGAGGTCATCAACGGCCATTAATCCAATATTCCCAATCCCTGGCCATGCAGCGATCAGTTCTGGATTCTCAAGCTGAGGTTCCTTTCTGAATATAACGCCCATACCCGTCCTCCTGCCAGAATTCTGCTCCAAGGCGATCATAGAAAGGTCTAACGTAGCTAATACTCCATTCTACCACCGAACAGAGTCATCGGCTAGTGACCACGTTCAATATATGACCGATTCCAACATTATGGCAAAACTCCGATATTGATAATGCATCGTTAACCTACTTTCTTCTAAACAGTTATGTAAACATCAAGGCCTGTTATTGGATCAAGATGTTCCACACTTAGCATTCACCATTGGCACTATCCATTCTCTATCATTCAAGTGTTAGAAAGAAATAGGGGTAATTCCTTGCTTTTCCTAGAATGACTAGCGCGATTATCGTTTATCACGTTGTTGTGATAATAGACTCGAACATGCATGACTTAGTTTTAATTGTAATCCCACTTGACAACATTCAATATTAATAATGATTATTAAGTAGTTATTAGTAGCCAAGCTATATTGGGCACATCCAGTAGCATTAGCTCACCATAATTCATAGCCAATTACTAATACTCATACATATTATGCAATGATGTACATGTTCAACAGTTACTAGTTATAATCAATAGAGTGATGCGTTCAGATTTGCCAACAACATGAATCCCACTAGACACTGCTCTTCTTATCTTTACACCATATTTTCCATTATGATCTGCTATACGGGAGGCTCAACATGAAACCTCAAATAGCCGAAGAGATTGGTAACAAGCTTAGGAAGTCACGATTGACTATATCTGTAGCAGAATCTGCAACAGGTGGGCTTATCGCTAGTCTAATTAGCGATATCGCTGGTAGCTCAGACTATCTAAGAGGAGGTATAGTTGCCTATGATAACCAAATAAAGGAGAAAGTTCTTGGTGTAGCACACCAAACATTGGAAAAACATGGTGCGGTGAGTTGTCAAACAGCTGCAGAGATGTCCCAGGGCATCAGGAAGTTGATGGAAACGGATATAGGAATTTCGGATACGGGTATTGCGGGTCCTACCGGCGCGACTCCAAATAAGCCAATAGGCCTTTTCTACTTCGGATTGTCATGCTCAGATACAACCCATACAGAAAGGCATGTCTTCTCGGGCAACAGAGTGGAAAACAAGCAGCAAGCAGCTGGTACGGTGCTGCGGATGTTAAATAGTTACTTGGACAAGGCATGTTCTGGGACAATTACACTGGAAGCCAAACACGTCGTGACATGTTTTCTTGAGTATAAAGGAAAGATCCTACTACTCAGAAGAAGTCAAAGAGTCGGAACCTACCAAGGGAAGTGGGCAGGAGTCAGTGGCTATATAGAACAAGGTCAGACATCCTTCCAACAGGCATTAAGGGAAATTGAAGAAGAGACTCATCTCATAAAAAATGATATCGTATTGGTAAAAGAAGGTCTACCCCTAGAGGTGTTCGATAAAGGTTTGAGCAGGAAATGGATTATTCACCCCTACAGGTTTAGTGTATTAGACCCAAATAAGATCGAAATAGACTGGGAACATAGTGAAACCCAATGGATTCTGCCACGGGATATCGAAAGTCTCTCCACCGTCCCCCAGCTTAAGGATGCATGGGAGAGAGTTGCTTAGTCATGGACGCTGAGTTATTATCTCTAGTCAAAAATATTAGAGAAGATATCGATCATGGTGCAAGCTATCTCTCTCGAGAAGCCGTTGCTACTCTAGGATTTGTTGCGCAGACTAGTAAAGCCAAAAACCAACAGCAATTACTGAACGAATTTACAGAGACCGCCAACCTCCTCATTGATGCCCGACCCAGTATGATGGCCATCCAGAACATGGTTCAAGCGTTATCCCAAAAGGTCTATCAGAAGGCAGAAATCGATATTACACTCGATGAACTCAAGAGTTCTATATCATCCATGAGCAAACAAAGCATTGAGGACTCGTTAATAGCCAGCGAAAGAGTGAGCAGGCTAGCATCCCAGCTAGTCGAAGATAATGATATTGTGATGAGCTGTAGCTATAGTGCGACCATAATACAAGCGCTCAAATTGGCCAAGATATCCGGTCGTTGCTTCTCCGTCGTACTAGCAGAATCACACACTCGAAATGGGAGTAACTATGGGGGAGTTACCGCGAAGGAACTAGATTCGCTGGGTATAGCTTGTCAGGTGATAGCAGATACATATATTCAATATCATATTCTACAATCCAGCAAGATTATAGTCGGTATCGACACAATTATAGCCAATGGGAGCATCGTAAACGGGAAGCCTTCTTATGTCCTAGCCACAGAGGCGAAACAGGCTGGTATTCCCTTCATAGCCATAGGCGAAGCAAGCAAACTGGATCGCCACGGCTATTTCAATCGCCAATCAAATCTAGAGGTCGGCTTCGAGGTTATCCCAGCCGAACTTATTACTGCAATAATAACCGAGCAAGGCAGAGTCAGTCCTGAAAGAATAGATGAGGTCTGCGAGATTCTTGATAGAATCCTCTAAGCTAACTTTTTTGGGTGTAAACGCAACTAGGTGTCATAATGGTCACTATATATAAAGCAGCGGACAATCCAAGTTCGACGACTCCAAGTGAGTTTAAGGAAAAATGATTATTACCCTAAATCCGAAACACATCGTTTAACAGGTAAACCCCGCCTGTCGTGCTGTAGATGTTAGATAAAAGTAGAATATCCCATCCATAATTGCATTAAGTTGAATATTGTTATATATTATGTAATGTTATAAATTGTGAGGTATTGTCTTTTCTACGGTTTTGCACTCAGAACCAGATTGCATAACAAGATTTACTGATATGAGTCTTATGTCTTATTAACAAAATCATCCTGGGACCTACTGTTACTTCTATACATAACAGATGACCTACATCCGTTTTCTGGAGGTAATGTAAAGATAATGAGGATTGCCATTTTGTGAGCCCTGTGTATAGTTATTGTCAGCAGTGTGCCACATTCAATTAAAATAATAAGATGATAGGTTTTTGAAACTAGATTAAGTCAGCTAATGTTTATGGGGGATCAGTCGTACGAGACTGGTATATTAATCGGGAGGCTAGAATGTGCGGTATTGTAGGCTTTGTTGGAGAAAATTCTGCGACAGCAGCATTACATGCCCTTGAAAGGCTTGACTATAGAGGATACGACTCTGCCGGTATAGCCACATTTTGG
>JAXHVC010000152.1:0-11668 GCA_034189315.1 Chloroflexota bacterium | reverse complement strand
CGGCAGACACTTTAATGCAATACATGAAGCAGCTCATTAACATCTTGATAGGGACGCCAGGTATAGGGGCCTTTCCTGCCGAGGCGGCTCCGGCGAACGGGGTTTCTCTTGCGGAAGTTATTAGGGCGATTCATGCGGACGTAACCGGCCTAAACGGTGATGCGATGCGAGGCACTGATAGTGCTGCCTTAGCTTCCGTCTGCACAGAAGCCAGACTTTCAGAGCTGGACGCTGGTACAGCTGGGAAGGCGGCAAATCAGATTGACGAAATCAGGACTGATACTGAAGATATCCAAACCCAAGTGGGAACGGCAGGGGCTGGTCTTACAGACTTAGGCGGCATGTCAGCCGGGATGAAAGCGGAGATTAACGCAGAGGCGTTAGATGTGATCAATACTGACACATTCGCGGAACCTGGAACCGGAGCACCACCTGCAACAGCCAGCATAGAGGAAAAAATAAGTTGGCTATACGCCTATTTCAGGAATAAGACCACACAGACATCTACTTTACTTACCTTAAGGAATGATGGTGATAGCGCAGATATTACTAAAGCGACTATATCTGACGATGGTACGACTTTTACAAAAGCAGAATTTGTGACTGGGTAAAAAACATGCAAAGGACACATAAGATTTGGGGAGAAAGATGGTTGGTCAGGCAAGATTCTACACATGCAACGTCTTACCTGCGTCTGAAGGCCAATACTCGGTGCAGTTGGCATAACCATGTGGCGAAATATAACCTTTTCGTGGTGTTGGCCGGGCTGGTTGGGATAAAAACAGAGCATGGAGAAATCCTGCTTGGCCCTGGACAGGAGTTTACAGTTGGGCCTGGAGAATGGCACGAATTCAGGGTTTACGAAGATGGGCAAATGATCGAGGAAATGTTTGTATGTTACGATGAAAGCGACATTAACCGTGAAAAATTGGGGTCGGTGATAGATGAATAACCAAGAAACCGAAATCTTCAAGTATTTGATGGCCCTTTACAAGGATTATTGGGATAGAAACGGCTACAACAGGTCCAATTACGACAGTGACTTGAAGTATTATCTCGGTCACAGGGACCCTCTCGATTATCCTATGGCCTATAATGAAAGTTTCAACAAGATATTACCTATCATCTACACAATATTATCTCGCTTCATGGAGCAGGTCTATCAGACTGGGAATATCGTTTCAGTTAAACCACGAAAAAGCATGGACCTTGAAAACGCCAAGAAGGTTGAGGCCGTGTTGAATTTTCAGCTGGAATCCCTGAACGATATTGATATGCAAGGTGGGTCTTATCTCACCATGATGAAATGGTTTTTCAATGCCCTGACGTTCGGGAAGGGTATTATCAAGGTGTACTGGCGAAAAGAAGAGAGGATAGGACCACGGAGGATGTCCATTCCGATACCTAAATTCAACCAAGGCAGGTTGGTCGGGATGGAAAACATCGACTACATATCGCAGGAAATGCAAACAGCGTATGATGGGCCATACATAGAGGTCCTACATAACAAACTCTTCCTGCCTCATCCTCAATATAGATCAATCCAGCAAATGCCAGCGGTTTTTCTGATATACAAAAGGCCGATCGACTACATCCGAAAAAAGGCTGACGAAGGGCGATACAAAAACCTCAAAGAGTTGGGGTGGACGGCAGCGGGTGGCGCAGGAACGCAGACCACGGATAGTGTGGAGGCTTTTGTTAAAAGCATAGAGATCGAGGGTGGCCTTACTCAGGAAGAGATGGACACCAAGCTGAAAACGCCAGAGGTCGATATCATCGAGTGCTACACTAAGCTTATCCTGAAACATGAGCCCTACTCCGTTGGGTCAGGCCTGCAAATCAAAGGTAAAGAGGAAGAGGCAATAGTCCATATCGGGAATTACAAAACTATTTTGTCTGTCCAACGTAATATCTATGGTATCAGGCCATTGTTTGATATCGGATGTTACATGCAGCCAGAGATGTACTGGGATCTTGGGATGACCAGGTTGACAAAGGGTATACAGGAGCAGGCGAACAATTTAGCCAATCTACGGATGCAAAATGCCATGATGTTGGTCAACCAAATGATGAAAATTTATAAAGATGCCGACATCCCGCCAGAGGCCCTCGTATGGAGGCCGTTCGGGCTTGTACCTGTGGAAGATATGTCAGACATAGAGCCACTGACCATTCCGGATTACAGCTCAAATATATTCCAGGAGCAGGAATCTTTTTATGACCATGCTATACAGGACTTAACCGGAATGTATGATTACGGCATGGGCCGTACCCCACAAAGGCAGGAAAGGGTAGGGGTCGTGTATGGTATCCAGCAAATGGGAGAAGCCAGAGCTAAGTTACTCCTGATGTCTATGGATTACCTTGGGATACGGCCACTGCTGAAATACCTGATGGTGTTGAATACGTTCCATTTGCCGGACGGCTTTGAATACCGAATAACCAATCAGGACCAACAGTCCTTCGGGCGTATTTTCTCTGGGGGGATTCATCCGGACTTTGATTTCGCGGCACGATATACCGCTATGGAACCTGCGCTTGGAAAACAGTTCAGGGCTCAACAGTTGGTTAGCATGGCGGGCTTATGGCAGCAAAATCCCTGGATCAACCAATATCAAATGCAGAAAACCCTCATGGAGCTGATGGATATAAGGGAAAGCGAGTACCTTCTCAAACAACCACAGCAGATGATGGAAGAGATGCAACAGCAACAGGAAGCGCAGATGATGAGCGAGCAAATGATGAAGCAAGTAGAAACGCAAGGTAAACTTGCCATAGAGCAAACCAAGTTCCAGGGTAAGATGGCTTTAAGCGAACAGGAGTTCAGGCAGGACATGGTATTGGAAGGGATAAAACAGGAGCTGGAAAATGAGGCGAGCCAATAAAAACGTCTTAAGCGAGTTCCCTTTACTCTTCGAAACTTCGGAACAATTCCAAAGGGAAATAGCTGGCCTCGCAAGGGCTTTAAATACACCTGAATGGAAAACTTACAAGGATTTGTTGTTAACCATGAAAGGAATTATGGCAACCGATATGCTCTCAAGATCATTCACAACTCAAGATGCTATCGAGAAGGACGTGATCCAGAGGACATATTATAACATAAACCAAATTCTCGACTTTCTGGCTAACCCGGTGAAATGGTTGCAGAAACCAAGGGGGGTTGGGGATTTCTTTAAAAACACCAAACTCACCCGGAAGGGTAAAGGCCAACCTTAAGGGGGACGCCAATATGCGACCGGAGAGAAAGGAGACGGCAAAATGACAGAAGAACAGAACATCCAACCATCTATGACAGTAGACGATCCCGCAGAAAACAATGTAGGCGAATCAGGTGCTATTGAGGCTGAAGGTACAGATGCCTTGATCGCTGAACTCGAAAAAGCAGGCGTTACCACAGCTGAGCAACTTGGAGGTAAGCTTGAGGCAAGCCGACAAGCTGGTCAGATGGCACAGTTGCTTGGAGACGCCAGGAATGAGATAGCTGGCCTTAAGACCCAGCTTACCGAAATGCGGCAAGGTACACTAAACCAATCCATCGACATTGACCAGCTGGACGATGATGGGCAGAATGGTGGGGTAGACCTTGAAAAAGCTATCACCAGAGTTTTGCGGAAAGAAAAAGAGCGAGACAGGCAGCAGGCTGTTGAGGCAAGGAAAAAGATTATGCAGTCATGGGGAATGATCCAGAATGACAAGGATTATCCTCTTGTAAAAGAAGTATGGGAACGGAAGATCTCTGACCCGAACTTCAACTTGCAAGTGCAGTCAGGGCAGATTAATCCTGCTACGGAATACATGGAGACTGTGCGAGAATTCTATAAAGGTATCGCAAAGCGGTCTCTCGATGCCATCAAAACGTTAAAAGGCGGAGGGGTAACCCCGACACCTAACGTTGAAGGACCTGCAAGTATCCCTGGACAGCCAGCACCACAAGCAAAAGGTGGCAAGGATGTTTTAGACAAAACCAAAGAGAGGGTAGATAAAGGAGCACGGTTAAGTGAGGATGAAGAATTAGCCGCTATTACGGCTGCCCTCTCGTGAAAAACAAGAGGGAGGATTTAACAAATGGCTTTAGATTATCACGCAACGTCAACTGCCACAGATCGAGGAGCATATCAGGATACTATCGGAATTGTATCCGGTACTGAAAAGCGAGACGTATCCGATGCCCTGGATTTGCTGGCGATTGATGACACGGTTTTTATGAACCGAATAGGGTGGGGTCCGGAATCAGGGGGCCTCAGTATTGAATGGATTTCCGAGAATCTCGGTCCGGGGTATGTCGTAGCCGGGTCTGTCAAGGCGAGTGCAGGGACTTCTCTGCAAATTGCTACCGTTGAGGGCCTTACCACAGCGCAGGCAGCAAGACAGTTGCTTACTGGAACTCTCCTGTACCACTATTCCTCGACCGACGGCGAGCATGGCCTTTACTTGCTGGTGTCGGTTGGGTCAGACGGAGAATGTGAAGTTGAAAGGTTGTCTACCGCTACCACGTTTAGCGTAAACACCTCAACGACCGCAGGGGATAAGATGTATATCCTTGGAAATCCGGCAAATGAGGGTTCATTGCCTCGAAACAACAACTTCAAAGATCGCGTGGTGAACAGCAACGGGTTCACTATCGAGCGGCAGGACGTTCAAATTACAGGTAGCCACCAGGCCACCGACTTTTATGCTATCGGAAAGGAAGATCAGCACCAACTTCGGATGTGCCTCATCAACCTGAAGAGGGCGCAGGAGAAATCGGCGCTCTACAGTGTCCATGTAACCCCAAGGAGTTCCACGGAAGCAAGCCTCATGAATGGGGCACTTGGGTTCCTTGTGGGGCAGACCGGGAGCCATATTGACACGACCACAACCACGTTGACCGAAACGGCTGTAAACACGGTCGTTGGGGAATGTTGGGAGTCAGGTTCCACCAACCTTACCTTTTTCGGGGATAAGAACCAGTGTGCGAAGTTCACGCAATGGGACAAAAACCGGATCAGGATGGCCCCACGAGACGCACGGGGGGGTGGGTTTATTAACTACTACATGACTGAAGTGGGTGTAGAGCTTGAGATTGTGCCCATGCGAAAGGTCCCCACTAACATCGCATTTGTAATTGACACCAGCAAATGCAGGCTCCGGGCAAAGCGAGGGAGGAAAGGTGTCATGAAACAACTGGGTGCAGCGGGTGACTTCGATGATTGGCAGATTATCTCCGAGTTTTCGTTGGAAATGAAGGGGTATAACCTCAATCAGCATGGCCTTTTCACCCGTTTATCGTAAACTAAAGAGAGGGAGCGGCCCACAAATGCCGTTCCCTCTTCACACAGGCCGGTAATGTCAGACAAAATCGAATATGACAAAATGTTAGAAAAGCACCCTGAATTCGAGGGTGTAATCCATAGGCAGTCATGGGATTATATTGGCATTTCCGACAAAGGAACAGTCGATTACCTCCAACAGTCCTGGATAGATAATGTCCGGGCGAACATCTCACTATGGGAAAAATGCGGGGACCTTACGGAGTTTAGTGGGTTCGGAAAAAACAAAGCTATCATCTGCATAGGTGCTGGCCCCAGTTTGGCTAAGAACCAGCAAGATTTGCATCGACTTTTTATCAGCGATTGTCTCAATAGCTGGAGGGATCGCAATTTCTTGCTTATCGCGTCAAATCATCAATATAAACCGTTATTAAAACAAGGCATAATCCCCGATTTTGTGATCCTCGCTGATGGCAGTGACGTAGTCATGGACCACCTGATTAACGATGTGCCAAGTTCAGGACAGCATTCGATATTATTGGCGGGCCTGCATTGCTCACATGATGTCCTGTCTAAATGGGCCGACCAGGGGAAAGCTATAAAGTTTTATCTTACACATTCGGATGGTGTGTGGGAAGCCTTCGAGGAGGAAACGAACCGCAAAGCGGCTCCACTGATTATCTTACAAGGTGGTAATGTATTGAATAGTGCATGGTCTATCGGGTTGAAGTTTTTTGGCTCGACCGTATTCATGGCAGTGGGAAATGATTTATCGTATGAGATTAAAAAAGATTTAGATGAGCAACGAACCCATTATTACGCAGATAAGGATTACTCGGCAAATCTTGCAAACCGAAGGGATGACGCCCACGGTAAAAAGCAATGGCTTGGGTTCACGATTAAGGATAGAATGATCATTCCTGGTATTTCCAATGGTTCTGACAGAAAGACATATGACTTTGAATTAAACCCGGTCGGCACTTCGCCAGCACTATGGGTTTATAAGACCTGGATAGAGGCGAATGTCTTGGCGAATGCGAATAAGGGCTTTTCCTATCATTATTATAACTGCACGGAAGGTGGTATCGCGGGCGTAATGTGCAAGGATATGACAGATGATGCACTTAATGATGAACAAAACTGGTTCATGATGGATGATGTATGCAAAAGATGGCATACAATGAAGCTGAAAGACGCAGCTGAAGAGTTTTTAGACGCAAAGGAGAACATGGTATGGGGGAACAAAAGGTTAGAAAACGCAATCAGTGCCCTCGGTGTAAATCGTTTGGGCCAGGGTCAGGAGGAATATGTAAAAGATGCATTGCGAAAGAGGAACGGCTTAGGACTCACTTGAGACAACAGGATAGGGTCCATATCGTAAAAGATAATTATACTCCGGACTACGGATTTCATAATGGTCCATTTGTTCCGGATAATTACGGATATATCAAACGAAACTACGGGTACGAGGGATGACCAATAGAGTCGAAAATATGCTATGCGTTAAATGTGGCAACCCCCTGGTTGAGATCAATCCTAATAGCTGGCTGATGTGTTCATCTTGCACAAGAGGTTTACAGACCTCAATGAAGGAAAGGGTTATTCGGGGCAAGAAGCGCCAAGGCAAACCGGGGCACAAGGTATTTAAACTCCCTATGCTTGCGAAGCCATGATTAGCGTGATTATACCATTGATGGCGATACCACCGTATGACACTCAAGTATCTGAGTGTATCGACAAGCTTGAAAGACAGACGGCGGTTAATGAGGTGATAGTAAGCCAACAAAAGCCTGCTAAGCTAATCAACAAGAATAGGCTGTTAAACAGGGGGCTTAAGAAGGCTGTCGGGAACATCATTTGGCATTGTGACGCAGATTTTCTCGCAACTGACGATACCTTGTTGGAACGCATGGAGCAAAAATTAGAGTCGGGATGTGAAGCTGTATATCCTATGTTCCATTCTGCTGTTTACGATGCACCTAAAATTGCTGATGGCGGATTGTTCACATACAAAGAGCATCTCGAACGCTATGGACCGTTAGATGAGACGTTGTTGGGAATAGGTTATGTGACATTTCCACTGCTCAATTGGGTTATGTGCAATCTTAAGTGGTATTGCGGTACAGAATTCATGGTCGAACTGAACACGAAGCCTTTCGTCAAAAGAAGCAAGAAAGGTCACTTGAAAACACGGCATCAATTAAGATCTCTATTCCAGAAGGTAAAGAAAGAATTGGAGGAAATTAAAGCATGGCCGAGGAAATCGTAGAAAAATGCAGGTTATGCGGCACTAAAGTTACTGTATTCCGGAAAGCGCTACAAGCTGACCAATATCAGGCCGTAATCGGTGTTAAGGAGGATAGCCGGACTTGGTACACATGCCGGTTCTGTGAGTTATACTCCCAGACAAATTGCTTGACTGACGAGCAAGTGAAACAGTCCTATTTGAGGTATAGAGACGCTGAGATAAGGTCGGAAGATGTCGAAACGACATTCAATACCTTAGTAAACCTCCCAGAAGACGAAAGGGAGAACGAAGTTAGGTGGGGGATGTTTTGCACAGAGATCCAGAACCAAGCGGTTAATATCACTGACATAGGGTCTGGTATCGGAATATGGCCGATGAGCTTAGTGGAAAGCGGGTTCCCCAATGTTAAGTGCATCGAGCCGGAGCCTAATTCGGCAAAGTTTATCAATACTAAGCTAAACATACCATGCCATTCGGGATTTTACGAGCCGGGCCTGTACGATAAGGCCGATGTGGTAACGTTGATCCATGTCCTTGAACACATGAGGGACCCTTTAAGTTTTCTCAGGAGCATAAAGGCTAATGACCTTGTATTGGGGGGTCTGTTGTTCCTGGAAGTCCCTGACCCGGTTGCTATCAGCCATTTGGTAAACAATATAGGCGACCATGACGATTTTAACAGCCTCCATTTCTGGTCTTTCAGCGTGATGGCGTTAGAGCGAATGTTGAGAATGGCGAAGTTCAGGCCGTTCGTGACACGAAGGGTACATTACGAGAAGCGGAATTTGTATCGGATTATCATGTTGTGCGAGTCATTAGACCCTGAAGGCCCTGGGTATCGGGCAAAAGGACATAAGGGAAGGTATAAGAAAGCGAGTAGGGTTAGATGAAATTAATCAACAAAGAAGTGAGAATCGAAACGACAAATATCTGCCAAGCCAAGTGCACTATTTGTCCGAGAGAAAAGATGACCAGGCCGTTGGGTATTATGCTGTTCGAGCAGTTCACTGAGTTAGTCGATCAGGCAGTATCCCTGGGAGCCGAAACCATTAGTTTGTTCGGTTATGGGGAGCCGTTACTGGACCCTCGGTTGGCCGATAGAGTGGCGTATTGCACAAAAAGAGGCCTGAAGACGTTTATCACGACAAATGGTGCTTTGTTGAGCATGGATAATGCCCTTGAATTATTGGAAGCCGGGCTATCTTCTATCCGGTTTTCTGTGCATGGGCTATGGGCCATGGACTACGAGAAGGTGCACGGTGGGATCAAGTTTTTTGACACAATAAGAAACATCTTTAATTTCATCCACCTTAACAGGCGTGCGAAGAACGGGCATTCTTGTGAAACGAATGTATCTGTAATTCCGATGCATCATGAGCGGTTAGAGGATATCCAGAAAATGTGGGAACCGCATGTGGATTACCTGGAAGTATGGAAACCACATAATTGGACTGACGGCAGGACATTCAGGGAGCCGTGCAGAAAAAAGACCACTTGTGGAAGGCCAGCAAAAGGCCCAGTCCAAATTAATTGGGATGGGAGGGCGATCGTATGTTGCTTCGATTATGACGCCCAGTTGATAGTTGGTGACACCTACATGCAAACTATTGAGGAGATCCTAAAAGGCAACGAATATCAGGTGATTAGGAATAGGCATGCGTCTGGTGACTTGGAAGGGTTGATCTGCGATAACTGCGACCAGCTCAATGAGTACACGGAAGAAGATAGCCCTTTGCTTTATAGTAGCAAAGATAAGGATAGGCAGCTTGATTGTACGTCAAGCACGAAGTTTAAACTAATTGATTAGAAAGGAGACAAGAAAATGGCTTTGACCTTTACTTCAAAATTTAGAGGTGGAATAGCCGGGAAAGCGTTCAGGTGTTACGAGGTGACGCATGATGGCTCTGAAACCAGCATGGATGCCAGTGATTTCGACCTTAATTACATAGAGGCGACTATGGCTGGCCCTGGGACGCAGGTTTTGAGCGCGACATCTACGGCGTATGCTGATCTGACCACTACATCCGGAAAGTCCATTGCGTTTACCGCTCTGAGTTCAGGTGCAACCACATTACTCTGGCTCATCGGGTACTAACGATATTGAAAGGAGGTGATATAAGGTATGGCTAATTCATTAGCATCCAATCCCCTTTATATCGACACGGCTGCTACTATTTGGACCGGAGATAAAGCAGTGCGGCTCATCCAATGGATAGACGATAACGCTGATATAGCCGATGATGATGATTTATCTATCACGATTAACGGGGTCACAATAGCAGCTAAGGCCCAAATAGCCACGACCGGAGGTGGAGCGCCAGTCGAGAATGTCTCCCCGAACGTTGGCAATATCTGTGTTTGGCAAATCGGTCCGTTCAGCCCTGGGGTATACATCCACAACTTAATCGTAAACACCATAGATCATGGTGTTCTTTTGGTATGGGTACAGTGATATGAGCATCGTAGATAGCACCACAACGTTAGATACTGCATGGACTGAACAGTCTTTTGTGGCGTTCACAGCAGGGACCTTGTCTACCGTATCAGAAATGCAGACTGAAGTGGAAGATAAGATCAAGAGGGGGTCTTTAAGCACGACATCCAGCCCTACGTCAACCTCGGTGCAAAGATGGCTTGTCAGGGCCAAAGAAGAGTTAATGCAGACAAAATCCTATGTGTTTGCAAGGAGATATGCATATGCTGACTTGACCGAGGGGACATATAGGGCCTCCTTGCCTCCTGATTTCGCTGGTGCGGCGTGGCGGCTCAGGGATATGACGAATGACTTCTTGCTGATCAAGTGGCCGGCCCACGTGTTTGATTTAAGATATCCCGATATGGATGAGGAAAGCAATGGCGATCCGAAACGGTGTTGTGTGAAAGGAAGAGAACTATGGGTTTCTCCCCCTGTAGACACAACGACAAGGTTTGAGCTGGAGTATGACCGGTCCGGTGACGATAATACCCCGACTGACTTTAGCTTTTTGCCGGAGATAGAGCGGTTCAGGTGTTGCGATTATGCCATATACGAAGCCATGGAATCCCTACATGATTTCGAGAAAGCAGGGTGGTTTCGGCAAAAATGGGAAGCCGGGCTACGAAACAGTAGGGGCGCAGATGGTAGAAAAAAATGGAGCGACATGGGGTTTAGGGCTATAGGAATCATGGAGAGAGAAACAACCAGGTACATACAGGGCTAAAAGGAGATAGGAGAACATGGCAACCAGTCAATGGCATTCAGCTATACCAGCCGTAGGGAATGTGATCTCGTCAGACGTTCCTAACATGGAAGATAATTTCGAGGAGCTTGAACGAATTCTCGAAACAATCACCAATGGGACATTGGGAAGTACTGACACGGATGATTACAAAATTGATACCGAAAATCTCGATATCAATAGCTCCGCCTCTGATGGGGACCTTCTTCAATACGATAGTTCTACATCAAAGCCTGTCTGGTCGAGTGCCGAAACAGTACCGGAAGTTCAACTGGATATCAGTAACGCACCTACTGATGGGTACAGGTTGGCGTATAATTCTACCTCCGGGAAGATGGAATGGATAGTTGCAGGTACAGCCGCGAATGATACCGGGGCAGTCAGGATGAATGCCGGGGATTCGATGGATTATGTAGATACTAAACTTGGCATAGGCATTGAGAATATCAGTGACACAATAAACATTCAAGAAAGTTATTTAAAGAAGTTTTTAGGCTTATAGGGGAGGGAACAATGGCGTTTGCATATGACAGACTAACCGAAATCACCACAATAGCCGCAACCGTGGGGGCCGTATTTACCAACCCCGCCAGCCAGACGACATATATCAGGCACATGATTGTGCATAATGGCAACACCACAGATGAGCAGGTGCTTATATACGTTGTTCCGGATAACGCTGGAGCAGTGGGCACGGCTGGCACAACAAATGAAACCTTCAAGCCAATGTCAGACAACAACACGAAATTAGCGACTGGCGATACCTGGGAATGGTGGGCACCAGCTAACTCTCCAGGGATAATTCTTGAAGATGAGAACGATACTATCCAGGCAGATGCTGAAACGGCTTCTAAAGTCACGATTCAGATATATGGGGGGAAGGAATAATGGCCGTCTCTACTGAGAAAAGCATAGATATCAGATCTATGACATATGAAGAGGATGGTTTA
>JAXHVC010000151.1:0-26287 GCA_034189315.1 Chloroflexota bacterium | reverse complement strand
TTGGCAGATCTGAGGAAGCGCCTTGATGAGATTACCGTCGCATTTGATAAGAGTGGTAAACCTGTGACCACTGGTGATTTGGAATGTGGTGGTGCCATGACGGCGTGGATGCGCAATACAATCAATCCTACGCTAATGTGTACTGCAGAGTATCAGCCTTGTCTGGTTCATGCTGGGCCCTTTGCCAATATTGCAGTAGGACAATCGTCGATCATCGCAGACCGTATAGGTCTTAAGATGTTTGATTATCATGTTACAGAGAGTGGATTTGCGGCGGATATTGGGTTCGAGAAGTTCTGGAACGTGAAGTGCCGCTATAGTGGGCTAAAACCTCATGTTTCCGTACTAACCACCACCATACGCGCGCTCAAGATGCACGGAGGTGGCCCCAAGGTTACCCCGGGAATCAAGCTTCCTGAGGAGTATACTAAGGAGAATGTTGAATTAGTAGAGAAGGGCTGTGCGAACATGGTCCATCTTATTAACGTCATCCGTAAGGCTGGCATCAATCCTGTCGTCTGTATTAACTGCTTCCACACTGATACCGAAGCCGAAATAGCTGTGGTCAGAAAAGCAGCCGAGGCGGCTGGAGCTCGATGTGCCAAGTCTACGCACTGGGCTGATGGCGGCGATGGAGCACTGGAGCTCGCCGATGCAGTTATAGAAGCCTGCAATGATGAGAACGAATTCAAGTTCCTCTATGACCTAGACACAAAGCTACGTGATCGTGTAACCATGATTGCCAAGGAGGTCTATGGAGCCGATGGTGTATCCTGGACCCCTGATGCTGAGGCAAAAGCTAAGATGCTTGAGGGTGATCCGAAGTACAATGACTATGCCACAATGATGGTTAAAACACATCTGAGCTTAACCCATGATCCAACACTGAAGGGTGTTCCCAAGGGATGGACACTTCCGATACGCGACGTGCTCATATATTCTGGCTCCAAGTTCCTCTGCCCAATGGCAGGCACCATTAGCCTGATGCCTGGTACTGGATCCAATCCGGCTTTCCGTAGGGTGGATGTAGATGTAAACACTGGTAAGGTAAGTGGACTTTTCTAGTGTGTTGGTATTGCACAAGCTATTATAAGAATATGCCTTGTATTAAGCAGGGGCGGTATCACCGCCCCTGCTTGTTTAAGATATAGGTTCATATTGCGTATCATCTATGACAATGGGTGTATTTAGAGGTCTGTCTTTATATTGGGACATCTTTGAGAAGTAATGTCTATTAGTAGAACGTGGATGTGTAAGTAGTAGTGGTTTATAGACGACTAATGGGCTATCCTGGTACTAGTGTGCAGAGCAGCGTTTTACTGAGTTCTATCAAATGCTACTTCCTAGATAGGCAATATCATTAGGTTAAGGAATTGCCATCGTTGATGGTGCTTGGATATATCAATCCAAAATCTTAAGCACCAAATCCCAGGCAATATCCAAGCTCCAATGACCAAAATACGCTCAACCATCTTCATCTTTTGAAATTTTAATTACTGTAATTTGTTGGGATATTCGAACTTGGGATTTAGGGTTTCATTCGCGCAAGATGAGACATGGAGAATCTGATGGCGATTTTTCCGTACTAAAGTAGATTACATTTCTCTTGATGGGATAGGTTTGGTGAGGTTCGATTAACTTCTTCCGAAAGAGGAATAGAGTAGTTGTTTTGCCTTTGAGATAGTGCACTGATTAATGGAAAGGCTTTTTCAATGTGACACGCTGTGTTGAGTAGGGGAGGCTTTACCCTCTCTTGAATACGTTATCCTCTATTTGTGTCGATGGTTTTGTAGATCATTTCAGTCTTGGATAAAGTGTCATAATCATATAGTATTAAGATCTTGGAATGACATAATTAACATAAATGGGGGCTTTGATGAATGAACAGAGATTGAAGGAATTTGAATATGTATTGAGCCCTGGCTCTATTGCTGTTGTAGGTGCTTCTCGGGATGAGACCAAGTTTGGTACGGGATATCTGAGGGGATTACTTACTACAGGTTTTAAGGGAGATGTGTATGCAGTTCATCCTGATGGTGGCAAGATACTTGGTGTGGACGCATATCCTAGTCTAACGGACATACCGGGTCCTGTGGACTATGTCATAGTTTCGATTCCTGCTAAGTACATTATCCCATTATTGGATGATTGTGCTATCAAGGGAGTAAAGGCTGTGCAGATGTTCACCGCTGGCTTTAAAGAGTCGGGTACCGAAGAGGGACGTAGTCTTGAGATGGAAATCACCAAGAGGGCAAAAGAGGGTGGCTTTCACATTGTTGGGCCCAATTGTATAGGAGTCTATAATCCTCGAATCAACATGCCCTATGGTATGGCTGGTGTGATTGGGGAGGTAGGATCGGTTTCGGTGATCTCTCAAAGTGGTGGTGTGGGCGGTAAGGTGGTAAAGGCAGGAATGCTTCGAGGCATTCACTTTAACAAAGTGGTTAGTTTTGGCAATGGTTGTGACTTAGATAGCGTCGATTACTTCGAGTATTTTGCTCAGGATCCCCAAACCGAGATAATAGGGGCATATTTGGAGGGAGTTGCCGATGGACCTCGTCTGTTCCATTTACTTCGTGAAACGGCTGCAATTAAGCCCGTTGTGATATGGAAAGGTGGAAGAACTCCAGCGGGGGCTGCTACTGCTAATTCTCATACGGGGTCTCTGGCTGCATCTGATACTGTCTGGACTGCTATGGCGCGTCAGGCAGGTGTTGTTAAAGTTGGTGATGCGGATGAGTTGTCAGATGCGTTGTTAGCTCTTCAATACATTAGAAAAGCCCCAGGAAATAGACTCTCTATTGTTGCTGGGATCATGGGTGGTGGTGGGGGGGATAGTGTATCTTCCACAGATACTTGTTCCCTTCTAGGTTTGCAAGTGCTTCCATTCTCGGATGAGACCAGAAAACACCTAGTGACCCTGTTGCCAACAGCAGGGAGTATCTTACGCAATCCATTGGATATGGGTAGTGTGGGTGCTAATTTGGGGATCATGGAAAAGACCTTGGAAATTGTGGCTACCGATCCCTGTGTTGACCTTATCATAATACAGGATCCAATTGATGACCTGATTTCCTTCCTGGGAAGGGACCTGGTCAGGGCAATAAACGATATATTTGTTCGCTTCAGTGGAAATCATAGTAAACCTTTGATTGTAGTCTCGCCTATGGGTGCACCTTCACCAGATCAGCGTGAAATTGAAGGGATGCTATCTTATGCACACATACCTGTATTCCCTACACTGGAAAGGGCTGCTAAGGCTATTATTAACGTAAACCAATACTATCAGCATCATACGTAGTCACCTTGGGTAATTATTGTCTGTGAATAGTAATCAACTGAAGTCCTACAAACTATCGAATGGCGTGGTTGCAGGTTTCGACTATGAATTTAGGGAACCTCTGAAAAAGTCAAAATATCATCCTTTGCCGAAGCTATTTATCAGCCGATTTAGTCCTTTGCTTTCCTATAATTAGATTTCCAACCTGTGATAATTACCTTGCATAGTCATTCACTCCCCATTTATCTTGGGTATATCGGGGCCCTCGCTTCAGTCTAGATGGGAGCGAGGGCTTCAGTCTATCCAGTAGGATGGATTTTAGCCAACAATGAACTTTTTCTTCCGTTCTTGCGTATCTTATTTCGAGACGGGAAGAGATGCTCTAAACAAACCTCTATCATCGCAAGGATAAACAAGGAGGCAAAAGGAATGAAGTCGAGGATCTTGGTAAACTTGGAGAAGGTTGTGATATGTCTGGTTATAGTGAGTGCTATAGTAGTTGGTTTGACGGTATATCTTGTGCCACCTGATCCTATTAGCCATGCAGGAACAACTCCTATAGAGCCCGATATTGTTGCTCCCTCGGCACCGGCTCATCCACTTGGACCACTTCAGGTTCCATTCGATTTAGGTGGTGGGCAGATGGTCAAATTCAAATCCTATGAGGAATTGAAGGAATATGTAGGAACACACTACATATATCCATATTACTATGACGTTGATGGTGGGAGTGTACTTGTCTTTAGGGCAAATTCAGCAGATAACTTAGGGGCCGCTCCGGGTGGAACTTGGGAGGAAGCTCTCGACTACTCTGAAACAAACATACAAGTCGAGGGGGTAGATGAGGCGGATACAGTTAAAACCGATGGTAAGTATATATACATCATTCTTCAAGATATGGTTATTGTCGTAGATGCCTATCCAACGGATGACGCTCGAATCTTGTGTGAAATCGAGTTAGAGGGAAACCTGTTGGGTATGTATGTAATGGGGGATACCCTGGTTATCCTTGAAAATCGCTTCCACGAGACAATATCTAGCAAATACAAAACATCAGACCAAAGAACCCATGTAAAAGCCTATGACGTTTCCGACAGAGAAAACCCTGTTCTGGCGCAAGAGGTTGCTGTTGATGGTCGATATTGGAATTCGCGCATGGTTGGTGATTATATATATGTCATTACCAACAAATCAGCTTGTTGCATTGAAGACGAAGTCGATTTGCCGAAGGTGTACTTGGATGATACTACATTGGAGATATCTGCCCAGGATATACTCCATCCCGATGAGGACGAGAATGCTTATAATTTCACAGTACTCCTATCCTTCAATGTAAGGCAAGAAGTGGAAACCGTCGACTATCTAGGTTACGGAGCCCTAGTGCTTGGAACTGCCAGCAACTTGTATGTATCTCAGGACAACATCTATATTACGCGCAGTTGTTATTCCATTGATGGCAACTATGGAGAGGCGACTCAGATCCACAGGATTAGTTTTGATGATGGAGTGATGGAGTATAAGGCTACAGGAGAGGTTCCGGGTAGGTTGCTGAATCAGTTCTCCTTAGACGAGCATGATACCTATTTGAGGGTGGCAACAACCACAGGGCATGTCTGGCAATCGGGTGATGCGATGTCTGGGAACCACCTATACGTTCTTGATGACGACTTGGAAATAGTTGGTGAATTGAAGGATCTCGCTCCAGGGGAAAGGATCTATTCAGCCCGGTTTATGGGAAACAGGTGCTACTTGGTGACCTTCAGAAAGGTTGATCCTCTATTTGTTATAGACTTGAGCGATCCTAGCAGCCCAGAGGTTCTTGGTGAGCTCAAAATCACCGGCTATTCAGACTACCTACATCCATACGATGAGAATCACTTGATTGGAATAGGCAAAGAGACCGTTGCCGATGACTCTGACACCTTTTCTTGGTATCAGGGAGTGAAGATATCCCTATTTGATGTGACTGATGTCAACAATCCAAAGGAGATTGCCAAGTATGAGATAGGGGATCGAGGAACTGACTCAATTGCACTCGGGGATCATAAGGCAGTCCTCTTTGATCGAGCAAGAAACCTGCTTGTGATACCAGTGTCAGTTGCTGAGAAGACTAATGCCAATGATGGCCCTGCATGGCAACATGGCAGCCATACATGGCAGGGTGCTTATGTTTTTCACATATCACCTGAGGATGGTCTTATACTTAAAGGCAGAATCACACATCAAGATGATAACAATGCCTCCAATCAGTATAGCTGGTATTACAGCACACCCGGAGACATTACAAGGTCCCTATATATCGGTGATGTGCTCTACACTATTTCCGAGAGCAAGATAAAGATGCATGATATAGATAGTCTGGACTATATCAACGAGGTGGAACTACCAGAGGTGGAAGTACCAGCAGCTATTAATCCATATCAACGGTAGATTATCAGCTAACCACCCTATAAATATTAGTGAATTGATGCTGGTAATAGGCTGTCTCCGACATTCATGCTTCAAGGTTAAAAGGGGCCCATCAAGAGGGCCCCTTTTTTTACGTGTACTAACCGTTGTATGTGCAGAGTGACTTGCTAGATACAGGTCTGGATGAGCTCTGGGTGCATTCATTGCCATTGTATGTACTCTGATTAATGATCGGTACCTGGCAAGACATGTTGTGGTGTCCTGTTCAAAAATGGGGGGTATCTGGATTGAGAGGGCTCTGATTCTAAGAGGCTAATATGAAACACTTGTTACCATATGACGGAGGCTCTTTGGTAAAACTATGCGAACTTGCAGTAAACAAGCCAGCTTACCGGTAAACACTCATCCATCGTTTTGTATACCAAAGCGAATCCAAATTCATCTGAGTTCACCTCTTGTACATGTTTTGTTTACCAGACTATTCCTTTTTACAGGATAAAGTAGGAAACAACGAAGGAGTTTCCTTACGTTACCATGGTATGAGGTGGAGGAACAGAAATTTAATCCATCTCATAGCAGTTTGGGATATGTGGAACAAACATCCCAAACAAACTGGCTCTTAGAGCCAGCAAATAGAACGTATAGTTCGGAAAAGGAGGTAGGTTATGGCCATGGCTGTAACAAGGGACAAGTCTGAGAGATCCCCAGAACGATTACTTACAGTGAGGGAGGCTTCTGAGATATTGAGTGTTCATCCCAACACAGTAAGGGTGTGGAGTGACGATGGTTTGCTACCAGCCTATCGGATTGGACCCAGACGTGACAGAAGGTTCAAACTAGAAGACGTAGAGTCCCTACTCCGCGGCTAATTTGAGTACTATTCTCCTTGAGGGGTGGGTGTTAATACCTGCCCCTCCCGTTAGCCCACTACTAGCCTCGTCATCTGTTGGACTAAGCCATACTGAAACATATCGTGTAATCTCTTGGCATTTTATTGACAGAAGATTAAAACTATCACGGTATCATATTCTAATCCCTGAGCAACCTTGCGACTTCTTTGCAATCATTCAGTAAGTCGGTGATATCGATATCCCTAAGGTTTTGCACATAGGGAGATGGTATTTGTGTAACTTCCCCTCCGGGGATCCTATCAGGGAGACTATTCGATTCACCCATATCTTTCACCATCACATCAGTACTCATGGGATGGTTGTCCTTGAGGGTATCCTCTGTTACAGAGAATAGCCCAAATTCTTGGGTGAGTCTGGAAGATATGATCTCAGGTGTCTTCAGAGTTCCACCCCTCTGCTCATTGTCTTCTACATCTATTAACGTGTTTTGTAGGTGCTCTTCCCCTTCAAGTTGATTCATATACCTCCGATTGTATCTAACAGCTCCTCAATTCTACTTTCTAGGATGCGATCACTTAAGTCGGGTAGTGGATTGTTCTATACCGTTACTTTGCTACAGGTAAGAACCTTCATGCCTATTCCGGATTCGACTTCGAAACTCACTACATTATGCTCAGCTCTTTTACATCCTCTAACCTTGGTCATTTCCAGCCTCTTCTGTAGCTTGTCGTCTGTCTCATCGATTAGTAACCTGAAATGAGCATCACACATGGATTCGATGTGAGAGAAGATATTATCTTCGCAAGCATAGGAGTGGACAACCAATATAATAGTAGTCCCATGATTGCATAGTCTCCTGCATTTGCTAAAGAAGCCAATTGCTTCATCTGAAGAAATGTGAGTTACAAATGGAGTGAGCGAGTCTACTATAACTAAATCCCTCTCCCGCTCGTACCCAATGCTAATAAATAGGTTGTCCAGTGCTTGCTTGATTTTGTCTTTACCCTCCATGAGTCTGACGGGATATATTCTCAGGTAGTCTAGAAGTAGTGGATCGAGAATACCCAAGTTGAGATTGTCCATTTGTGCAATAAGGCTTCTCACCGTGTTCTCCGTAGTGAATACGGTCACAGTACTCTGTTTTTGTAGCGATCCCCATATTATCTGTTGAGAAAGAACAGATTTACCAGCATCTGAATGTCCATCTATGAGAGTTAGAGATCCGGTTGGAATTCCTCCTCCCATTGTCTTGTCGATGAGCATATTGCCGGTGGACATGATCTTTGGCGACTTGTTCCATTTACCGATCGCTTGTCTTTGTTCAGGCTCAAGGTTGTCCGGTCTGTCCCATGTATCCATAATAGGCTCTCCTCTGATGCCGGGTTGATGGTTTTAGGCATATGAGACACTATTGAATCAATAGAGGTACCTTTATCATTAGTATGAATGACCAATGTGGACCGATTGCTGCATGAAATTCAAGGTAGCCCTTGAATCTAATCCTGTGGTATAAGACGCCTTTTGTTGATGCAAGGTTGCTATTATGGCGAGAGCCGATGGTTCACATCCCTTACCTTGCAGGTTGGAAAATGAATGCACTACCTATCGGAGAACTAAAACACAGTTTCTTGTCTAATAATATAAAGCTATATTGAATCGTACTAATGAGATATCTGAATACTCAGATAAGAATGGCATAGCAACCGGAGATCATTGCACTAGTCACAAATATCCTGGTATTTAATAGAGAAAAATAGAATTTGAACCAGCATTTGAAATAGTTTTGATACTTTGGCTTGCTAGTTAACGATCCAATGATACCAGAATAACATAGTTTACTATATCTTAACATCGAAAAAAACGGAGGCTTGTGTCCTAAAATGTTGAGAGGCCTTTTATATTGAGGGTGGCTCTGTACTGTCTTTTTCTGATATCAATATGGAATTGAGCTGCATCATTATGGGAATACAGTCGCTTATCGGGATATTCCCTCCTGGTTCTTCTTCCTCGGAGAATCGGATTAATTTGAGAATTGTATCTCTAGCTTTACTAGAGAGATTACCTGTCATATTGTACATATCTACTACAACTTCCATTCTCTCTCGTCCGATGCTTTGCACTCCGTTGCTTACCCAATGTGTTATCCTTGCAATAGTATCAAGCTCTAGGTTTGGGTATTGAGGAGGATCATATCTTTCATGCATGAGTTTTTTACCATTGGTTTGTTCTATAGGCCAATGGCTGTCTTCATCAAATGAGGATGCCATAACGGCATCTCGTAGATCCCTCATTAGATCTGCTTTAGACACTTCTAAAGATTCCAAATGGTGAGATCTGAAGGGAGGTCGTATATCCCCTCGATGAAACTGTTTTTGATGGGATGATATGCCTCTTCTTTGGGACTGTTTCTGGCGAGGTGACTGTAATTGCTCGTGAAATTCGGTTGGAGGGAAGGATAATATGGGCCCATAGGATTGATCTGGTGGTAATGATTGCATTCGATTATAAGGCTGCGAAGGGGCTACAATCTGAGGTCCGGTTTGACCTTTGGAGAATGTCACAAAGGCTTTACTACGTTGTGATGGTGGTAGAGGAATGGTACCTGTAGTATAGCTGGAATACTGCAACGTGGGCGCATTTCCTGAATGTGTTGGTTTCGTAATACGTATTGCATCATTTCCCTCCGGCCAATGGTGCTCGTCTATTGTCCGAAGCTGTTGCTGCTGCTCTTTTTGTATAGGGATTTCACCTTTGTCGCTGGGGAAATCTTCGTTAATGGACTCTACAGGCTTTGATCCTGGCTTGCATTTCGTGGTGGGTGGATAATCAGTGAGTACGTGCTCTCGAATGTCCAATAGACATTGCTGGATCTCGTTCTTCAGCAATTTGAGTTCATTTTCAAGTTCATCTATCTTTTTGTTAAGGTTGGTCATTCCCTTATATGCCCTGGCTAATCCATGTTCTGTAGATGATAAATAGTCTACATTCTAGATTGCTACTTAGGGTATTCGAAAATAGCGTATCGTTAATTTGAAAGTGACCATTAGATATAAATAGCCGCCAAGAACACCAATTCCTATAAAAGATGGGATATCCTCGGCGGCTTGCTGGGGCCTGAGTATAGTCCCCAGCGAGTACGTATTCAGTTTTACTATTCCTAGTCCCTGTCGTTTCACCTCCTTTGCCGTGAGAAACTGTGATATTTCCCTCCTGCGTTCAAGAGGAACAGCCTCCCCAATGGATCTCGGAGGCTCGGCTCGTACAGGGAGCTGAGCCTAGGAACACTCCGCTAACCGAAGTATTGAAAAGCTTAAGTGTCGATTGGCCTCTTTATAGGTGTTCTGCCGCTCGAAGTCTTCCACTGCGACTTCGGTGATTAGCTTCAATTTCACGAGAAGATGGCTTTATTACCTTTTTTGTAATGAGCTTTAATGTTGGTACATGTTCACAAATACAAACTGGTATGCCTGGGGCACATACACATCCCCTTGCCTCTTGACGTAGGAATTCCTTTACGACACGGCTTTCTAAAGAATGGTATGCGATTATCACTAGACGTCCACCGGGAGCGAGGAGATGTACTGCCTGTTTAAGACTATCACGCAGACACTCTAATTCGTGGTTGACGGTGATACGTAGCGCCTGGAATGTTTTAGTAGCGGGATGGATCTTGCTTCCGGTATGCCCCAAAGTTTGTTCAACAAGACGCGCTAACTCCACTGTACTATGAATTGGACGATTGGCTACTATCCTTTTGGCTATCGGCCGACTCTTGGGTTCTTCACCGTATTTCCTTAGGATAGTGGCCAACTCGGATTCTGGGAACGTATTGACAATATCCGCCGCCGTTAGCTCTGTATTAGGACTGAAACGCATATCTAGTGGTGCGTCGTGCTGGAAGCTGAAACCTCGAGATGCATTGTCCAGCTGAAGTGATGATACTCCCAGATCTAATAGAATGCCTTGAACTTGAGAAAAGTTGTTTTGAGCGCAGACTTGCTCCATGTTTTTATAACTATCATTAACTAATACAACCGCATCACCAAAAGGTGAGAGCTTGTTGTGAGCTTCTTCAATAGCCGATGGATCGATATCTAGCCCAAGCAACTTACCGTTAGGGGAACTTGCTTGTAGGATGGCAGTAGCATGTCCACCACACCCTACCGTACAATCAATATACTTGCCCCCCGGGCGCACATTGAGAAGTTCGACGGTCTCCTCTAGTAGTACTGGTATATGCTGCACTGCGGTTGCTATCGCGCTCATGATTGAGGTCCCTCCATGCTCTGGCTGATTTACCTCACCTGCTCCATCATCTGCGCATGATCCTCTGTTTTCGATACTCCTTGAAATGAATTCATGAAAATGCCTTCTGGCCCTCGATCAGACCAAGATCATCGCTAGTGTTGTACTAGTTTTGCAATAAAAAGGGCTATGGATAGTACCAATTAATTAAAACCTAATACGATGGAACCATGGTGACTATGATGTTCATAATCGTGACTTACTAATGGGTAGGTATACTACTATAAATCTTTGCCGAATGCGATATAGCGCTTCCTACACTCACTTATGAGTTATTCTGGAGTGAAGACACGAAGATAAAGATTACTGATTCACTTATTCTCTACTATGTACAGCTTATAATAGACAGATTATTGAACATACATAGGTTTAAAACAACAGTCGAATAGACTTGACTTAAATAAAACTTAATATAAATAACTCTATAAAGATATACTTAATTATAAGGTTGTCATTTTTTACCACTTTTCCATATCTCTGTCAAAGTCGTTAACGAGCTATTAGCGCCATGCACAGGAGTTGAGTTTGTTTTCTATACCTCAAATGATGTGCAGCCCTATACTTGCCTAGCTTGGAGACCTCGGCTTTTCGTGCCATGTCAACGCGGCCTTGGTGTAGGATATTGAATCTAGGGATTGAGTATTGGGGAATGGGCTAGTGGTAATCAGGATAGTAAACACAGGGATGATGGAGTGAGTAATATGGAGTGTATGCTAACTCTGATAATGGTCAAGTTTACTCTCTAGTGAAATTATGGTATAAACTGCAAAATGATGGCTCTTCGCCGATTAGTAGGGAGTGGGGATCCCTTCTGTTCAGCAGAACAGATGTGCATCTGTGAGTACTACGGTGTGGTGTTTGTATGGGGGCTTCCTTGAATCAATCCACTGTCATCCGATTCCCTGAGTGATACTATTCTTTACTGAGTCACAGTTAATTGCTGCCCTGAGGATAGAGTAGAATTGCCTTCTATGATTGGTGTGTGAAACAATAGAGACAATTGATCTCTAGTCCTCTGGCTTAGTTTCGATCAACAGATTAGGAAAATAGGTGGTCTCCTGTGATATATGGTTCTATCAGTGGGTAAAGGATAGAAGACCAATTATTATAGGTAGAAGATTGATCGCTACTCGCTGGAAATAGGATTCACATAGCCCCATTCCGCTCACTCTACCTTAAAATGGCAGCGAGTGTATGGATATAGCCCTCGCTAGAAAGAATTATAGCAATTCGTATTATACGGATATCACTAGCATTATAGTAATTGAAAGTTTGTGAGGAGGGCATTGTTACTATGGAGCAAGCTCTAGAAAAGTTGTTTGAGGTCGTAGAAGACCCCTACAAAGCCGTGGCGGGGTGGAAAGAATCTACCAAGGGAAAGGTGGTTGGATGTTTCCCCATGCACATTCCTGAGGAGATCATTCATGCCTCGGGGATGTTGCCAGTGGTGTTGTGGAGAGGAAACGAGCCTGTAACTGAGGGACATGCGCATGTTCCTCCCTTCAATTGTGGTCTGACTCGTAGCTTTGTAGACGATGGTGTGAGAGGAAAGCTTAACTTTATCGATGGGATGATATTCTATCGTACTTGTCTACAGGCTGGTGGCCTACCTTTTATAATCGATCGGAATGTAAAACCGAGTTTTTTGGAGTTTCTATACCTTCCTGCGAATTTCCCAGGGGCTGGTACTAGAGACTTTATAATCTATGAATTAGGGAGATTCAAGTCTTTGATGGAGGAAAAGAGTGGCCAATCCATCAATGAGGAATCACTCAATCGTAGTATCGAGATTTATAACAAGAACAGAGCCCTTCTTAGGAAGATTAATGATATACGCAGGAATAGGCCAGGTTCGATTACTCCTAGGGAAATGTTAGCCATTGTGCAGTCAAGCATGCTGATGCCCAAGGAGAAACACAATGAGCTTCTGGAAAGTCTACTACCTGAGTTGGAGAAAAGGGAAGCTTCCAGCGATGGGGGGAAGAAGGTTATCATTGCCGGTTCTCTGTGCCAAACTCCACGGCTCGATATCCTAGACTTAATCGATAATCTGGGTATGGTGGTTGTTGATGATGACATGTATGTTGGATCGAGGTACTTTGCCAACGATGCGGAGGAGGGCATAAATCCACTAGAGTCTCTTGCCACCCGCTATCAGCAAAAATCACCACCTTGTCCTACTAAGGGAGAATGGGAATTAGACTGGAGTGACTATCTGAACGACATGGTTAAGAAGAACCAAGCAGCAGGGGTAATATCCCTCCTTATCAAGTTCTGTCCCCCTCACCTCTGCTACTATCCGGATGTCAAAAACAGGCTTGCTGATTTGGGAGTGCCACATGTTATGCTTGAGGTCGAACATGAGGCAGTTACGCTGGAGCAGAGCAGAACAAGACTACAATCTTTCCTAGAGATGATAGGAGGTGTCTAAGTGGCACAAGAGTACAAGCTTGATCGGCTAGAGACTACGAAACACATTGGTCCCATGGTGGACAAACACTGGGAAGAGCTCCGCACTGCCAAACAACGGGGAGAAAAGGTTGCTTGGTGCTCTGGACCAATGTTCATCTTCCCCTACGCTATGGGTATGAAATGCCATTTTATGGCTGGCTATGCTGCCTATTGTGGAGGGAGGAGGGCTGCAGACCAAGTACTTGAAGTTGCAGAGGCGGAAGGTGACTTGCCAGATACCTGCTCTTATCACAAGCTTCATATGGGTATGGCCACAGCTGTTAAGAAGGGTATTCCTATTAAAGAGGATGTAATACTGCCAATTCCAGACCTGATGATAATTGGACGACTTTGCACCGAAATGGCCCACTATGCAGAGGGTTTATATCGTCGCATGGGCATCCCTATCTCAGCCATCGATTGTCCTCCGCCTCGCCGTAAGGAAGACTATGCAGAGATAGGCAAGTTTGTTGAGAAACAGGTAAGAGAGGAGCTTATCCCCACTCTGGAACGCTTAACTGGTACCCCTTTCAAGTCGGACAGGATGTCAGAAATATTGGCTGTGCTGAAAAAGGCTGCCACATTGCGTAACGAATGCTGGGAGTTTTTTAAGCAAATACCATCACCTTGGACATTATGGGACTATGGAGTTAGTATTGCCCCAGTGTTTTATCTCATGGGTAAGCCCGAGACAATCCCATACTATGAGAAGCTCAAGGCGGAGTTAGCGGAACGATCGGCCCAAGGGCGTGCCGCTATTATACCCGAAGAGAAGTATCGTATATATTGGGATGGCTGGTTGCCCTGGGCATTCTTGGGTATTTTCAGCCGTAAGTTCACCTCTTGTGGCGCTGTGCCATTGGTAGGTAGGTATCCATGGGAGTTTTTCCCACATCCAGAGGCAATTGATCCCAATGCCGATCCGATTCATAACTATATTCAGCTGTGGTATAACCCAGAGATTGCTCCCAAACACTCAGCTGAAATGGCCGTACCGTTCATAGGAGAGGTTGTCGAGGACTACTCTCTTGATGGTTTGATAATGTTTACCTCAAAGAGCTGTCGAATATGGAGTATGGGTCATGCTGATATGATAGATATAATCGATAAGAAGTATGGTGTTCCAGGGGTAATAATAGATGCCGATATGGTTGATTCCAAGATGGTCTCTGAGGCCCAGATAGATACACGAATGCAGGCCTTGTTCGAGACCATCGATGCCCGAAGGAGTGCTAGGCGCAGGTAGGATCTGGTTCCTCTATGCCCTTTTGCCTGTTTGGATTTTTCTGTGAGTTTATCTTTGCCAAGCTAAATACCCTAAGGGCAATAAAAGGCTCTTAGGGTATTATTCTGCATAGACCTCGGTGTCTGGTTATCGCTGAGCAGTCTCATCTTGCGGTTTTAGTTTACGTGTAATGAACAATGGCTCGAAGTAATATGAATATATAATCTTAGAAGAAGGTAGTTTTAGTATGGTGGTAGCAGGTGTTGATGTTGGATCGGTATGCACAAAGGCTGTCTTGCTGGACGATGACTTACACATAATATCACATAGCATTTTGCGTAGTGGTTCGTTGTTCGAAGGGGCAGCAGAGGATTCTCTAAATGAAGCTCTCCGTTTGAGTGGGCTGAATCGGGGTGACATTGCCTATACTATTGCCACAGGGTATGGGCGAATAAGGGTGCCTTTTGCCGATGCTCAGATAACCGAGATAACATGTCATGCTCGTGGGGCCCATTCGATGTTTCCTGAAGTTCGTACGGTAGTTGATATTGGTGGCCAAGACAGCAAGGCAATTTCTCTGGGGCAGGAAGGAACAGTGTCTAGCTTTGTGATGAACGACAAATGCGCCGCAGGTACTGGCCGCTTTCTTGAGGTCATGGCAGGGGTACTTGATGTGGAGTTAGATGAGATGGCAGATGTCGCTAAGCATTCTACGGAACTGTTGGAAATTAGTAGTATGTGTACCGTGTTTGCAGAGACCGAGGTTGTCTCTCTACTTGCCAGTGGATGTCAACGCGCAGATATTGCCCAAGGATTATATCTTGCAGTGGCCAGGAGAATCACTGGGATGGTAGGCCAGGTTGGATTAAGAGAGAAAGTTGTTATGACTGGTGGTGTGGCCAAGAATGCCGGAGTTGTACGTGCCTTACAACAGAAGCTTGGGACTATCCTCCTTGTTGCCGATGAACCCCAGATAGCAGGTGCTTTGGGAGCGGCCATTATTGCTTCCGAAAGATGTTGAGTTTGATAGAAGTGAACAGATTAGTCTGTAATTACCCTACCTATCCTATCAAACCAAACGCGATGCTTAAACAGTATGCGTTTTAACTCAATTGGCAACCTCAGCTTTGGATAATGTCTTCCGAAGCGAATTATTGCATGTGTGTATTAGTTGTATGACTAATACATGAGATCCCCCTTTTGATTGCTGCATGCAACTAGTATGTCATCTCCTGCAATGTGTATGAGTATATTCATTCAACCTTGGGATATGATGATTATCGTATACACTATGGGTATTTGAGTTCTTGATTCCATTACAATATTTATATCTAAAATACTTCAATTGTCTTGACTTATCAACATCATGATGATATAAACTTGACCTTGCTTGAATATGCAGAGATGTTTGATTGTAGTGGTAAGGAATAAACATTGAAGCGACCATCATTTCGAAAGGGTTCAAGCCAAAAGAAAGAAGACCCAGTTGTGCGAGGAGGCATGGATGTGTTGCTGGGGAGGATACGTACTGCTGGTGCTTATGATGACGGAATTGAAGAAGACATAAATGAGGATGATTCGTGGCAGCGGGATACATATGATGATGACGGCTATCAAGTGGATGCTGATACCGGTGTTGAGTCTGATAATGTATATGGTAGAGGTGATGACCAGTCTCCTATGTATGTATCGGATATAGGTCGGACAGATAGTTCCATCCATAACGGCGGCCTTAATACACAGGTGAATGATGCTGGATTCGCCATCCGGGAAGATCAGCGAATCAAATCTGGCGATGACGATTACTTAGTGCTGGATGAAGAATCTTCCGTTGAGGAGGGGCAGGAATCGGGGAATGAATGTGCCGCTGTCAATGATATGGTTAGTAGGAATAAGCTCGTCATGAGATCAAGTGGAGAAGAGATAGAACGGTCTTCTACGGAGCATGGTTATGATGCTGAATCAAGGGGATTAGGGGTCGTTGGTAGTGCCAATCAAGATCGACTTGTGATGAGGCCAAGCGCTGATACTGTAAATAGACGTGAACAAGGCTATTTTAGTCAAAGCGATTTGGCATCGGGAGTGGTAGAGGAAACACAAGATTCGTCTTCTTCACAGGTTGAAGGCAGTGACGCTGATGGCATCGAACAGATATCTGATGTTGAAAGATCTTTGCAGGAATGGTTGTCTCGTAGCATGACTGAATCGAATGTGGATGGCTCGACAGTCGACAAAGCTGGTGGTCTACGATCAACTGGAGGTAATGGGATTGTAGGGGAAGTGAACCATCAGAATGATGTTGGTTATAACGAACGTGAAGGAATTAAGGAGGCGGCTCCTATAGAAAGTAGTAAGTTGGGGGGAGCACGGACAGTGATGCCATCTACAAGCGGGCGAAATCCTAAGGACCAGACTAGTTCTGAAACTAGTGTTGAGACGATGTCTGTTCCTACTGCTAGTATCCCTTCTGCAGTAGGAGATAATGAGGAACTTTTAGGCAAAAGAGAGTCTGTTCAACAGGTAGTAGGTGGAACTGGTAGTGGTGGTCTGGAATCAGGTGTATCCTATGCACAGAATGCAGATGAGGCTAGTCAGCTTAAGGGTGGAAGACGAAGTGGTAAGGCTACTCAGAACCTGGTAGATTCAAAGGAATGGAGCGATAAAACCAGAATATCTGGGGACACAATTGCTGTACCGAACTCGCCAAGTACAAATGATATACATTCAAGTACTGGAATCTCTCAGTCTGGTCAGGCCGATACATTGGGATCTTGGCATGTAGAGGATAAAAAGGATGGTGTTCGGTCTACTCGTCGTGACTTGGGAGGGGGCGATGCTTCACCTTTATCTGATACTGATATAGGTGAGGGGCAGCGTCCAGGGCGTTTCACTAATGTTAGAACAGGTATCGAGGCGCAGGCAGAGGAAGCCCAAAGGGGTGTGGATGTTATTGAAAACGCTGTGACCAAGTTGTCAGAGCGAATGGAGAAGCTCGATATCGCCATCACTCGGCTTGGTCAGCAAGATGATTCCAGGGAAGATGTGCATACGCTTATACGGATGCTTTCTGATGATCTCAGGTCAGTAACAGAGAGGCTGGATGAGATGGAAAAACAAATCAGCATAATGGCGCGGAAATCATCAGATACGATGGGATATGCTATGCGAGGAAAATTCCATTGCAAATCCTGTGGGGCACACGGTTATGTTGTGAGCACCATAAGGTGTTCTAGGTGTGGAGATGAAAGTTGGTGGGGGTGGTGGCCTGAAGAAGATGGGCAGTAAGTGATACCTCTTTGCGTATTCAGTTAACGATTGGGTCTTTAACTCACCTATGATTTAAGAGACAGTATGAAAACAGGCTGTCGATAATCAAACTAACATCTGTAATTCCAAAAACCAGCGATTGAACAAATAGCATAATCATATTGAGTAACAATTGGGTTTTGCCATTAACCTCCTTTGGTGAGCTAAGTACTCAATCGTTTCAGTTATTACCTCCTTTCTAAGGAAGAAGAATGTGTTGATATCCGACAGCCGTATGCTCTTACCCAATGTTTATATTGTCTTAACTGCATTATTTACTTTCATCACCAGCCACTTTACTTTGATGTGTTATAAATAATCCCAATTGAGGCTATGCATGTTGCATGCATACTCAAGATATGGCGTCACCGTATAGGCCAGCAGCCCATGGAAGTTAATCATTTATTAAGGCCGGGGCAGGAGACTTAACTGGGATTAGCCCTTAAATGCCGCCAGGGTGCTGGCTTCGGTGATGATTCCTTCATCCATCATATCACTGTAATCCTCTTGGATATTTGGAATATAGTGGCTATGATTCAGTGAATTCATCTCTCATATTCAGTATACAATGTAGTATGTTTTAATCCTGTTATGATCATTGTTCAGCTGTTATCGTAATTGATAATGATGATATTTCTCTTTGTTTGTGTGTAAGATATTGTCTGCCTAGCTGGTTGTAGAGAGGAAAGACTAGCTTGGATGGGCTAGGTTGTTAGGATATAGACCAAACGCTTATAATGACGGCCTAATGGAGGTGCGTCACCTGCATGACTGGGGTGTCTCTATTGCGGAGGCGAAAGAACTGCAAACTCATTTAGCAGCAGATGTAGTGACTGAGTATGAAGTTGTCGACCCTCGGTTTATAGCGGGCACTGATATATCTGCTCCTAATTTGGAAGGGATTGCCACAGGAGCCATAGTGGTGGTGCGCTATCCAGAGCTGGTTCCAGTAGAAATCAAACTAGTTCGGCTAAGAGTCACGTTTCCATATGTTCCAGGTTTATTGTCATTCCGTGAAGCACCCTTGTTGTTGGCTGCTTGGACGAGGATTAAGTGTATGCCTGACCTTGTACTAATGGATGGTCAGGGTATAGCTCATCCTAGAAGGTTGGGGCTTGCATCGCATGTTGGTCTTTTCCTCGATTTACCCACTATTGGTTGTGCGAAGTCTCGTCTCATAGGCAAGCATGATCCTGTGAAAAGCGTGCCGGGAAACTTTAGCGAGCTATATGATAAGGATCAGGTTATTGGGGTTGCTTTATGTACAAAAGCCAATACCAAGCCAATATATATCTCTATTGGACACAAAGTGAACCTGAATAATGCTATACATTGGGTGATGAAATCTTGTGGGAAGTATAGGATACCAGAACCAACCCGCCTGGCGCATTTGGCAGCTTCGGGACGCTTGGAGGAGTTGGACCTTTCATGATGGGGCTTATTGCTTGGCATCCATTCTTGTGAATTAGATGCAATCTTCAGATCAATAGTGAATATTGCCTTGTAGCAAGGAAGTTGATATTCGGTGTTTTCAACGTGGTAACATTCATGAGGATTCTGGGATCAGAGCACTTGGTAGGTGCATGTCTAAAAAGATTAAGTGCCTTGTGCCCCAATTAATACTGCAGTTGGTTATGTGAGTCTGTTTGAGAATTTTCTATATTGATATCAATTAATTCAATGCGTCTGAGGGGAGATAGTGCAAAACCATAGAGAACGCGTAGAAAATCTACAGGGACGGATTTCTTCCATGTTGGTGTATCTTTGACATAAAATCCAAGAAAACAAGGATAGCCGAGCTAGAGAAGAAATCTGCTCAGAGCGACTTCTGGAAAGATCCCTTAGCCGCGCGAGACGATATGCGGGAATTGGCAGAGCTTAAGGAGTTCATTGAAGACTGGGCTACGCTAGAATGTGAGTCTTCAGAGCTGCTAGATCTGATTGACCTGGCGGTCGAGGAGGCTGCTAGCTTTCTAGAAGATGAAATCCAAGACAAAGCAAAAGAACTTGAAGTACGCTTCAACAGGTTGGAGCTACAGCTATTGTTTACTGGGGAGTATGATAGGCGCGATGTGCTTGTGACCATTCATGCTGGTAGTGGTGGTGTTGAGTCTCAGGATTGGGCTGAAATGCTGTTGAGAATGTATCTCAGGTGGGCTGAGCGTGGTCGTTACCAAGCGGAGGTGTTAGAAGTTAATCTTGGAGAGGAGGCAGGAATCAAGAGTGCTCTAATTGAGATCAAAGGAAAGCGTCCCTATGGCAATCTTAAATCGGAGCATGGAGTGCATCGTCTGGTTCGCCTTTCTCCATTTGATGCAGATCATGCTCGACATACATCATTTGCAGAAGTGGAGGTGCTACCAGAAGCGGAAAATCAAGTGGAAGTTGATCTGGTACCGGAAGATTTAAGAATAGATACCTTCCGTTCCAGTGGGCCTGGTGGTCAGCACATGCAAAAGACAAGCTCTGCTGTTCGTATCACCCATATACCCACTGGGATAGTCGTTACTTGTCAGAGCGAGCGATCACAATTACAGAACAAAGAAAATGCATTAAAAGTACTTCGGGCGCGCCTATTAGAGCAGGAAGTTAGGAAGAGGTCTGAGGAGAGGTCCAAACTTAGGGGAGAACACGCACCGTCTTCTTGGGGTAGTCAGATTCGCAGCTATGTTCTTCATCCCTATAAAATGGTGAAGGATCATCGGACTGATTATGAAACGAGTGATGCCAATGCAGTGTTGGATGGTGAGTTAGAAGAGCTGATGAAGTCGTACTTACTTTCTGAGATGGAGAAACAGCAGTGAAGGATTCTTTCACTGTGCGTGATCTTCCAAGTTCGGAGCGGCCTCGAGAAAGACTGCTTCGAATGGGTGAGGACGTATTATCCACACAGGAAATACTGGCATTGGTATTAGGGAAGGGTGTGAAGGGGGAATCTGTGATGCTAGCTGCTCAACGGTTACTAAGTACCTTTGGCAATCTGCAAGGAATAGCCAATGCATCGTCAGAGGAATTGATGAGGCTGAAGGGCATTGGTCCCGCCAAAGCAGCTCAATTAAAAGCCTCGTTTGAGCTGGGCCGTAGGATTGAATGTGGAGATATGCAATTATCACCGAGCAATGTAGTCAGCAATCCCAAGACAGTGGTGAAGCATCTTAGTTCTAGATTAAGGGGCAAGAAAAAAGAGCATTTCTGGGTGTTGCTGTTGAATACAAGAAACCAGGTGATCCGCGATTGTGAGATCTCTGTTGGTAGCTTGGATGCCAGTATTGTTCACCCGAGGGAAGTTTTCAAAGAAGCTATTACTGCCAGTGCAGCTTCGGTCTTGTTCGTCCATAATCATCCGTCCGGCGATCCAACCCCGTCACAGGAGGACGTGGAGTTGACGAAGAGGTTGGTCGAGGTTGGTGATCTGGTGGGGATTGAAGTGTTGGATCACGTGATTGTTGGTAGCAAAGAGTATGTGAGTCTAAAGTCAAGAATGTTAATGTAAGCTCATAGTGTCACACACAGATTGATATACCAAACAGGTTTCCGCCAATCCATGATTATCGAATCCAATATAAAACATGTGTGAATCATATTGATATGAATGAAGACTAGTGGGGAGAACCTCTGAGCCAGTCCGAACTTGTGGATGTTCTGTCTGTGCTGAAATAGAGTTGTGCCAAGGATTGTCGACCTGTTTCCTATACGAAGAGGGATATCGATACAAGGATGCTAATCCGTACGTGGTTTACTTTAGCGTAGTGATTTTGACAATAGATATGATTTGGGCTATCATGCCGATGTGGTAGCTGGGGCGTAGTTCCCAACAAAAGGAGGACGTTTATCGCCGAATACGAGGCTCCTCTCTCCTGGGTTACATTGGTTTTCTCCTCTTTGAAGCAACTTTTCAAGAAAATGGTGTGCTAAGTGGGATTGGTGTTTCGTTTGTCCAGTGTTACCAAGTGGTAGGTCTTTCTTGAAGGAGACTCTAGAGTGGGCAATGGACTTGCTGTATGTCTACTTAACTGAGGTGATTCCCTTCAGGGAGGGAAGATGTGTGGGTGTTGATTACAGGGTGTGGAATACATAAAGGGGAAGGAGGAGTAAGTGACTGCAGACGAGAATAAAGAGAAGAAGAAAGTATCCGCCCGTCCGCAACACTTCAGCGTTCCAGAAACGCCGGATGGAGAGTATCGTCTTATTGGTACGCAATGTAAAAAGTGTGGGGATTCCTTTTATCCTCCGCGGGTAGTTTGCGCCAATTGTGGTGCAATGGAGATGGATAGCGTAACGTTAAGCGACAAGGGAGTGGTTTATAGTTACACAATTGTCTACAACACGTATCCCATGATGCTTCTAGCGAGCAAGGTTCCTTTTATTAGTGCACAGATACAGCTAATGCCAGAGAAAGCTTGGTTATTAGCGTGGTTACGCTATTGTGACATCGATAAAGTAAAGGTAGGGATGGAGGTAGAGCTTACCCCATTTACTTTTAGCGAAGACCCAGAAACAATACAATTAGGTCCTGCTTTCAGACCAGTTGACCGATCTGTCTGGACTGGGAAAGGGGGAGACTAGAAGTGGCTAAGAGAGAAGTTGTTGTACTGGGTGTGGGCATGACCAAATTCCAAAGGGATTTGCGTGATGTGGTGGAGATGGGGCAGGAAGCGGGAACAGCGGCGCTCAAAGATGCAGGAGTGGAAGCAAAAGACATTCAGATGGGCTTCTGTGGTCATGTAAACCAGTGTGCCGGAACCGGTATGAGCATATTCAATTCCTTGGGGATCAAGGATATTCCGGTGACTAACTGTGAAGTGGCCTGCGCTAGTGCCTCTCGTGGTGCAATGTTTGCAGCTGAGCTGATATCTGCAGGTGCCTGCGATATGGCATTGGTTGTTGGCGTAGAAAGAATGCCGCGAGGCTTAGTTCCAGCAGTTGGAGAGATACCGGATTTTGCCAGTTTCCCTCTGGAGATGGCGCTGGGATTGATGCCCATGCCTGGGGCTTATGCTTTAATGGCTCGTCGTCATATGGCTATGCATGGTACCACTGTGGAGCATTTCGCCAAGGCTGCAGAGAAGGCACATAGAAATGGTAGTCTGAATCCCAATGCTTGCTACCCCCAGATCTATACAATGGAAGAGATCATGAATTCTCGCCCGATCGCCGATCCTATAACAATGTATATGTGTTCAGCAAATGCTAATGGATCCACCGCGGTGGTTTTGTGTTCACCCGAAAAGGCCAAGCAGTATACCACTAATCCTATCTTCTTGTCGGGGTGGCAGGGCTCGACGCCCAAGTATGATAAGGAAGACCCAGAGATGGAGGATTGCGATGTGAGGTGGGCTGCCGAAAAGGCATATGCCATGGCTGGAATGGGACCTGAGGATATGAAGGTGTGTCAACTACATGATGCATTCAGCCCGGGTGAGATCCTGATAATCGAGAAGCTTGGTTTTTGTCCTGAAGGTGAAGGCGGTCCGTTCGTATGGGAGGGTAATACGGAGATCACCGGAAAGATCCCGGTGAACACCGACGGCGGACTTGTGAGCTGCGCCCATCCCATTGGTTGCACCGGATTACGCATGGTGAGTGAAATCACATGGCAGATGAGAGGTGTAGCAGGGAAGAGACAAATACCCACACCCGTAAATGCTGGTGTTTTGGATAATGCCGGGGCCGGTGGTGGTAATGTCATGGTATTCAAAAAGTAGGGAGGCAGGTTACATGGCCGAAAGAGAAGCTGTGATACTAGGCGTTGGAGTTAGCAAATTCCAGCAAGATCCTGGTGATTTGAATGCCTTATCTCGAGATGCAGCCTTGATAGCTCTTAAGGATGCAGGTATTAATGTAAAAGATATCGAGATGGGTATAATGGCTCATGCCAGGCAGATGGTGACCACTGGAATGATGGTATTCAATGAGATTGGCGTATTTCAAGTTCCGGTGAGCAATATCGAGATGGCTTGTGCTGGTGGAACCCGCGCCGTAATAATGGCCGCAGAGTTGATCTCTGCTGGGGGACATGATCTCATATTGGTTATCGGTGGCGAAAGAGCACCATCCAGCCAGAGTCCAACTGGGGGCAAACCACCTGATGGCACCTATACGGATACTAGCCATCTTATGGGAATAATGTCTATACCAGAGGCATATGCTCAGATGGCGCGTAAGCACATGAGTGAATATGGTACTACTCGGGAGCAGTTTGCTAAGGCTGCAGAAAAGGCATATAGAAATGCATGCATTAATCCCAATGCTGCTGTGCAAAAAGCTTTGAGTGTAGATGAAATACTCAATTCAGCGATGCTTGCTGATCCTATCTCAGCACGCATGTCTACCTGCAATGCCAGTGGTGCCGCTGCGATAATAGTATGTTCCCCCAAGAAGGCCAAGGAATATACTAATAATCCCGTGACTCTATCTAGTTGGGTTGGGGGAATGGCCAAATGGGAGAATCCTCAGACATTGCTGGAAGATGCCCCTATTGAGGAGATGGCAAAGAAGGCATATGAAATAGCCGGAATTGGTCCCTCTGATGTTGGTGTCGCTCAGGTTCAGGATACTGTCAGCAGCAACGAAATTGCTGCCATTGAGAAGCTTGGCTTGTGTTCCATGGGCCAAGGTGGTAGCTTCATTTGGGAGGGGAATACGGAGATCACCGGGAAGATCCCTGTGAATACCGATGGTGGTTTAGTTGGCTGTGGCCATCCTATGGGGGCTACCGGTACACGGATGATAGCTGAGGTTGTCCTGCAGATGAGAGGGATGGCTGGCAAGAGACAGGTACCCAATTCACCCAAGACTGCTCTTGTGCAGAATTCGGGCTTGAGTGGTGGCAACGTTATGGTATTCAAGATGTAGCGTTATAGTACATAGCGTTACATAGCTAAGCAAATTTGACATCGTAACTAGATGTAAAATATGCAGCTTTGGCGGATAGTTTTGGTTCAAGACCGCACGCAGCTGCGCTTTGTATCTCTCGACCCCCTTGAACTGGGTTAGGAGTTGCAATGTTTCCGGGGTATGCCTTTTGATGATTACCTCTACCATCTGTTGCATCTCAGCGATCGTAAGGTTAGCAGTGCACGGCTAAGTCATTAGCCCTGGCCATATACGATCATCATCTAACCAAAGGGAACCGAAAAAAGAGGAAAAACTTTGTGACAACTGAACTGGAAGTTCTAAAAATTGTTGTGAAAAGGTTGGAATTGGCTGATATCCGTTATATGGTAAGCGGATCCGTGGCTGCAAATTTTTACACAACACCTCGGATGACCAGGGACATTGATATCGTGATCGAGGTTGAGGAGAATGACATCGAGAAACTCTGCTCGATTTTTTCTGACGATTTCTATATAGATGCGGATTCTGTAAAAGCCGCTGTTCGTAATAAACATATGTTCAACATCATTCACAATGAAAGTATCGTTAAAGTTGACTTTATAATCAAGAAAGATACAGAATACCGCAGGCTTGAGTTTGCCAGAAGACAGAGTATTGTTTTTGAAGACATGAAGATCGACATTACATCACCGGAAGACCTTGTCATTTCCAAACTTTATTGGGCGAAAGATAGCTTATCGGAGATGCAACTGAAAGACGTTGGAAACTTGCTCATTACCCTTCATAACGTTGACAGGGATTACATTGAGAAGTGGGTATCCAATTTAGGGCTGGATAAGGCATATAATAAGGTGCAGAGATGAAAGACACGAGCCCAGAAGCCGAAGCCCGCTTTCATGAGATGATGATGCAAAAAAGTGGTGAGGAAAGGCTGAAGATGGGATTTTCCATGTTTGATATGGTGCGCATGCAGATTGCGGCATCTGTAAAAATGAAGAATCCTGATGCGGATGCGAAGGATATAAGAAGAGAGATTTTCCTGCGTCTCTATGGTCATGAATTTTCTCCGAAAGAGAGGGAAAAGATACAAAAATGCATATTGTAGAGGACAATCCCTAGGAAGGCAACAACTCGTCATGGCAAACCGGAAAATAAAGAATATAAACAAAATGGGGACAGATTTATTTTCTTGTTTTCTTGACTGTGAGTTCGAAGTGTAAGTGTACCAGAAAAGGGTAGAAAATAAATCTGTCCCCTTTATATTGTTAACTGTATAAAAAATGGAGATTTTTTTAGATGACAAACAAAAGAGAATTGCTTGCATTCTGCGGGTTGTATTGTGGTGAATGCCCCAATCACACTGGAAAGATAGCTGACTTAGCACGAGATTTAAGGAAGGAATTACGAAGCGCCAAATTTGACAGGACAGCGGCAGTGCTTTCGGAACTATCTTTCTTCAGAATATTCAAAGACTACAAGCAATGCTATGATGTTCTTGGTGGGATGGTGAAACTACGTTGTAAACACACCTGTAGAGGTAGCGGTGGCAATCCATACTGTAAAATCAGAAAATGTTGCAATAAGAGGGAAATTGAAGGATGCTGGCTTTGCGATGAATTTGAG
>JAXHVC010000150.1:0-5644 GCA_034189315.1 Chloroflexota bacterium | reverse complement strand
ACAGAGTTCCCTGTTTTCCAACATACTCAATTCTTGATCATTCATCACATAGACTTCAAAGAGCTTCTGCATCAGATAACCCTCAACAAAACGTCGTTTAATGATGGTTGGAGAGTTACCTTTATATAGAAACGTGGCTTCGACATTGTCCTTGAGATGCTGACGAACAAATCTCTCCTGACTGTCTTCGGCACCCAAGAAGGTAATAAGCCCTGTTCTTTCGCAGAATCCCGCCACATGATTACTTATAGCCAGACTTCCACCAGCGAATTTCTCAGTTGAGAGATACTGGGCAGCCAGAATTGGTTCCTTGGCAGATTTCCCAATGATGTTACAATATTGATACTCGTCAATTATCGTCTCCCCAATAACTAGCACCTTGAGTTTTAGGGCACTATCAAGATATCCAAGCACATCATCTGCCGAATACTTACTAGAAAACTGTGATAAGTAATCGCTTACTTCCTTTGGAAATCCAGGCATGTATTTATTAATGAGACTAGACGAACTAAACGTGATATCTTCTGTAAATACGATTTCGCCACCAACCGAGAGAATCGCCGCCTCTTCATCACAAATCTTCCCCGTATAATCACATCGGGTATCCTTATAATCAGGCCCCTTTGCATAGATATCAGGCTTCAAGAGCTGAATTGTCTCTACCGCAGTAGGCCATCGATTAATCGCAACGTAATCAACTCCATCCAACGCTGCGATAGCCTCAGCCCGTAAGTCCTCACTAAACGCTGGGCGATGAGGCCCTTTATTGACATACCGGTCTGGGGTTATAGTAACAACCAGGGCATTTCCAAATCCCTTTGCCTGTTCCAAATGTCTCATATGCCCCACGTGAAGCAAATCAAACACTCCGTGGCAATGAACAACCTTCTTGCTGGCAGCCCGGATTGTCTCCACTACCCCAACCAGTTCATCAAGGCTCTTTATCTTTTCTCTAGTTAATCTTTCACCGCTTTCGATCATGCTATTCCTGTTATACTTGGAGAATTCCCTAGGTATTCAAACCAGTCACGAGTGGCTTCTGCAATAGATACTTCATCCCATACTGGAGCTTCGCTCCACAGCTCAAGATTATTAAGCATAATTTGAACGCCTTCCTCGAAACCAATCTGTGGCTGCCAACTTAACATCTGCATGATCTTGCTTGTATCAGCAAATGTACAATCCGGTTCACCTGGACGCTTGGGTATATACACTACATCACCACCAAGTAGTCCCACTAAAGAGTTCACACTATATGTTCCACCAGATCCAACATTTAAGGCCTCCCCTTCTAGTGTCGACTCGGCTGCACACACAAACGCATTTGTAACATCTGTAACAAAGGTAAAATCCCTAGTCTGTGTCCCATCGCCTACAACAGTGAATGGACTACCCGCAATCTTCTGCGCCAGAAACACACCAAAGACTGCACCATACGCACCAGAAGTTCGTGATCGGGTGCCAAACACATTGAACAATCGCAACGAAATACAGGGCAATCCATATACCTTATTCCAGTGCAACACACTCTGTTCACCAAGGTACTTGGTTAGGGCGTAAGGATACTCGGGTTTAATTGGTGCAGATTCTGGCGTTGGATACATATTGGCGATGCCATAGCAGGAGGACGATGCTGCATAGATGAATCTTCTAACCCCGGTGAGCCGAGCAGCTTCTAAAACAGCAATAGTACCATCCACATTCGACTTATGGTATTTCATCGGCTGTTTAATCGAGGGGACAATATCTGCTAACGATGCTAGATGAAAAACCCAATCAACTCCAACAAACAAGTGTTGAATGGAGTCAAAATCGCTCACATCTATCCAATGAATACTCAGCTTTGAATTGCCGCTATGTTGTATTAGGTTTTCCGGCCTCCCCGAAACACCACTATCTAGAACAATCACTTGATGCCCATCATCTAACAGACGGTCCACAAGATGGCTTCCGATGAATCCCGCCCCACCGGTCACTATTGTTTTCATTTTCGGCACTTCAACTCTATATCACTAACAGACAATCAGATCCAACCACAAACTCAAACCGCCGATCATACACATCCACTGCCAAGCATTACGAGATTACTTTCCCCTTAAAAAACCTTCGCTACATGTTAAATATCTTCAATAAGTCTTTAAATATCACTATTTATCTTTATTTTATCATACTTATCATTACATTACCACTTTGCCAATCTATCCTCACGGTAACTTCATTCACCAAATAACCTGTAGTGTCACATCCTTTCACTTTCACTTTCACTTAGTCTTGGACTGAATTCCCTAGCTTATGAAAGATTTAATAAGAGGTTTTAGATTAGTGACACAAGTAATCCTCAGAGGGTACTAGCTCCCACCCTTCTTAGTCTCTGAAGATTCATAAGCTCACTTTCATATACCCTCTTCACACCATCCCCTAAAGCACATTCTATTGTGCGAATATCACGAACCAACCGCATAAATCCCGAAGGTTCAACGGATGCAGCCTGATCACTTCCCCACATTGCTCTGTCAAGAGTGATGTGACGTTCTACCAAACAAGCACCAATTACTACAGCGGCATAAGTCGTCTGTAGACCAACCTCATGACCCGAATAACCAATAGGGCATTCAAACATCTGCTGCAGTCTTGGAATAGCACGAAGGTTAAGCTCTTCTGGTTTGCAGGGATAGCTACTAGTGCTGTGAGTGATCAGTAACCGTTCTTGATCTAAGAGAGTGACAGCACGAGAGATCTCTTCCATCGTAGACATACCTGTAGAAAGAATAACAAGTCGTCCCTTGGAATTTATGTACTTCAGCAAACCACTATCATTCAGACATGCCGATGGTATTTTGTAGCAAACAGGATCAAAGCCCTCGATGAAATCCACTGAAGGCTCATCCCAACAAGAGGCAAACCATGTGATCCCCTTCTCCCTGCAATAGGTATCTATCTCAGCATACTCTCTAGAGCTCCATTCGATACGGTGTCGATACTCCAGATAACTCATAAAACCCCAAGGGGTTTCCTTCACCACATCACGTTGTTCCGGAGGAACACATAATTCCGGAGTACGTTTCTGAAACTTCACAGCATCGCATCCAGCAAGTACAGCAGCATCAACAAGCTTCTTTGCGATTCCTACTTCACCATTGTGATTGATCCCGATCTCAGCAATTACATAAACAGGACACCCCTCTCCCACCATTCGACCAGCAATGTCAATCACGCGAGGCACTTCTGCATCCCTCCATTCTCTGCTCAATTAGCGCAGCAACCTCCCTAACCGCACCACGTCCACCAGGGGTCGAAAGTACAATCTGAGCAGCAGACTGAACCTTCGGGTGAGCATCGCAGACGGCTATTGCACACCCAACACTCTGCATACAACCCAGGTCATTCACATCATTACCAACATAGACCACTTGCGCAGGATCTAGATTGCGTTCAGCCAACCATGACATCAAAGTTCCACGCTTATCAGAAATACCATGAAGGCAATCCACACCTAGTTTGTAACAGCGTGCATTCACGACAGGATTCTCTTCAGTAGAAAGTACTAATAGTGCTTTCCCCATCTTCTTAAGCTCAGCGATTCCCCATCCATCACTACGATCACAGGCTACCGCCTCTCTACCATCCTGTAACACAAAAACCTTGTTATCTGTGAACACTCCATCAAAATCAAATATTACTGCAGCAATCTGGTATGGCAACCTAGTTACTTGCTGCTTCCGTTGCCAATCTTGCATCATGATTTCTGCAATGCACAAATCAAGCGATTCATCAATCTCCACAGTACGGTTCGCAGGTACGACATACATAGCGATCTTCCCAAAGAAACGGTGTTTTGCCTCTTTAAATCCATTCGCACGCATTACATATACTCCACCATTCTCCAGGAACTGTTCTCCCCGCTCCTGTCTAAGCAAGCGTTCTCGACTGTCATGATTGATGCCGATGGTTTCACCATCTATAGTTTGCTTCCACAGGAAACGATGGAACGGCGTTACTGTGAACGCAGAATCGGCGTTCTGGGACAAAAGAGCTTCAACTGTGCCATCGATATCTTCAGGCAACGTCAATGGCGATGTGCACTGCAGGAATACAACGAGTTCAGGCTCGTATCCTTCAGTCTGCCGAAGCTGTTCCAGCACATGTAACAAAGCGCACTCAGATGACACAGTATCGCCACTGATTTCTGCAGGTCTCAAAACGACCTCAGCTCCATTGCTCTCAGAAATACTTCGCACTTCCGGATCATCTGTCGATACAACAACCCTATCTACACTACGAGCTTGATATGCATGTTCAATCGTATGTGCAATTAGTGGCTTTCCATGTAATAAGCGCACATTCTTACGGGGTATGCCTTTCGAACCGCCACGAGCTGGAATAATTGCAATGGCATTGTTCTTCATCGTTGTTCCTTTACTACCTCTCAGCTAGATCGAATATTAGATCTGCCACCCGCTTCGATGCCTTTCCGTCTATTAGATAGGCATTGTCATATACGTACTTTTCTCTCTTTTCGGAAAGTTCCAACATTACATCTTCATCATAGAGGGCAGTTTGTATTGCTGAATCTAATACCTCTGAGTCTTCTACATTCAACACAGCTCTACTAGTAACAAAACCAAACACGTCCGATTCTTGATAAAGATTGACTACAACCACAGGCTTGCCAAAACACATTGCTTCTAGCAAAGCTGTAGAATTCACACCTACTACAAGATCAGAGATCACCAGTAACTCATAAAGAGAAACCTCTCTCTGTATGATGGGAATGTGACCTAGCCCAACACCTTGGAGAAGCCGTTGATATTCAGATCGTTTTTCCCTAGGATGAATTTTCAATAAGGTGGTGCATTCAGGAATTCGGCTCATAGCCTTAAGCACTGTGGATGCAAATTGATCTCCTTGCTGTGCAGACCATTTTCCGTCTTTCACAAAAGGTTGGGTTAACAGTAGAAGTTTCTTAGTATCACATGGGATATTCAGTAACTCACAGATTACATTTGTATCGACACTGGTTCGCGTACTATGCACAGAATCTAATAATGGACAACCAGTCACCACAATCCTGTCTTCTGGGATATTACGATCAAGCAAATTTCGTTTCATCTGGTCACCAAAGACAGCAAGCTTGGTACAACCACCACACCCCCAATTGTGCTGATGCATTAGTCTGCCCAACATATCCCGTGAAACAATTGGTAATGGGACAAGCGGATTGCCGTGCAATTCCACCAACGTACGACTGAGTGACATGTAACTCTGAACCTCCTTAGCTCCCATTCTCGCCAGATATCGAACAACTCGCATGTACCCCCCCATATCCCCCCCCCGAAAAGAGCCTTTTCCCATATGACTCTCTTGGATAAGCAAGCTAGGGACCCCTTGGTACCGCGCTACTGCCAAGAGGGCCGACTCCGAAGGTGCAACATCGTTTTGCATTACTATTGCATTGGGACTAAGCTCGACAAAGACTTTAGGAAGACTTCGATGGTCATGATCATCCAGATGGATTATGGGTATATTTCTGTCTACCCACACCTTCATCATTTCTTCATAGTCAAAACTACCTGTGTCACGATACTTACCCCACAATACACACAGAACAACCTCACAATTCCGATCCTCACGGTTCAGCTGTTGA
>JAXHVC010000015.1:0-33535 GCA_034189315.1 Chloroflexota bacterium | reverse complement strand
CAAACATAGTAATTGACAAAAGTACCTACGGCAACATGAATCCCAAAAAGGTCTCTCAACTTTTCCCTGCCAAAAGGAATGGGGGCTAGCATGCAAAACCATCGTACGGTTCTCGTTTGTCAAGAAACACCCTGTCTTTCGAGGGGCTCCGATCTGGTTTATGAGGCACTCAAAGGTGAAGTGGCTCGACAAGGACTAATAGATGCCGTAGTGGATTTTTCCGGATGCCATGGCCATGGTCTTTGCGGGCTTGGCCCCAGCTTGGTTGTTGAGCCAGATGGCATTTTTTATCTTGGCGTAGAGGTCAGGGATGCAGAAGAGATTGTCAGCTCGCAATTGAGAGACGGCAAACCCGTAGACCGCTTGCTTTATCGTGATCCGATCAGCAATCAAGTGATTTCACGGTATTCGGACGTCAACTTCTACAACAAGCAGCAGCGTTTCATACTTCGTGAGTGTGGGCACATCAACCCAGAAAGAATTGACGACTATGTAGCTCAAGGAGGATATCGAGCACTGAGGAAGGTGCTCTTTGAGATGTCTCCCGAACAGGTCATAGAAGAGATCAAACACTCTGGACTCCGTGGACGTGGGGGGGCGGGATTCCCTACAGGACAAAAATGGGAATTCTGCCGCAACTCCCCTGGTGATCAGAAATACGTTATCTGCAATGCCGACGAAGGGGATCCGGGGGCTTTCATGGATCGCTCTATTCTAGAGGCTGATCCACATGCCGTAGTAGAGGGTTTGACCATTGCAGGATATGCCATAGGAGCAAATGAAGGTTTTATATATGTTCGCGCAGAATATCCTTTGGCCGTAGCGAGATTCGCAACTGCACTACAGCAAGCTCAAGAGCATGGCTTTCTTGGGAAGAACATTCTCGGATCAGATTTTAACTTCACATTACATATGAAGGAGGGCGCAGGCGCCTTCGTTTGCGGCGAGGAGACTGCTCTGATGGCCTCCATTGAAAGCAAGAGAGGAATGCCTAGGCCACGACCTCCTTTCCCTGCACAGTCGGGAGTAGATGGCAAGCCTAGTAACATCAATAACGTCAAGACAGTCGCAGCAATACCAAAGATCATCGATCAAGGAGCTGATCTATTTGCTGGTATTGGAACAGAAAAGAGTAAAGGGACAGCTGTATTTGCTCTTACCGGTAAGATCACCAATAGCGGTCTAGTGGAAGTACCCATGGGCACTAGTTTGAACACAATTATCTTTGACATTGGTGGGGGCATACCTAGAGGTAAAGGATTTAAGGCTGTTCAAACAGGAGGTCCATCCGGCGGTTGCATTCCAGCCCGCTACTTAGATACAGGTGTGAACTATGAATCCCTGGCCAAACTGGGATCGATCATGGGATCCGGTGGCATGGTGGTAATGGACGATAGCACCTGCATGGTAGAGATAGCCAGATACTTTGTCAGCTTCACCCAAGCAGAGTCATGCGGCAAGTGTGTTCCTTGTAGATTAGGTACGAGACAAATGCTAGAAATCCTCACTAGAATTACAGAGGGCAAGGGACGCGAAGGCGATATTGCAACCTTAGAGAATATAGCTCTAACGGTCAAGGAATGTGCCCTATGTGGACTTGGGCAGACTTGCCCCAACCCAGTACTATCGACCATCAACTACTTTCGGCAAGAATACGAAACGCACATCAGGGATAAGAGATGTCCGGCAGCACAGTGTAATAGTCTGATGATATCTCCATGCCAGCATACCTGCCCAGTGGGAATTAATGTTCCCAAGTACATATCTCACATTGCAGAAGGGGAGTATCTAGAAGCCGTGGAGACCATACGAGACCGGAATCCCTTCCCGGCAATCTGTGGCCGCATATGCCACCATCCCTGCGAGACAAAATGCCGTCGCGGTGAACTCGACGAATCCGTCGCCATCCGATCACTGAAACGTTATGCTGCAGATTGGTATTTCGACCATGTCGATGCACTACCAGCACCTGAACCCTTCCCAATACTTCACAATCAAAAGGTTGGAATTGTCGGAGCAGGACCCACCGGACTAGCTTGCGCTTACTTCCTGGCACAGATGGGCTATGCCACTACTGTGTTTGAGGCTCTTCCTGTCGGTGGAGGAATGCTATCAGTAGCGCTTCCAGAATTCCGGCTACCTAAGGAAATCATAGAGAAAGAAATCGAATATATAGCCAAGCGAGGGGTGGAGATCAGATATAATGCCCCTATTAATGCCAGTTTCACTGTAGAGAGCATGAGAAACAACGGATTCGATGCCGTCTTCGTTGCCGCAGGATCTCAGAGAAGTCTCCGCATCGGCATCCCTGGGGAACTCGAAGAGATCGATGGTTTTCACTATGGACTCAAGTTCCTAAGAGATGTGAAGCTCGGCAGGCCAGTCAAGATTGGTGATCATGTCGCTGTCATTGGCGGAGGGAACGTCGCCCTAGATTCAGCCAGAACAGCCCGCCGACTGGGAGCTAACGACGTAGGCATATACTATCGCAGATCTCGAAATGAGATGCCCGTTACGGAAGTTGAGTACGACGAAACTCTGGCTGAGGGAATTCACATAGATTTCCTAGTTAGCCCAACCCGTGTAGTCAACGATAGCTGGAAAGTGGCAGGGCTTCAATGTATTCGGATGAAGTTGGGAGAGAGGGATGACAAAGGTCGACGTCGCCCGGAAGTTATCCCAGGATCTGAGTTCTTTGTTCCCGCAGACACTGTCGTTGCCGCTGTGGGCCAAGCCCCAGACCTATCATTCTTACCTCCTGATAGTGCCCTCGAGCGTACTGTATGGGAAAGACTCTTGGTAGATGACAACACCCTATCTACCAATGTCTCTGGTGTATTTGCAGGCGGTGATTTTGTGTCTGGGCCAGGCATGGTTGTGGACGCTATCGCGGCTGGCAAGAGAGCGGCCATCGCCATAGATAAATACCTGAGAGGAGATGAATCACGAGTTCAGATTCACGATCTTAGGGCACCTATTTCAGAACAGCTACCACAACCGAAGTCAGAGGAAGAGGATACATGGGAAGCAGTACCTCGAATCGAGGTAGCCAAACTCCCAAGTGAAACAAGATGGAACAGTTTTGAGGAGGTCGAACTTTGCCTCCCAGAGGATATGGCAAGATATGAGGCCAGACGATGCTTAAGATGCGATCTGGAAGTATAGAAAAACTTTAGGTTAATCAGGAGAAGTCTAGATTGCTAGTACAGGGCAATAGGGGGCCGAGATGAAATCAATTACCAGGCAAAAACCACTAGAAGAAATTGAGCATCATATGTCTAACCTTAATAGAATCTACGTAATTGGCTGCGGCACTTGTGCCACCATGACAAAAACAGGGGGGAGGGAAGAAGTCCTCGCCATGAAAGAACGTCTACAGGAACAAGGCAAGATGGTCACTGGATGGACCGTAATTCCAACAGCATGCGATGAAATGACAGAAGCCGCACTCAAAGAAAGCGACGGTACTGTCCAAAGCGCAAACGCTATTCTTGTTATGGCCTGCGCTTTGGGAGTGCAGAGAGTAGGATTATATGTCGATCGGCCAGTTTTTCCCGCTCTAGACACATTGTTCATTGGATTGGAAGATAGTCCTGGAGTCTTTAGTGAATCATGTGCCCAATGTGGGCAATGTGTCCTCGGCCAAACAGCAGGGATCTGCCCCATCACCGGATGTCATAAGGGGCTACTAAACGGCCCATGTGGGGGAACCAACAACGGAAAGTGCGAAGTGGACAAGGAAAAGGATTGTGCTTGGACATTGATACATGAAAAGCTATCGCATCAAGGTCGACTCGATCTAATGAGAGAATACCAGCCCCCCAAAGACTACCAGGTGGCACCCAGACCACGAAAGATAATCCTAACGTAATAAACCGCTAGCGTGACTTCAGGTAATATTCAAGCCCCCTATACACCTAGCTTTACGTGAGTCAGGAGGGAGAACATGACATCATTGTTCAAGGAGAGTCTGAATTCTGGCAAATTCGTGGTTAGTAGCGAGATTGGCCCACCCAAGGGTACTAATATTAATAAGATGCGTCATCATATAGATATACTCAAAGACAGTGTCGATGCAATAAACGTCACCGACCATCAGAGTTCGGTAATGCGTTATCCATCCATTGGCGGCTGTCTCTGTGTAAAGGAACAAGGAGCCGAGCCGATACTGCAGATGACCTGCAGAGATCGCAATCGACTAGCTTTACAGGCAGAGCTACTTCTGGCACATTCAAGAGACATTGGTAATGTGCTTTGCCTTACTGGTGATGCCGTTCCTGTCGGCGATCACAAGCAGGCAAAGGGGGTATTCGATCTAGATTCCGTTCAGCTTCTGAAAACGATCCGGCAACTGGAGGCAGGAAAGGACCTAGGAGGCAACGAACTGGATGGGAACGTCAATTTCTGCGCTGGAGCAATTGTCACCCCCGAAGCCCAACCATTAGATCCTCAATTAGTAAAATTCGAAAAGAAGGTGGAAGCTGGAGCAGAGTTCTTCCAAACTCAAGCCATCTATGATCTAGACAGATTCGATAATTTCATGCAATATGCTCGTCGATTCCAGGTTAAGATCCTCGCGGGGATCGTACTACTGGTATCAGCACGAATGGCCAAGTATATGAACGAAAACGTACCAGGTATATTTGTGCCACAGAACCTCATCGACGAGATGGCTAGTGCACCCAAAGGCGAAGGACTCAAGAAGGGGATCGAGATTGCTGGTAGGATGATTGCTGAGATTAAAAGAAATTCCCTATGCGATGGTGTCCACATTATGGCCATAGGGAAAGAAGAAGTGGTGCCAGACATCATGGCAGCCGCTGGCATGCTCCCAGAACCGGCTAAGTCTATGAGTTAGACCATTTAAAGGAAACCACCAGCTCCATCGTTAAATATTATGCTTCAGTGAAACGGTTCGAAACACGAGCTAGAGAGAGTCGCTAAAAAGCTTATTACAGATAGCAATATACTGGGCAAGTAAGATTAACGCGGGGATATAGCTTCTACTATATCCCTATTGGTATTCAGCACCAATCCTAACTAATATGTTGTGTTTAAACTACAGTGTGGCTCCTCACAAGCAAAATTAGAGCTCATAGCTATTTCCAAAGCCCATCGTTTTAGGCTTTACTATCATTTGCGAATATCCATCTCGATCCTGCCGTCTTTGACCTCTACAATCCGATCAGCTTCTTCTGCTATCTTGCGATCATGGGTAACAATGATAAATGTTGTGCCGTATTGTTGATTTATCTTTCGAAATATTTTGTATATTGTTGCAGTGGTATCAGAATCCAAGTTGCCTGTTGGTTCATCCGCCAATATGATTTTTGGTTTATTAATAAGCGAGCGCGCAATGGCTGTTCGCTGTTGCTGGCCACCAGACATTTTGGTCGCCATATTATTCTTCACCTTAGAAAGGCCTACCATCTCAAAGAGCTCACCTGCTTGGCGTCGCGTTTCTTCATCAACACGTCCCTTTCTAATCCGGCACGGGATTAGAACATTCTCCAACGCTGTAAATTCTGGGAGTAAATAATGGAACTGGAAGACAAATCCGATCATTTCATTTCTAAGCTCAGCAAGACGATTCTTGTCCAGTGTATCAGTTCGATTACCATTTATGTTGACCTCGCCATGCGTGGGAACATCTAGAATACCCAGAATATTAAGCAGCGTGGACTTTCCACTTCCGGATTGTCCAATAATCGAATTAAAAGAACCCTCTTCAAAGCCAAGATCGATGCCAAATAGTACTTGTGTATCCACAGCACCTGAATAGATTTTATCCACCTTTCGCAGCTCAATGATGTTGTCCATTTCTCATCCCTCGCGAATAACGTCGATAGGGTTAAGCCCGGATGATCTCCTTGCTGCTATTAACCCAGCCATTCCGGAAGCAATCACATTGATTATGAAAGACTGAATGAGAAAACCATTCTCCAGCCGAAATGCAATGAGTGGAGAGCTATCCCCATTATCAGTAGCACTCACAAAAACATAGAACAAGAACACTCCTAACAGAATGCCCATAACCGAACCAGCTAATCCCAATATGAACCCCTGGTATACAAATATGAGGCTGGCATCCCTATCCTTAATCCCCATCGCTTTAAGGATGCCTAGCTGCTTGGACTTCTGTAAAACTGAAATGACCAGGATGCTAGCAATTGCGATCACAACAGAAGCGAGAATTGCCACTCGTATGATAACACTAGACATACGCTGTCCATCCAACCCACTCACCAAATCATCATTCTGTCCCTTCCAGTTTTCCACTTTGATACTAGATGGGTTCCCCAGCATATCCTCAATATCGAGCGCGATTGCATCCGCCTCGAAAATTTCATAGAGGTCCAGTTCAATAGATGTAACTGCATCCCCGAATCCAAAAAGCTCCTGGCTGGTTTCCAGATCGGTGATCACCCAGAGCTCATTAAGATTAGCCACACCGAGATCAAAGAACCCAGACACACGCACCTGGCCGACGATATCACCTGGTGCTGTTAGTGCTAAATAGTCACCAAGTTTAATATCCAATTCCTCAGCCAATTCTTTACCAACCAATACATCTCCACGTTCTTGATTAATATCCCCTTCATATATTGATTCACCTATTCCATATATTCTATCTGCATCATCAAACACAAATCCTCTCAGCAAAATGGGTTTGTTATTGTCTCCTATACCCATAAAAGCATTAGAGTCTGCTGATACAGAGACAATCTCAATAGAATCGTCATCCTCTACACTATCAACTATGTCTCTCCATCCTGTTATGGCATTTCCATCTATTGCAGCAGATATCGTGATATGAGGAAGATTACCCGCAGTTTTTTCAACCAATCCCTTCTGAAGGCTGGCCAACAGTGACCCAACAAAAATCTGAACAGATATAGCAATTGCTATACCGATGATGATTAGGACAGTTTGTGATTTGGCAGATCTAAGAAATCTTGCCGCTATGGTGAATGGGAGCATCTCAGTTACTCCTCAGCAAGAGCCAATATATCTTCAAACGTATGCAAATGGAGGTCTGCTCCCATCTCTTTATATATATCTGCATTTCGGTTAAAAGCATGACCTCCAACAATTATCTTGAAATCATGACCAGATGAATTCCTGGTATCGAGTATTTTAGTGATAGTTCGCTTAGCTGCAACCAGATTATAGTAATTAGTAACACTTATCACCACATAAAGAGGCATAACATAACTAATAGCTTCCAAGATATCATCCTGAGGTGTATTTGCTCCTACGAATACAACATCGAATCCAGATAGAGTGAAGATGTCGGCAACCATCCGTGCGCCAATCTCATGATATTCTTCGGTAGGACATACAACTATAACCTTACCCTTTGTACTCTGTTTCAACCGTTTATTACGCTCTTCTATTAGATACGGATAACAGCACTCCATTACTGTACGTACAATAGAAGTGCGTACATGTTCTTCCCATATACAAACCTCACGTTGTTTGTCTTTACAAAACATTTCGTTCAACGAAGGTGTAAGGACCTGGGTGTATAGGGTAACAACATCGATTTCACCTTTCGATAATTTGGAAAGGACAAATTCAACACACTTCTCTTTGTTTTCTTGGTTTAAGTAGGAAACAAAATCTTCATAGAAAGGATGCATAGCATGCTCCACTTTAGGTAAGAATGATAAGATGAGGAAGAACTTTAGACCTTGTATACCTAGTTGTCAATTCATTTGAGGCTAGGATTATCCTGCAAATATACTAATTCCACCTAGTTGAAACCACTTAAACCATTTTGCACAACACGCGACCAATCATCTTTGTCCAATGGTTATACGAACACTATTCGAGCTTGGAATTCTTAGACAATATTTACAAATAATTGCTTAACAGGTGTTTTTCACTAGCACCGAGTTGGTATAACCTTCTAACATCCCTAAGTTTCTATGCAAAATTTAGCTTCCTTTTAACCGCGTTTACCCAAAATTTAACCTTGATAAGGGATAATAGCAGTGTAACGAGATAGGGGATGGCACCACAGTAGCCCTCCCCAGAGGAAGGAGGTGAATTAACTAGAATAGAAAGCTCGGACTCCTTCAAAACTAAATACATCACATATATGGTGGACTTGCCACCATAAGAAGAAGGGTGAAATACCCTTTGTATCGGTCTCCAAAAAGAGATCAATCTTAAATACAGGAGCCCCCGGAAGTCCTACTCCCGGGGGCCTTTGTTTATTCCTGTCACGTACACTACATCTAGCAGAAGGTTAAAAGCAATACCAAGCCACGGTAAAGACCTTGTCTAGCCATTGGTAGAACAACCTATGCGTCCTCACCTCTTGTTCTAGGCAGTAATGTTCCTGTCTCATTACCGGAGCCCCAATAACCACTTGATGGCATATTTCCAAAGAAGACCTTGGTGTGTGGCCAAGGGATTTCTATACCCAATTCATCAAACGTCCTCTTGAGCCTCACCCGCATCTCGGCCATTACAGTCCATTGCCACATAGGAAGAGTTTCCCCCACAATCCTAATGGTAATTCCAGAATCACCAAAACCATCCACACGCAGAATCCATGGTTCGCGTGACATGACCTTTGGCCCCAACGCAGGATCATCTGCTAGGTCTTCCCAAGTACCTTTGACAAGTTGCAGCACACGTTCCAGGTCTTCCTTATAGGCAACAGATATGGCTATATTTGCCCTGCCGAAATCCTTTGTATAGTTACTCGATACACTCACCTGACCGTTGGGAACAGAGTGGACCACTCCATCCAAATCTCGTACAATTGTTCTTCTAAGGTTTAGATTCTCCACTTCACCATCAACTCCACTAATGGCAATCCAGTCTCCCACTCCGTACTGATCCTCAAGCAGTATAAAGAATCCTGATATCAAGTCCTTGACTAGGCTCTGTGCCCCGAAACCAACAGCCAGTCCTACTACTCCAAGGCCTGCAAGTCCGGCAGTCACATTCAAACCTAGTGTTACCAAGATACTAAACAGGATCACAACAACTATGACCCCTGAACCAGTACTGGTTATTACTCCAACAAGTGTATTCGCTCTCTGTTCAACCTCTTCCTGTAGCCGTCCTCGCTCCTTCACTGCTACAGTTTGTCGAACCAATCGGGGCGCAATATTGAGCAACAAGCTATACGCGATAACACCTATACCTAAGTACAGCAGCACACGCCAACCAGTATTTCCAAACCAGCTCCATATATCCGCCCATATTCCTTCCGACTCCTCCTCTCCACCAAGGAACGCACTGGTAACACCTACCCCTATTAGGCAAGCCACTATAATAACAACAAGGATAATAAACCAATTCCTCATCGTGTCTCTCTCCTTGCCTCAGCAGGAACCAAAATCATATTCAAATTCAAGATGTCCATTCCTTCAAGAAATCGTATGCAATCCATATTGTTACCTGCAAAAGGGTATCATCAACAATGAAGTAAAGGCAAGTTCTTAACAAGCTACCATTACAAACATGTTGTTTCTGTAAATCAACCGTGACCAGAATATACGAAAGGTAAGGGATTCTGACTTTTCAAAGATGGATGATTCACTGCGCCTATACTACCTTGTGGTTAATAGCAACGCTGTGCCTTCGTAGCAGAGAAATCCATTGCAAGTGGCACCTTCTGAAACAAGTTAAATAGATAGTATTCAGCCATACTGAAGATCAGCCTTGAATAGAATCCAGCAGCATATAAGAACCCCTAGACAACACCAATGTTAAGAGGGACACGTATTCTCACTTCAAGTACGACCTATCCTTAGGTAAGAACCTCTCTCCTTTGATAGTAATCAATGCACCGACTAATTGTGTGTGCCGCCTGCCCTATAGAGGGGAACACGGCCACACCCGAAGAAACGAGGCGAGTCTTAAGATCGGATAGCATTCTCCAACGCCAATCATCAAAATCGTCACGGCCCAAGTCCCCTGTATCGAGCACCACCGCTAATGGTTTTATATTCCTGGCATGTAACGCCACCGTGTCTTCGGCCTCTTTGCCCAGGAAAGCAGTCATTTCATCTTTGCCGAAAGGACCACCCACAGTAAGATTGGCAGCCACAAGATCAAATTCTGGACTCTCGGCCATCATTCGCAGTAGATTTCCCGGCAAGCCAGTCATCCACGCGCTCTCCGGCATTATAGATACGTCGACAGGATTTTGTATCCACTCCCACCACATCTCCGGTACACAGTTTCTAATCTCCTGCCTGATCTCGTTAGTAAAAGGAACCAGATCAAATCCAGCCTCTTCCCATTCATCGGCAGATAAGACGCTCTTACCTCCACCGCCACCTACAATACCAACCCTCCTCCCCATCACAGGAGGTAGGAATTTAAATCCCACCATGAGATCCATAAGGTCTTCAAGGCTTTCAGCGCGAGTAGCGCCGCACTGTCTTATGGCAGCATCCCATGTTTGCATTGAGCCTGCAAGGGAAGCAGTATGAGAGGCGACCGCCCTGGTTCCTGCTTTACCCCTCCCTGCCTTGAGTACAACAACAGGTTTTACCTTCGCAGTGCGGCGCAGAGCAGATACAAACCCAGGACCATCCTTCACTCCCTCGATATAACACCCAATCACCTGTGTTTCGGGGTCCTCACAGAAGTACTCCAAGAGTTCGGTTTCATTTATATCGATGGCATTACCATAGCTTACTATCTTGGAAAACCTAAGACCCTTAAGAGATGCATAGTGTACAAACTCGGTTGCCGCCCCTCCACTCTGAAAGAACATACCTATTGGACCAGCATCAGCAGGAAACTCATACCCAAAGGAAATACCTTGGCTGGGATTATACAAACCCATGCAATTCGGACCAATCAGTCTAACGCCTAGCGCCTTCGCCCGCTGCAATATATCCCTCTCTAGCGCCGCATTATCCTCCAATCCGGTCTCGGTCAGGCGACCGGTAAACATATGAACCGCCTTCACCTGCTTACTAGGACAGTCATCCAGAAGGTCAAGCACCTTCGCCGCAGGGATGCAGCAAATAACGTAGTCAACCGTACCAGGAACCTCCTTCAAAGATGGGTAACATGGCAAGCCAAACGCCTCTGAGTGTCCAGGATTAATAGGATAGAGCTGCCCTTTATACTTGTAGTGCACCAGGTGGCGCATAAAGGGATATCCACCCGAGAAAGGATTGTTGGAGACACCCACTACAGCAATAGAATCAGGTTTGAAAGCGCTATCGAGTCCGGCAAATGACATGAAACTGACTCCTTCCAACTTCAAATGAGGTTACTTCACATAATCGACAGGCCAAGTATACCAATCCACCATATAGCTGGCAATGTAAATGATTGGTGTTCTTACGAAGACACGCAGACCCTTTACTCGATCGTAATCTTACTACTGAATATGATTGTCACGCAGCGTTTCACATGTAGAAATCAACACGAAGATATGCATCGAAGTGCTTCATAGCGAGAGGAACCTTATCTGTCTTATATTAATGAGATAATGCTATCAAAGTGAACCCATTCTATTTCATCACTCCCCAGTTCTCTCCCACCTTTGGTTCTACCTTCAGGGGAACCTTCAATCGCGCCACACCCGACATCACATCTGCCACCAGGTTCTTAATTCCTTCTGCCTCGTTAACAGGACATTCAAACAATAATTCGTCATGCACTTGTAGGATCATCTTGCTTTTTAGCTTCCTTTGACGCACCTCAGCATCGAGCTCAATCATAGCCAATTTAATAATATCCGCAGAGGTACCTTGAACTGGCATGTTTATGGCCATACGCTCCGCTCCTTCTCGTATCTGTCTATTGGATGAATTGATCTCGGGGATATAGCGCCTGCGTCCAAAGAGAGTCTGCACATATCCTTGGTCCCTCGCTTGCACTTTTGTTATCTCTAGATACTTCTTAACGCCAGCGTACTTCTGGAAATAGGCAGCGATGAAGTGTGCAGCCTCCGCTCGGGATAAATCTGTGGCTTGCTCCAGACCATATTCGCTCATACCATACACTACTCCAAAGTTGACAACCTTGGCCACCCTCCTCATATCCGGAGATACGTTATCGGCAGATACACCAAACACCTCCGAGGCCGTTGCTGTGTGAATGTCTTCATCTCGAGCAAACGCATCAACAAGCCCAGGATCCCCAGAGAGGTGTGCCAGGATACGCAATTCAATCTGAGAGTAATCCCCACCTACCAATAGACATCCAGGTTCCGCTATGAATGCATGTCGTATCTGCTTACCTAATTCGCCCCGTATTGGGATATTCTGCAGATTAGGGTCGCTGGAAGAAAGTCTCCCTGTGGCAGTGGCAGTTTGATTGAGGGTGGTATGAATTCTACCTGTCTCGGGATTAATCATGCTGGGAAGGGCATCTACATACGTGGACTTGAGCTTGGTTAGCTGACGATACTCTAATACTTTCCCTACAAAAGGATAGCTTTGTTTCAATCCTTCTAGTATAGAGGCCTCTGTTGAATAGCCAGTCTTGGTCTTCTTCGCCCCCGGTAAGCCCAATTCCCTAAACAATACCTCTCCCAACTGTTGAGGAGAGTTTATATTAAACGGATGGCCTACATCTTCATAGATATCCTTTTCTAATATGAGGAGTTGTTCAGATAGGTATAACGATAGGTCTCGCAAGATCGCAGTATCTATAGCCACACCATTACGTTCCATACGAGCCAAGATGGGGACCAAAGGCATTTCCACCTCGGTGTACAGCTGCCACAAGTCATGTTGCCGCAAATCGCTTTCTAGTACCGAATGTAGTTGAATAATACTATCAACAGTAGCACCCATCGATTGTGCAGTTTCAGAGGGGCTCAAATCCATCATGATACCCCTCTTTGGATCCGAAGACCTGGCAATTGGTTGTTGCCGTCCAAGCCTACTCAAAACCAATGTCCCTATGTCTAGGGATTTTTCCCCCAAGAGATGTGCAGCCAACACTGTATCGAAAGCAATATTCAGTGGTTCGATGCCATACCTTGCCAATACGTTTATGCACCTTTTACCATCATGCAATACTTTACGGATGTGACCGTTTTCAAAGATCGACCTCACCGCCTCCAGAGCGGAGCCCACATCCAACTGCTCATCCACCATTCCACTTGCTAAAGGCAAGTAATAGGCACTTCCCACACCAGGAGAAAGTGCTATACCTGACAAATCGTTACTATATCCCCCAAGAGATATGGCCACTGCAACAGTGCTCGAACGCTCTAAACTGGCAATTGCCTCCTTCAAATCTTGTTGGCTATCCACCAATTTATAAGCAATCTCTTTTGTTACATTTGCTGGCTCGCAGGTCTCCTCAATTCGGCCTAGCTGACGGCCGATCTCAGTGACCTTATCTAAAAGAGAAAAGAACTCTAGTTCTCGAAATACTCCTTCTAGTTTGTCACGCTCACCCAATTGGACCTCGCACCTCGAAACATCCAAGGTGAGGGGTACATCCACCCTGATAATAGCTAAGTCCTTGCTCAATTTGGCCAGATCTGCACCTTCCTGTAGCAGGGTTCTGACCTTCTGAGGAGAAACCTGATCAATATGTTCGTAGATACCTTCTACACTATCGAATTGATTGATCAACTTGGTGGCCGTTTTGTCACCAATACCGCGAACCCCTGGAATATTATCAGAAGGGTCTCCCTTCAATCCCTTTAGATCAGGAATCTGTCCAGGGTGAACACCGAACTTCTGATACACAGCTGCTTCGTCATAGACCAAAAGGTCCCCAAAGTTCCTCTGAGGAACAAGCACTCTAGCGCCCGGGCGTACTAGTTGCATAGTATCAGCATCGCCAGTCATAACAAGAGCTTCCACACCTTGAGAGTTGGCTAACCTTACAAGAGTACCCAGTACATCGTCAGCCTCATAGCCATCCATCTCGAACACAGGTATATGAAGAGCATCTACAACCTGCCTCACACGGTCAAACTGGGCCACTAGCTCATCCGGCGTTTTAGGACGATGTGCTTTGTATTCCTCATACTGGGCATGTCTGAACGTGGGAGTGGGACGATCGAAGGCTATCGCCCAATGTGAGGGAGTATAATCCTGAACAGCTTTCATCACCATCCGAATGAATCCGTACACTGCCCCCGTAGGCTCGCCAGTTTTGCTGGTAAGCAAAGGAGGGAGAGCATGAAAAGCACGGTGTACCACAGCATGCCCGTCTATTAGTAATAGAAGCGGCATATCCTACCTCGCTCCATTGAATTTGTCAGCGCAATTCTACAGTAATGCCCTACCCCCCACAAACAAACACTCATCTCCGTTCCACACCACTCAAACACAAAGATCCCGCAGCGTAGAGAAACCGCTATAAGCCACTACCACCCTGGTAGTGATTGTACAGTCTATTTGATACAAATCCCAATACCTCATTACATCTCTATGCTTCATACCACTCAATTGGCCTATAGTTGACATAAGCGTAAAACGGAGTACAATTCTGTACCATCATTGTATATCATAACTATATATATTCCGTGTGTCCCAATACACCTAAGACCAATCCTCTTACACAGAAAGACTCTCCTTTCAGGGTTCTATCAGGGCTAGCTGATTATCGGTGATTAGTATCATTGCACAAATACCAACATTAGTGATTTTATTCAACATATATCATTTACATCCTAACCCTTCCTTACTAAAGGAAGTGGAAATAGAATCATCCATCACAACTCGCATGGAAGAGATCAAGCAAGGGGATTGAGGGAATTCCTACTATTCTTCAGAGGGAGTCTTAAATTAAGAGACCTTGTCTTATCCAGGTTGTCAAGCAGAAAAAGCAACCCTTATTTGGCACACACATGGAATACAAGTTTGATATGAGACTTCTTACGTGGTTTGTGATATAACCACGGTTTTTAAAAGCTCATATAAGTCTATACGACAGGTCCTTGTTATTAATAAGGAGGTGTCCTGCGGATGACCATACTAGAGGAATTGACCAGACATGCCGAAACCCTAAGCAATCCATTCGTCGAACAATGGAAGCAAAGTGGAGGGAAGGCGCTGGGGTATTTCTGTAGCCAGGTCCCAGTGGAGATCATTCATGCAGGAGAATTGCTCCCCTTCCGCATGAGGGCTACAGGTAGCATCAACTCCTATCTGGGAGATGCTCACATGTATCACACAACTTGCAGTTTCTGTCGACATACACTAGATCAGGTGCTGAGAGGTAAATACCGATTCCTTGACGGACTTGTTGCTCTCTATAGCTGTGACCATATTCGCCGACTATATGATATTTTGGCCAATGCCAATCAGGAACAACCAGACTCACATTACTTTTTCAACTTTCTCAGTGTACCCACCAAGATAGATGAAGAATCTATTCGATGGTTCTCAAAGGGACTAAATATATTCAAGTGCAACCTTCAGAAGCACTTTGGAGTGACTATTTCTGACCAAGCTCTACAACATAGTATTGCTTTGTATAACGAGAAGCGTGAGTTACTCAGAAACCTCTATGATCTGAGGAAACTAGAATCTCCTCCCATCTCTGGAACAGAGGTACTGCAAATCCTCATCTCTGGAGATTCTATACCAGTGGAGGAATTCAACGGTATGCTGAGATCCCTGCTCGATGAGCTCAAAGGCCACATTGGGTCCTCCACCCACGAAGCGCGTCTACTACTCGCTGGTGGAGAGCTCGAAGATGTGGACTATGTAAAAACAATCGAGAACCTTGGAGGGTTGGTAGTAACTGACTTCCTATGCTTTGGAACCAGAGATTTCTGGTATTCAGTGGACACAGATTCATCACCTATTGAAGCATTAGCCAAGGGATATCTCCAACGAGTTTCATGTCCTCGCATGATAGACCACAAACGCAGGCAGGAATTCGTCGTGTCTTTGGCCAAAGACTTTCATGCCGATGGAATCATCATTCAGAGGATGAAGTATTGTGATAGCTGGGGAGGGGAAAGCGTAATGATGGAATGGGATATGAAGAAGGAGGACATACCCTGCATGATTCTGGAGAGAGAGTACTTATCAGGTTCCGGTGGTCAGCTGGGAACTCGAGTACAGGCATTTCTGGAGATCATTGGAAGGTGAACTGCAAAAGGACATAATGCCCAAGAACAGATAAAGGAAGGCTATCCAGCCAATTCGAAGAGGCGTATGAAGGCAACCGAGCTACACCTGAGTAGACTCAGGCAATATACAGAAGAAAAAAGAAAGCAGGGGCAACATATAAGAGAGTTCTGGTGTGATTCCAATCCCATTAGGCTCATGCACTTTCCCCCTCAAAAGCTCGAAAATACGGTGATTCTAAAAGAGGATACCTTTGTAGAATTGGGGAATCCCAGCAAGGGCTCTTCTGCCCTTGTTGTTTGGAGTGACAATCTTTCCCTGATAAAAGATGGTCACATCACTATCATTGGTCCCACTATGCAGGAAAGCGAAGGCTTGAGCCTGCCTCTTGGTCAGGCCATCGTAGTTGGAGGTGAGGAGCTCACGGATAATCACTATCCGGAATTGGAAGCGGCACAATTCAAACCAGATCCGATAGAGGGTTATATGCTCCGGAGTGTACCCAATCGTATATGGAGCCGAATTAGCAAAGAAGCAGTCGGTAGGGGATTCTGCTTCGAAATCCTAGGGCAATCCCTGATGGCAAGCTTTAAACGAAAGTTCCCCATAATACAAGCAACGGAGATTATCTTCGTGACTTCAGGGAGGGAGGACATAGCTCAATTTGATGCTATTGCTGAAGGCATGCGCAAATTCAGTGGGGAGTTAAAGAAGCTGGTGAGACAAGGCGATGACACCTACGAATGTACCGTATTTGAATGCAGTACGTGTGATAACGAGTCCGTATGCAATGCTATAAGGGAATGGATTGTCTTACGGCGCAAGGCCACATCCAAGGAAGTGGAATATGTTAATAAACCGCACCAACCAATTGGGAGCTAGGTAGTGGAAATACGTCAGATTCCGGCCACCACAAGATCCGTTGTTATTTGCGGTAAGGGAGGAGTTGGCAAGACAGTCCTCACTACGCTCCTAACCAAAGTCCTGGTGCAAGCTCGAAGGAAGCTCCTTGTAATCGATGCCGATCCTGTTATCGGCTTGCCTCAAGCACTTGGGGTGAGCGTGGCCAAGACCATGGGTAATGTCAGTGAAGAGCTGATTTCCACTGCACGAGGCAACGACAACCAGGTCAAGACAAACATAGTAGATAGGCTTGACTATATGGTTCTCGAAACCCTGGTGGAATTGGATGGATTTGCTCTACTCACAATGGGCAAATGGGATGGCCCAGGCTGTTTCTGTCCTGTGAACAATATTCTGAGAGAAGCTATTGGATCATTGGCACGCAGCTTCAATGTCATCCTTATTGACGGTGAAGCTGGTGTAGAACAGGTGAACAGGAAGGTTGCAGAAGATATCGACACACTCGTGGTAGTGAGCGATCCCACAATCAGGGGAATTCGAACCGCCGCCCTTGTAGCAGAAGTGGGTCAGCAACGTACCTTAAATGTGATTATGAATGTCGGGATAGTCATCAGCAGGACAAGAGAGGGACAAGAGGAGCAACTAAGTGAAGCAGTAAGTGAAACAGGATTAGCATTCCTTGGCTCCATTCCACAAGACGAAATCATTGCTCAGCTAGATCTGGTAGGCAGCCCAATATATACCATCGATGATTTTGCACCTAGCGTAGCAGCGGCCAAGAGCATAGCTGAGAAACTGGGGCTGATGAGCTAGTAGCTACAAGCATCCGAGCCTTCATCAAATCATTAGGAGGCATTACTTATGAATGAAACGAATGACAAGTATCAATTACACCGAATGATGTATGAATTCGTTAGAGTATCCGAAGATCCCCAGCTTAAGCTAGGAGCAGAATGGCTAGGCTCTGTATTCCAAGCGGTGGAAGAAGGAAGACCCATTGCCTACCACCCTTTTACCATGTTTTCCGAGGTGATGGTCGCCTTAGATATACAGTCCATCTGTTGCGAGGGATGGGATATCATCGCCATGACAGCAGATCCACAACACCCCATCGCGAGTATGGATACTGCTCGTGATGCTGGCATACCGGAAGACCTATGTTCTTTCGATAAGGCAATCATAGGCAGCGTAATGAGAGAGACCATACCCCCACCTACAATGATTGTGCTATCAGCCACACCGTGCCAGAACGCAGCTATAACCTATCAGGCTGTGGCAGAGCTCACAGGTGCACCACTCTGGGTGAGCGATTCACCCTATAACCTCAACCAAGAAGGAGCCATGGATTACTGGGTGCATCAATACCAGGGGCTCATTGGTTTTCTCGAGCAAAACAGTGGCAAGAAGATGGATTATGATCGGCTGCGAGAGGTGTTAGAAGAAAGCAACCGGTGTGTTGAGTACTGGCTCGAGGGAATGGAGTTAATGAAGCTTAAACCAACACCCTGGACTGGACCATTTGGTGTTGGCACATTTGCAGGAATAACCATGTTTGGAACTCCTTCAGCCACAGCTGCTGTCAAGGCTGTACATGATCAGATAAAAGATCGAGTTAATAGAGGCGAGACTGCCATACCGGAGGAGAAACTACGAGCTATCTTCTTCCACCTGATGCCATCATGGGACCAAGCATTGGTATTCTGGTTAGGCCAGCAAGGAGTAGCAATTCCTTTCATGGTATTCGATGATTATCGGGTAGAACCAGTGGACACATCCACACCAGAGAGCATGGTAAAAGGCATGGCCAGACGTGCCCTTAATACCCCTATGGGCAAACTAGGACGTGGCGCCTTTAACGAGTATATTAATGATATGCTCTACGCCATTGCTGAGTGGAAAGGAGACTGTGTGGTTATTTGTGCCCATCCCGGATGCAAATGGATGACTGGAGGATACAGTCTGATCAAAGACGCTTGCCATAAACGAGATATCCCCCTCTTGGTATATGACATAGATCTTGCCGATCCCAGGATCACATCTGCAGAGGAATCCCGTTCAATTCTGAGTGATTTTGTAGCCACCATCGTAGACCGGACGGCATAGGCCATAAACCTATACAGTATAGATCTTTCCTTATGATACTGGCGCATATATCTCGGTCAAGAGTTCATCTGGTGCCACCTGAGAAGGATCGTTCAAGTACACTTCGCGAGTATGGCCAATAACGTTCTTTCCGTTTTGGTATATCCAAGAGAATAGTTCCTCATATGCCAAGTTACAACCATCATATGGTCCCTTGTGAACAACCTTGGCCATTTGACCACCAGTTAACTCGTAGCAAGTGATCTCCTCACTTCCTGATATCCGTTTAGCTATTGGAAGGGCAACTTCGATATTAGCATTACCTTCTCTATTTGCCCTCTCAGCATCTTCGGCACTGATCTCATGGCAAACGAAGATTGGAGGGCCGGCAATCTCGGCTCCGTTGCTGAATGCATACTGGAAAAGCTCTCCTATCAACTTGCTTATTAGTTCGTAGGGGCCGATCGCGCGCCTGCCTAGAACAATCTGAGAATCAATAGTAATCACCTCTACCACGTTTATTCCTCCCGGCTGATTTTTATATGGATTAACTACAATTTTGCAAAGCGTTATTGTGACAAACATCTTCTTGCTGCATTTTATCAGACAACCTGAATACTACTGCAGAATCAGACCTCTATCCAGTTAACAGAATAATACATATTTGATTTCAATACCCCGCCACAGGGTATTACGGATCAATCATTGGCTGTTAAGTTTTCAGGTCACCTAAGAACATGATACAGAATATATGAATTCAAATAGAGAGATACAAGCACCGAAGCCCGTGCCCATTCCAATAGAAGAAATTACATGTAGGCACTGATGTCCACACCTCGGCTTCGTGCCCGCTCCTCAAACCAAGTCTGTTCATCCTTGGCAGGGGCTTCTAATTCCCCTAATGGTTTTTGTACTAGCCGGACAGATTCGGCAGGACAGGTGGAAACACAAAGGCCACAACCAATACATCTCTCTTTGTTTACCCTATATGAGTCTTCTTTCTCCTCGATAGCATGTATCTGACAACGATCATTGGCACAGATACCACAGGATATGCATGTGGCCTGATCGATTTCTGCATAGTAATGGGAATTGATGGCATTCGTGATACCCATCCTGACAGCACGTAAAGCCATACAGCAGCAACCACAGCAATTACAAATGAACCAATTCCCACTCTCATAGTTACTGGTTAAATGCACCAGTCCCGCTTCTTCAGCTCTACGAAGCACCTCATATGCTTCTTCTTTAGATATTACACGGCCTCCCCATGGATGATTATCCATGACACCTGGCATAGGAGCAATGGCCATGCAAACCTCCTGGGGTTTCTTGCATGCATTATCCAACAGTCCCTGTTCTTTCTTGCATATGCACTGGTTCACTGCAAAAGACTGGCCCATCTCCATGATGGTAGAAACCTGCTCATACGACAACGCCTCTTGTTTGGCAGGGATCTCCTTCTCTACCGGGATTACCTGCATCATTTTTGGGGAGTTCATTACAAGCGGTGGTCCCAAGAAGATGGAATACTCCTCGCACATCTGGGCAAATTCACGATCCATACGATTTACTTGAAACTCGTAGATCCCAACAACCCAGGGCACCATTCTGAATAACGTTACATCGCCCAAACTAATCCCGAATATCTCTCCCCGCTGCCACATGCTAATCAACTTCTCCCCCAGGCCTTCCAATGGTCGTCCTGTGCGCTCGGCAATCTGCTGTGCGGTCTCTGGGATCAATCTCAAATCGCAGAATAGATCAGCCTCTTCCGGGGTAAACACCTTCTTCAATAATCTGATCTCTAATCCATTTGGGGTTGAGGGAAAGCTATTGGGAAGGGTATCGAGCACCTTAGCTAGCTTATGATATACTTCATCACTCATTACTTCTTACCTCCTATCTTGGTCCAATTGACAGGAACACCACATGGCTATTGGTAACAGGTTTAGTCAGGATATATAGAGGCTAGCGAAGAGAAATGCCATTTCTCTTCGTCACTGACCTAGAAGGACAAGGATGAAGGGGATCTATCTTCAGAGTCAGTTCCACGTTACAGTGAGACAAACAGGAAGTAGAGGGACAAAAGCTATTACCCAAGATGGCATATTAACACTAATAACATTATCAAGATCCTGGGAGAGAAATCAAATGCCTGGTACGATGAAAGGTATCTAGGCATGAAAGACCAGTGTTCTAAAATTGCGAACCAATGGTGAAGCAATCTCCTTGTACAGAAGGAATTGCCACGTCATCCTTCCATTACCAGAAGGACTCCTCACGATAACATTGCGCTACTCTCTGAAAAGCAGGAATCCAAGCGGGGACGAAGATACTGTATACTAGATACTAGATCAATAGAATATGTCATAGCCTGGTTCTGTATTGTCATGAGGTCGTTCCGCGTTCTATTATTGCGATTGCAGCGCGGCAATCTCATCACCCCACCCTGAGATTACTTTGTCCTTTCACTCCTTCTAAGAAACTGGAGGTTTCTTTTACTAGTACCGTATTCCTCACAAGTACCGTGCTGGCAATGACAGAAAAGCAGGGATTGCGATACTGTCCCCAAGTCAGGGATGACAGGAAGGACCTGCTGAAGGGTAGATTATGACACAGTCTGCGGGCACGGGATGACATCCAATCACAGCTAGTTATTCGAAGCACAGAGCCCGGGGTTAAACCTTATGCACGAGATGGCCATTGCCCAAAGCATTATGGATATTGTACAAGAGGAGATCTCCCGTCGAGGGATTGAACGGCTTGAGGCTATCAACCTCGTGGTAGGGATGATGTCTGCTGTTATACCCCAGCATCTTGCCTTTTGTTTTGAGATTATTACCAAGGACACTCCCCTTGAAGGAACAGCTCTCAGGATAAGAGCGATTCCATTAACATACAATTGCAGCGCCTGCGAAAAGGAGTTCCTAGCAGAGGAAGTTACATTTGTCTGCCCTGACTGCGGCAAGGGAAAACTGGAATTGATTGCAGGTAGAGAATTTGCAGTTGAAAGTCTTGAAGTATCTGACTAATTATAACTATTTCTGTGGAGGGAGGCTATCTTGAAGGTACCAGTTGTGCGCAATATCTTGGAGGCAAACGACAGGATTGCAGAGCAGAACCAGGAATTATTTGCCCAGAATCGGGTCTTTGTGTTGAACCTCATGTCCAGCCCGGGCGCTGGCAAGACCAGCCTTTTAGAGCAAACCATAGACCATCTTAAAGACAAGGTCTCTATTGGAGTTATAGAGGGAGACATAGCTTCCAGCCATGATGCCGAGCGCATTGCACAAAAGGGAATTCAAGCTGTACAGATCAACACAGAAGGTGCCTGTCATCTCGATGGGAATATGATCCGAGCAGCTGTAGGACAAGTGGATCTATCCAGCTTGGATCTTCTGGTGGTTGAGAATGTAGGCAACCTAGTGTGTCCAGCCGAATTCAATGTTGGTGAGAACATCAAGGTCATGATACTCTCGGTCCCAGAAGGGGACGACAAGCCTCTCAAGTATCCTCTCATGTTCACCTTGTGTAAGGCCCTAGTCATCAACAAAATCGATTTGCTGCCCTATGTGGACTGTAGCATTGAAAAGATTAGGGAGGCAGCAACAAAGCTCAATCCTGAAGTTGTTATATTCGAGGTATCTTGCAAGACCGGGGAGGGGATTCAGAAATGGTGCGATTGGCTGGAGCTACAACTTGGATCGTGAGGCTCCCTGGTAAATTCAAGAGTGAGAGATTATGTCACAATCTGACCTTCAGTATATGCATCATGTCATCCCGGACTTGCAGACTGTGTCAAAATGTCATCGCGAGGAGTCCTTCCAGTACTGGAAGGAGGACGTGGCGATCCCTTCTTTACGTGGAGATTGCTTCTCCTTCGGTTCGCAATGACAGAGTAAGTCTGGTTGATAATTATGACACAGCCTGTTGATCCGGGATCCAGTATCCCTCACATTTACCTGGATTCCCGATCGGAGTCGGGATGGACACAATCAAGGTTTATTCTGTTATACACCCCCCCAATTCTCCCTGGAAAACAGCCGCAATATCATGCGGCGAGGTGCGTTATGGTGCATGACTAACTCCTAAGAAACCGGAGGTTTCTTTCACTAATAACACGTTTTACTGAAGAATCCCGTGCTCGCGATGATATTGTGCCACAGTCTCGCTAAGGGAGATGACTGAATATATACTCGGCCCGATGTAGCAAGATTGTGCATCCCCTCACCCATTCGATCATCTATACATTCATGGACACCACGACCAAGGCAACCGAATTCATCCGCGCTGTGATATAATGCCCCCTACAGGATAAAGGTAACATAATAAAGTAGAGAGGTCACGATAATGGCTACAATTAATGGTGGTAGATTGGTTGCCAAGGTGTTGAAACAAGAGGGAGTGAAGTGTGTCTTCGCCCTACCAGGCGGTCATGTGGACTCCATCTTCCAAGGATGTCTGGATGAGGGTATTAGAATAATAGACACTCGCCACGAACAAGCTGCCGTATCCATGGCAGAGGGATGGGCCAGGGTAACTGGTAAACCAGGAATCGCCGTCGTCACCGCAGGTCCTGGTGTCACAAATGCAATAACTGGACTTTGGAATGCCCTAGGAACAGCAAGTCCGCTGATAGTGTTTGGAGGGAGAAGCCCTCTCAAGGAATTCGAATGGGGCTCGCTCCAGGATATGGATTCACTGGGACTGGCACAAACGGTCACCAAGTGGGCACGGGCAGGCTACGAGGCCAAGAGAATTGGTGAATATGTGAGCATGGCCTTCCGGCATACTATGGGTGGCAAGCCAGGACCTGTGTATCTCGAATTCCCTCAGGATGTTCTTGATACAAATATGGAAGAGGATGAAATCACATTGCCCCAGAAGTATCGTACAACGGCCAGGCCGCAGGGAGATCCTGAACTGATACGAGAAGCAATGCAGCTTCTGCTGCATGCAGAACGGCCCTTGGTGATCGCAGGCAGTGGTATTTGGTGGTCTCAAGCAGCGAGTGAACTTCAGCAGTTCATCGAACTAACCAAGATCCCATTCCTATCAACCCCAATAAGTATGGGACATGGGTGCATACCAGCAGATCATTCATTATCACTGGGATTTACCGGTGCTACGGCAGGAATGCTCGCCGATGTGATTCTACTATTGGGATCTCGTCTCGATTTCAGGCTATCATTCGGGAGGCTTCCTCTATTCGCCGAAGACGGGAAATGGATACAAGGTGATGTTGATTCCACCGAGATTGGTCGCAACCGTCCCATCGATATTGGGATTGTCGGCGATGCCAAATCAGTACTCAAACAGATGATTACTGAAGCACAAGATAATTGTCAGGAGAGGGTAGAATTGCCATGGGTACAACAATGCCGTGACCTTATAAGGGGGCAGGACGACTATTTCAATACCCTAATGGACTCTGACAGTGTTCCCATTCACCCCGCCAGATTGTGCAGGGAGATCCGAGACTTCGTCGATAGGGATGCAACAGTTGTTGTTGACGGAGGAGATACTTCGGTGTGGGGACTACTCTGTCTCAAGGGATACGAACCAGCTCATGTATTGGGACCTGGGCCAACGGGAACATTGGGCACGGGGCTCCCGTTTGCTATGGCAGCAAGGGTAGCAAGGCCAGATAAACAGGTCCTACTGCTTAATGGCGATGGATCGTTTGGCCTTAATGCCATGGAATTCGATACCATGGTCAGGCACAAGCTTCCTATAGTGTGTGTCATTTGTAACGACGAGGCCTGGGGTATGATCAAACACCTGCAACAACCCAAGGGGCCTGATAGGGTTATTGGCACAGAACTAGGATTTGTACGATACGATAAGGTAGTAGAAGCCCTCGGTGGTTACGGGGAAGCCATTGAGAATCCTAGTGACATCCGACCTGCCCTGGAAAGGGCATTTGCCTCTGGATTACCAGCTTGTATTAATGTGCGATGTGATAGTGTGGGACTGGGAATCCCTATGTAGTTTCGTTCTACTGTGGCCCACCGTAGGTCAATTCAGCAGGCTTCCCTACGATGGGCCACGTGAGCCCCCCTGACTACTTTCTTTCAAGGCACAATTCAATCAGAATTCAGGCCGCTTCTTCCTCACCTCGACGTCTGAGCACTATTGCATAAGTGCCTACCACCAGAATCCCAGCCACCACCAATATACCCCACACCCAGAAAGGCCATCCCTCTGATAGTTCACCAGAAGAGTCAATGGGGGCGTCTTCCGTTTGTCCTGTTTGTTCCGGCTCTTCCGATGCCTCTGCCATCACAGTCCAGTCGCTTAACTGATCAGTAGTAGTCGTCAGAGTCTGCGCCAATGTATCCACCGTAGTGAGGAATGCAATCCACTCTCCGGATTCCTCATCGTAACGTGCCAGTGTAAGCAGGCTAGGATCGGAGCAAACGGCCATATCTTCATCAGAGTACTTTACCATAATGGCCACTATCTCACCCAATTCCCCCGCACCTTCAACAGCGAAACATGTATTGCCGAACATAAAGCCAGCTGGAGCAGAAGCAACCTCTTCAGATGTTAGTTTTCGTATAATCACCTGTTTTTCGGCGGACACCGAACCTGCAGGGAAGTAGATGCTGATTGTGCCGTCTGATGTTTGTACGACGTGATCAGATTCAGGAGTCACAACCTGACAACACAGTGCATCGCTCACCACCACGTAGTCTGCCTTGGTCTCTACGTCCTGTGCTGCTGGATTGGAGGCAGTCAGCGAAACAGTGTACGTTCCAGGATCAGTAAAGGTATATGATGGATTCCTCTCCGTACTATCCACCACGCCATCAGCATCGAAATCCCAAGCCCAAGATGTGATATCTCCCGTAGAGCTATCGGTGAATTGGATTATCTGCCCCACCACTGCTGCATTAGTCGAAGCACCGAATTCCGCATCTGGTGCCATATAGACAGTTATCAGATTCTCCTTTGTCTCCGCATATTCTGCTATGGGATCAAAGGCAGTAAACGAAACAGTGTAGACGCCCGCATCATCATAGGTATGGGATGGATTCTGATCTGTGCTATCCACTTCGCCATCTCCATCAAAGTCCCAGGCCCAGGAGGTTGCAGTTCCAATAGAACAATCATTGAATTGTACTGGCCCACCTGTTACCGCCTCAGTATGGGATACACAGAAGTCAACTTGTGGCCAGGAATGGAACTCAGGGAACGCTGCTAACACCTGCCCGGCGACAGGCACATCTGGTGCAATGATTATGACCACTTCGTCCTCATACATACCCAAGTAGATGCTAGATTCCGCCGTGTCCCACCATTTCTCATTCGTGCCATCGAGTACAAGTGTGCAAGCACCACACGTCTTGGCATTCACATAGGCAATATATGAATCAAAGAATTCCTCAGCGTCTGCTACGCTGTCCCAAACAGAATTCATTACCAAGAGCCTTCTACCATCTGAGTCCTTTAGGAAGGCATACCGATCACCATCCCAACCCTCGGCTGCATTGCTGGCTTGTTCCGAGTCAACACCAAGGAAGGTTTCCAGATAGATCCTGGTATCCAGCTCTCCCAGGACATCACTCTCCATTAGTGACCACCCTTCGCCGAGAGCAGCTACCAAGTCCGGGAGAGTTATTGTCTGAGGATCATCGAGTTCCAGGTAGTATTTCTCAGGATGAAGGATCTGCTCGGTGGATTGTGGTGGATCACTGTATGCCAGGTTCACAGCAGCCCATCCGCCTTCTGTGGCAAGTGTATATACGAAATTCTCCCCTTCTATATAGGGGAACAATATACCTTCTAGAATTATCCGAGGGATATCCTCTATTCCTTCCCCTTCTTGTCCCTCTAGCGATTGGAGATATGCCTCTCGCTCATCATCAGTCAGACAATTCCAGAAATAGAGGCTCTCCACGAAACGGGCATCGCCCTCTACAAGGGAATCTACAGCCATATAGGCATCTGAATCGTATTCGAAGTCGAATAACGAGCTAAGATCAAAGTGCTGATCCTGTAGTGCATGAGTATACTCATGCGCAATGGTCAGCTTCTCGGAGGGTTCGAGTTCACCCCCATCGCTCACTATATATATTGTTTCTTGTTCGTCATCATAGAAACCAGCAATCGATCCGGAATAGAGGTCCATCAGGATGCTATAGAGGTCTTCACCTTCGTTCATCTGATCAAGCATAACCAGCAATTCATGTGTGATGCTGATCTCCTGCAATTCCTCCTCAGTAATCTCCTCCTCCAACATCTCTTCCAGTTCTTCCTCGGTAATGAACTGGACACCTACGTCGCTTAATGGGAACAGCCCTCGCAAGTACATGACGTTCGCCTGGATCTGGTCTAGAGGATCACCCGACACATATTCATAGGCTCCCATATCTACAACAGGCATTCCATCTGAATCACCATTCATTATGCGGAAATTACTATCGATATCCGCCACAAGCCAGTCAGGTACGGCCGCATTGCTCCCAGCATCAATACACGGTGAGCCTGGTTGTAGGTTAAGGCCTCCATTGATTGCATCCACGAAGATTGGATATTGATTAATATTTCCTGTTCCTAAGTACCCTCCCTGAACATCACAATAGGTGACAATTGGAGCAGCATTAGTAAGGTAGTTATATATCTCATCCGGATTATTACTCCAGAATACGCAGTTTGTAATTAATGGGGAATTAGTGCGGTTATACAGAGCACCGCCATCCCTCCCAGCGATGTTGTTAAAGAACGAACAGTTAGTCACTGTTGGAGCACCACAATAATTGTATATCGCACCTCCGTCAGTTGCTGTATTAGACCAGAAGGTGCTATTTACTATCAGAGGCGATGTACGATAAATGTGAATGGCACCTCCTCGATTGGCGGAGTTTTCTTTGAATACACAGCTGATAACTTTCTGAGAAGTGCCCCGTGAATCATTATGAATCGCACCACCATCATTTGAAGCATGGTTTTGCTCGAAAATGCAGTTTATTACTTCTGGAAAAGCGTTGCCATCGTTGTGAATAGCACCACCATTACCATAAATGCCAATAGCAGAGTTTTTATTGAACCAACAATTGATAATCGTGGGTGAAGCTGAACAATTAAATACACCGCCTCCGTCCTCAGCCGTATTCATATAGAAGGTGCAATCATTTATCGTCGCTGAAGTAAAAAAATCATTCCATATACCTCCACCCGCATTGCCCGTGTTATCTTCAAAAGTACAATTACCTATTAATACTGAGCTCCCGTAATTGTATATCCCCCCTCCACACCCTGAAGCGGAATCATTTGCTAAGTTGGAAGAAAACCTACAGTTTATTACTGTTATTGAGTCACATGACTGGTTGTATACTCCTCCACCACCCTCAGATGCGGTGTTGCTATCAAAAATACAATCACTTAGATCAGCCGAGGAATTCCTATTGTAAATCCCGCCACCCCAACGGGCATCGTTATTAACAAATATGCAGTTGTTAAGTATTGGAGAAGATGAATCTAAACTATATATACCTCCACCTTCTTGCTCTGCAGAGTTCTCCTGCAATGTACAATTTATTATCTGTGGAGAGGAATTCTTAACGTACATCCCCCCACCCCACGAGGCAGAGTTATTCTGTACAATACAATAGCTAATAGTTGGACTTGAGTTTATAAGGTAAAATCCACCTCCGCTGGTTATATAATCTACGGTACCTGTACCGTTCATGATAGTAAATCCATCTAACATTGCTATTGAATCAATGTTAATAGCAGTTACTACAGAACCATTACCTCCCCCATCGATAATAGAGTGAATTAAAGTATCATTACCTGCTCCAGCTCCAATGATTTCAACGCCACTCTTCATAGCTATTTTCTCTATATAATATCCAGCGGTTACATGAACCGTACCCGGCGATGAAACCGCATCTATGCCCTCTTGAATCTTATCAAAGTGATCTATACCCCACCCGGGAGTGGATTCATTGAAATCATCGTCCACCCAGACCTCGGACGGGGGTGTATCGGCAAGGGTCAAGGAGGGCACTATCACACTCGGCATTAGCCCAAACACAAGGAGCAGACTCATCATACCGAAGAGAAATCGCTTAGCCAGGTTCATGTTAGTCCTCCTACGTGTATAGGGCTTAGCTTATGCTGAAAGCGTGGCAGAGTAGCCAATTATTTGGGGAAGAGAATTTTCGGCTATGCAGAATCAAATTGGGCATAGTGTGTTGGTACCTTTTTCGGTATTCGTAACCTTCGTGATCCAACAAAATGGTGTATACCCCTAAATACGAGTCTGGTCACGTATATAACTGCGGACGATTACATAAGATTACAGTTAGCACATGGACGCCAGGGTCAACAATGTGAATAGATTCGTGAAAACCCCGTACTATGAACGTGAATATTGTGTATATGGAGCATGGTCAAAAGGTAAATGGATGCGCCAAGTGCCTATTGGCAAGGAAGGATTTCATACAGAGGGTTGCAGATTATACATAAGGAAGTTAGCCAGGTGGTAGGGTATCAGACAAAGAAACATTCCGTCACTCTCGCCTTTTAGCCCTTGATAGACACATGCATTGCTTAAGATGATGGGGGTTGCCCAATAATCGCTAACTTTGGGAAATATCCTTCCTGCGGAAGCAGAAATCCAGAAGGAGATGCGAAGGAGTTCCACCCCGCGACCAAAGCTGGATCCCCGCCTTCGCGGGGATGACATAAGACGTTAAGTTAGCGCCAATGGGGGGTTGCTCTCCTAGACTCCGGTTTTCACCAGAATCTGGGGCCTCTGGAGGCTGGATTCCGTGTCAACAGACTGTTTCGTAATGTTATCGTGAGAATGGGATCCTGCCACAGCCGTTTGAGTAACGGAAGAAACCCTGTTTGTGTCATTCCCAACTACGTAGACTATGTCACAATCTCTGATTTTCTGTCATTGTGAGGAGTGGAAGGACGAAACAATCTCAGGGTGGGGTAATTAGATTGCCGCGCTTCGCTCGCAATGACGGAACAAGGAACAGACTCATGACAATATGTAACCAGGTTATGACACTGTCTCTACGATCGGGAATCCAGAAGGGGTGGGGAGTACTGGATCCCGGATCAACAGACTGTGTCACAACTATGAAATACCAGCCAAATGTACCATGTCATTGCGAACCGAAGGTGAAGCAATCTCGTCCTAAAGAAGAGATCGCCACGTCGTCCTGAAAGGACTCCTCGCGATGACATTGTGACACAGTCTGCAAGTCTGGGATGACATGATGGATATGCGTGCTCATGAATATCATAATCGAAGACTATCCCGGTAAGTTGCTGCGTTGGCGCCGCTTGCGACATATCGATCTCCCTTCTTATGAGGAGATTGCCTCGCTCTAGCTCGGAATGATGTGGTATATTTCATTTGAATGACAGATTGTGCCACAGTCTGCAAGCACCGAATAATAATGGTAGGGGCAGGTTTGAAACCTGCCCCTACCATTTTTCTGAAGGATTTTTACGGCCAGAACAGCCTTTTCGCTTCTTCCTTTAATTCGGCTTGAAAATCTGGGTGTGCGATGGCAATGAGCTGTTCGGCTCTCTCTTGTAGCGATTTCCCCATCAGCCTGGCTATGCCATATTCAGTGACAATATAGTCAGCATAACAACGAGGTACTGTAGCTACTACACCTGGTTCAAACTGGGGTACTATGCATGAAACGCTACCGCCAACGGCAGAGGCACGCATTACAGTGATAGCCCTACCACCCTTCGAATAGAGGGCACCAATTTGCGAAGGGGGTTGCCCTCCCGGACCATTTAGTGGCATGCCGCCGTAAATGGTTTCAGCATTGATCTGCCCTGTTAGGTCCACCGATATGCCGTTTTGGATTGCCACCATATTATCATTGGCTGCGATGACAGGAACACTGGATACCCAATTGGTGGGATGCAGTTCGATGCTGGGATTCTCACTGGCAAACTCAAGCTCTTCCGGACTCATGCCGTCCAGCGATGAAAAAATGGACTTTCCAGTCATGCAGTTCTTGCGTTTACCATTGATCTGCCCCTCTTTGATCATGGTTCCCACACCACGAGCAGTCATCTCTCCATGATAGCCCAGGTCTTCTTTTCCCTCGAAGGCACCAAAACGATGCATATAGGCACTAGGCGAACCTTGGCCAATTTGAAAGGTATCTCCACTCTTGATCAATGTATTCACATGCTTAGCAATGGCCTCTGCCTCCTTGGGAGGCACTAGCCCGATAGTATCTGCAAGTGATTCGATGCCGGCAACATCAAGCATCCCAAATATGCCTATCAACATGGGTCGCATCTCTGGAAGAAGCTGGCTGGCATATTCATACATCTTGATACGTTTCTCTTCGGGCTCGAAGGGGATGAGTGCCTGTGGAAGATTCTCATCACTTATGATATCAGGGGTGTATTCCACAAAGTGGTCTATCTGTGAGATATGGACAGTTGTATCGCCATAAACCCACCGGACGTTACGGTTTACTTCGCCAATTGTCTTTCGAGCCCTCTTCATGAACTCCTTTTTGAGCCATAGGGACGAACCCAGACAACAGTATCCATGCTTATTGGGCGGTGACATGGTCACAATATGCCAATCGAGGGGTCTATGCTCACCCGGTCTCTCCATCTCCTTTAGCGTGAAATCCCAAGAAACAGGAATAAAGGCACTTCGTTTCTCCGTAACCGAAGACCGCCCAATTGGTGAGATGTATCCTGTAATCTCCACCTTGAAATGGTCCTGATGCCCAGGATCTAGCCATCCCGGTTCCTTGAGCGGACACATGTGATAGATGTGAACATCCTTCAGCTCATCCTTGCGGGCAAACAATGCACTCTTCATGATATCCGGTTGGTCTGTCGAGCCACCAGCCACCATCACCCTCTCTCCAGACTGTATCAACTTGGCAGCTTCTTCCGGAGACATCAGCTTCCGCTTGTATTCCTCTTTCCAATCCATTCTTGTCTCCTCTTTCTTTTAGTAAGAGAGCTTCTACAGGTTCCTTAAATACACACGTCTTGTCGCAAATGCCCTACTGTATTATGCAATACACCAATTAGTACTCGATTATTCGGCTCAGTATAATCACCCAATACTAGCTCTGTATCCCTTTCAATAGGGGTTCTTGGTCAAAGCAAGGTATCGCTACAACAGCGAGTTAATATAGCTGATTGACGTAGTATCTCGGTTGATATCTAGTTTTCTATAGGTTTGATTCCAGAAAATGAGTAACGTACATAAACCAATATAATCTCATGTAATGCCACTATAGCTAGTATTCTACATAATAACAGTTAATATCATATGTAACAACGATGCCAACAGTCCGACACCCGTATGAATACTGATGACAGAATACCGCTGATGTCTACCAGCGCGCATTCTGATAGAATAATACAACCTCAGGAACTCGCAGATGTCATATGTACTGATACATATGGGACGTTGCTACAAACAATGGTGTTTTATTGTCTATAGCCTCGGCAACATCCTCGAAAGGAGGCACAAGCAGTGTCCAAGGAAAAGGAAATTACATTGGAAGGGCCATTAGCTGTTCCTCAGAAGAGGACTGCGGAGTATTCTCTTAAAGACAAGGATACAGGGAAAGAAGTGGGACACATGACCCAAGTAGTGACAAAGATATTGAATGATGGGGAAGAATTGTGCAAGATCGACGTCAGAACCGAGATGTTCGGCGGGGATGTTATGGAAGAGAGTTCTCTGCTGACAATTGGCAAGGCCGCCCATTATGTGTCCTGTTACTTAACTACAAAGAATAAACACGGAAAGCCTCTGATGGAGACAACCATACGACACAAGGCTTTGAAGCCGGTGATGGACAGTGGCGTACCCAGTCTGAGTGTGTGTCCTGTACAGACTCCTTGCTTAAGTTGTGCAAACACCCTCAATTGCACACCTCCAGGATCTATGGGTGTCCTGTTCGAAGCATGTCCTTTTGGCACCGTAAGCAAAGGTAATCTGAAGATTAGGGTAACCGAAGAGGATTACCTATTAATAGAGGATGTGAAGTTCTCCAAGGAAAAGGTCCATGTTCCGGCAGGTGATTTCGAATGTTACAAGATGGAAATGACCCCAGATGCCACCCCGATGATGAATAATGCCCCAATGAGTATTCCAGGTGGAGTCAAGTCCCTAGCACAGGAGTTTATGCCCTCCATACTAAGATGGTACTCGGAAAAACCACCTCACTGGTTGATCAAGTATGAAGGATTTCGATGCATGGGAACACCGGAGAAGGCTATCATAGCAGAACTAGTTGGTATCGAAGAAGAGAATTGATCCCCCCAATTCGGAGAATAGTTGTATAGGGAGACGAAATGGCAAAGAAGGCAAAGGACGCAGTAATAGGGCCCCCGGTTGTCCCCGAGGGTGAGGTAACAAAATACCGACTAGCTTCCAAGGATACAGGGGAAACACTGGGATCCGTGACACAAGTAGTCAACAAGATTACAGAAGACGGAGAGCAATACTACAAAGTAGGCATTACAACAGAGTGTAAGGAAGGGCACGTTGTCGATGAAACTACTATATTCAAGAT
>JAXHVC010000149.1:0-30304 GCA_034189315.1 Chloroflexota bacterium | reverse complement strand
TCCCGCTTGAATGGTTGTTCTTGCGGGTGGTTTTTTCTCAAAGTATTCCCCATATACTCTGTTGAAACCTTTAAATTCATCGATATCGGCAAGATAGCACATGAACAGTCCGCTACTGATAGCAGAGAGTACCACTTATGATATACACAGGTTCAGTTTTGGTAATAGTGCTGGAATTCACCAAGATCGCTGCAAGGCGTAAGGAGGTAAAAGGATGGAGATAAAACGTGATCAGAGGGGATCCTGCTCTTGAATTATCTGCACCAATTTGGTCTTGTGGACAGCACCAGGGGATTGGAGCCAATACCTTCACATCCACCTGACCAGCTACGGTATGCTGTGGAACATACCCTCGACAATACCCTCTAAACTCCAATAACCTATCGACTGCTTCCTGCTTCTCTAGACAGTGTCTACCGGCAAGATCAACACGATTCATGATGCACTAGGCCTTCATTATTATAGGCCTGTTGTACGCACTTTGGGGTTATTTTACCAGTAATACTACATTATTGGAAACTTAAATCAAATATGGATCGATGATCATTTTCACTGTTTTGATATATAGAAGAGTATCTTGAATCAAAAAGTGATTTGGCCATTTTCATATCCAATCCTACAATATCACCAATCCCAACTTACTTCGTTACATGACTCACCCCACTTTTCACATGGTAGGAGATTCCGGATTGTGCGATCTATAATGCTTCAAGGCTACATCTTCACTATTGGTAGCATAGCAATACCGACAACCATGTAGACAGCTATCATTCACACCAATATCCTTGCTTATAGCACACCCACACACCTTGCGCTGGCCCTGATCCTTTTTATGACAAACAGAAATTCCCCATAGCTGTTCGATAAGCGATGAAGCGATGAAGCGATGAATCATCCCTTTACAATCCCAAGGTCGCTATAATCCTCCTCCTCTGCGCAGTCCATTATTTCCATACCAGCATCCCTCGCAATCGTGGCTATATCTCGAAGCATAATCTTGGCTTCTAGCGAACACGCGGCATCTCCTTGGAATTGGTACTTATTATCTGCCAGTACAAACAACCGCCGTTCTGTCTTGCGATAGAAGTCACAGAAGCTGATGATCACCCGCTTGTTAGATCCCTCCAGTCTCCGTGCAATCTCCTCGAAACTGTGCCGGTGAAGATCTGGGGAACTCCTATTGGAGAATATTATGGGATCATAACACCAAATAACACGAGCGGCCCCCACACAATCAACCAATCGAAAGAACGTAGCAAGCCGCTCTCCAAGAGAAGTAATATTGGACTCAATGTCTCTCGGATAGTTGTTAAGTGCAAATTGGGAAGTAATAGTAAAATCCCAGTCGATCCAGTTAACCCAAATGCACTATCAATGGTGCAGGATTCTTGGACCAGAAGACGATGTCATCCACATGCAAAGGTCTCAGAGATACCTGCGCTATTCTACCCGGATTGAATGGGTTGGGGACACTACAGAAACCATCACGAATCCTATTGATTAGCCAACTTGAGTGAATCTCCCCCCAGCAAGCTGGGGGGGCGAATTCTCGTACCTTTGTCGCTCAAATTCGCTTCGCAGCGCCTAAAGACGCTGCTTGCCACACCTCCCCACGATTCATCCCCGCAGCAAGCTGCGGGGTATTCTCGCTAGATTTTATAAAACGCAGGGATATCAGTTCTGCTGCTAGCAGAGATAATCACCGGAAAAAGGACTCCCCTCTACCCGAGATAGACTTCAATAGGACACCACCAGTACAGTCATAGTAGGTTGGTTCTAGATTTCCTACCTTTTCAACCTATCGGCAGCACTGGTTAAGGACCGATTAACACTGTTCATCTGCTTTACCGCTTCTAGGATATCATCGCGTACTCCACTCTCTCCAATATTACCAGCCTTTTCGGCCCATTCCTTGAATTTTTCGTTATGCTCTTCATTATGCTCCACCCAGTGATCCAGGAGCACTCTTAGCTTCTCTCTATCTTCTTCACTCACAAAACGCCTCCGTAATCAGACTCCACTCGAACCATATAGTAGTATATTTCTGAACAGAATAACCATACTCGAATCCACCTGTTTATGAGAGTCACCACTATCCCAACATCAGATGTACAAAAAAGAGAAAGCCACTCCGTCATCCCTATATAATACTCTAGTGTTTGCCCTCTATTAGATATGCCTACTATAACGAGCAGACAATACCATGACAGCATCTTAATGTCCACGAGCAATGGTATAGAACAGATACAATGTGGCATGTTATTATCTATATGCACAATCTTACTTGCCCTAATCAATCGCGCGTACTTGTGCATAGACCTTCATCAATGAATACCTTCATTAACACAATTGGAGGTTGCCAAATGGATATTGCTCTTAACGATACTGAGGTTCGTGTTCTTGGTTGCCTTATTGAGAAGAAAGTGACCACTCCAGAATACTACCCGTTGTCTGTAAACGCTCTGAATAATGCTTGCAACCAATTATCAAACCGTAATCCTGTAGTCTGTTATGATGAGTACACTGTTATTGAAACTCTCGAGGGGCTTCGAGAGAGAGACATGGTATGGCGAAATAACTCAGGTAGAGTGCAAAAATACGGTGAGAAGCTAGCAGAAACCTGCGGTTTTACCAAGAGTGAGACAGCTATTATTTGTATATTGATGCTCCGAGGGCCTCAAACTGCAGGAGAGATTCGTGCGCACACTGAACGCCTCTACCAATTCAAAGACCTTGGGGAACTCACAGAGATACTCACTGGATTGGAGGACACTGGGCACATCGCCAAGCTCGCCAGAAGACCCGGTCATAAGGAATCCCGCTACATTCACCTTTTTTCCGGCGTTTTAGATCCTATGGAGCAAGAGAGCGTGTCTTCATCACAAGATGTAAATGTCCCCGTTATCACGAAAAGTGATAGATTTACCAAACTGGAACAAGAGATCGAATCCCTAAGACAAGAGATGGAGGAATTAAAACAATCGTTACAAGACTTTAGGAAGCAATTCGAATAACCATTATATTCTTCTGGTATATCATCCACTGGTCTTAGGGAATAGAAGTCTTAATCGTTGCAAGCAAACCCTTTAGGCTTTTCATAATCCACCTTCTATCTGTCAGATATAAATCAGCACCAACTACATTGATTAATACGATCTCTCTTGACTCACCCCTGGACTTTACTGTAACTTATATGTGATATACTATGTTTTTAGTAAGTGTTAGAGTAATACACTGCTATACAGATCGGCTTCTTTAGTTCCGAGATATCAAACGTGGCCAACTTCAAGACTCATCTCACCGTAGCGACAATCGGAAGCGGACTGGTTTCGACAGCGCTTTTAGGAGCCGGGATCGTTTCACCCATTGAGGTTGTAGCTTTATGGGGTGCGGGGACATTGGGGGGAATTCTTCCAGACATAGATGCCGATCACTCTACAGCAGTGAAGAGCATATTCACCGCCCTCGCTGTTGTGCTGGGAGTATCAGCATTATTCGGTTTGGCAGATAGTTATTCAATCCTGGAACTGTGGATGGCCTTTGCTCTCACCTATTGCTTAGTGCGGTATCCCGTGTTAAAGATCTTCTACAGGTTCACTGTACACAGGGGCATATTTCATTCAATTGTAGCAGCGGTATTCTTCGGCTTCCTTACAGCATCCCTAAGCTTTCATTTTTTTGATCTTGAAGCCCAACTTTCATGGATACTGGGGACTTTCATCTCCCTAGGCTATATTATCCACTTGAGCTTGGATGAGACTTACAGCGTTGATCTCGCCGATAACGAGTTAAAGAGTTCCTTTGGTACGGCGCTGGAACTATTCGATTACAGTAATTTGAAGACCTCGGCACTAATGATATCTGCCATGGTCGTAGTATTCTTCATCACTCCAGATATTGAGTCTCTCACATCTTGGTTATTTGCAGCCAGTACCTATCAAGATATGGCAAGTAGCTTGCTGCCTAATTGGCATTGGCTGCCCTAAGCTTCAAGCAGATTCTCACGATCCACGATACGGATAATCCCCCATTAGCGTAATGTCATAAAGTTAAGGAATTACCACCGTCGTAGGCGATTGAATGTTTGAATCCCAAAGTCCAAGCACCAAATCCCAGACAATATCCAAGCTCCAATAACCACAACACGCTCGATTACCCCCTGTTTGAAGTTTTGCTTATTGGAGTTTGTTTGGAGATTATAGCTTGGGATTTAGGATTTCATTCGCGTACAAAGAGAAATGGCAAATTTGCCAGCGATTTTGCTGGGCTTAACTTAATGATATTGCCCTACTAGACTGATGCCTATAATGCGACATGTATAGGTAGAGCAATCCATATCTCCCTTATGCAAGCCAACAACGTTAGTAGAAATAGACTATATCTTCATGGTACATATATAGAAAAATTTCGATTACTCCTTTAACCGGACGTGATAAGATATCACACATTTGAAGCTCACCAAACCAGCCAACAACTTTTCTAGGAGAAGAAGACTATGTCTAGATTATTCAAAGCCAGTTCCATTGGCAGCATGACTATAGATAACAGATTCGTACGATCTGCCACATGGGAAGGACTGGCCAACGTAGATGGTTCTTGTACCTCACGCCTTATGGATTTAATGGTCGAGCTCGCCAAGGGCGGAGTGGGGCTAATCATAACGTCACATGCCTACATCAGCCCAAATGGACAAGCTGGCCCCTGGCAGCTAGGCATATATTCGGATGAGCTCATTCCCAGCCTAGTAAAAATGGTAGATGCCATACACCTTGCCAATGGCAAAGTTGTCATGCAATTGGCTCATGCAGGTAATCAGGCAAACAGTTCCCTCACGGGACAATACCCCTTAGGCCCTTCGCAAATCATGGGTAGCAACAAGGAACAATATTGCCAGGAAATGACTGTGGAGGACATACGAAAAACCATAGACGCATTTGCCGCGGGGACAGATCGAGCTATCAAGGCAGGATTTGATGGGATTCAAATTCATGCAGCCCACGGTTACCTGCTAAGTCAATTCCTCTCACCCTTCTACAATAAGAGATCGGATAACTATGGTGGCACTATAGAGAACCGGGCAAGATTCCTGTTGGAGACTATAGAACATATGCGCAACACAGTCGGTAACAACTATCCAATCCTAGTAAAGATAAACTCGGAAGACTTCCTCGATGATGGCCTCACCATTGATGATATGATTCAAGTCGCGATGATGGCTGAGAAAGCAGGAGTCAACACTATAGAGCTTAGTGGCGGTACTATTGGCTCTGGGAAGTATAGCCCCATCAGGAAAGGGATTGCAGATTCCGAGGATAATGAGCTTTACTATGAGGATGCCACCAAGCTCGTCAAAGAGCAAATTGGAATACCTCTTATGCTAGTGGGAGGAATTCGCTCCTTCTCTGTAGCAGAACGAGTTGTGGAGGAAGGCATTGCGGACTATATATCTTTAAGTCGCCCACTCATCCGTGAACCACAACTCATCAATCGGTGGAAAGCGGGGGACACCAGAAAAGCAACCTGCGTTTCCGACAACCTATGCTTCGGACCCATAATGAAGGGAAATGGCTTATATTGTGTGAAAGAGAAGGAACTCCATGATACAATCGATTAGCCGAACATATGATTAAACCAACTATCTCACTATGCTCAATCGATTATGATAATCAAACGTGCCCTGATTGCAGATGCCAAAGAGATTCTAGCCTTACAGAAGCTATCCTACCAGAGTGAGGCAGCGATCTATAATGACTACACCATAGAGCCCTTGACACAATCTATTGAACAAATGAGAATCGATATAGAAACAAAGATCGTGCTCAAGGCCCTTATTAGAGACAGACCAGTTGGTTCGGTGCGAGCATATGCAGAACAAAATACTTGTTACATTGGGAAGCTCATAGTCCACCCGGATTTCCAGGGTCGCGGTATTGGGAAGTCACTCATAAGAGAAATTGAATCCATCTTCTCCGACACACAGAGGTTCGAGCTATTCACTGGACACAGAAGCAAGCGGAACATCCATCTCTATCAACAACTTGGCTTCACCGTATTTCGGACAGAGCCCCTAACAGAAGAGCTTACACTGCTGTATCTTGAAAAACATGCACACTCTTGTTAACCACATTAAGCAAAGTTTACCAAACATAGGCTGGGTGCACAGGGGAGGAGCATGGTCTCCTAGGGGCAAAACAACAAACCTCGCTCATGCGAATGGAGAGGTTATCAAGGTTCAACTATTTGTATCGTTCTAAACGATGCAATCAACCTATCCCAACTAAGAGTCACAACCCTTGGCTAAAGTGTTATAATCGATATTCATCTAGTAACATCACCTCAATACATAATTATGTATTTATGCAATATAATGCTTTCACAGCACACCTAGCACTATAGATTATAAATATCATATAAGAACTCCAAGGAGTACAAGAGTGGAAAAACCAGTGCTGTTCGAAGTTGAAGATGGAGTCGCAATTATCACCCTGAACCGACCACATAGGAGAAATGCCATCAATCAGGCACTACTGACACACCTCTACGAGTATATCGATGAAGTAACCGAAGATGATTCTATTCGAGTGGCAATCCTTACTGGTAACGGTAAATCGTTTTGTTCAGGAATTGATCTGGACGTGGTTTTAATGGAAAATCTTGCCGATCCCCGTGGGGATGGAAAGGACCTTCCTGATATTATCGATAGATGCAAAAAGCCAATCATCGGTGCAATAAATGGCCACGCCATTACTGGTGGACTAGAAATCGCCTTAAACTGCGATTTTCTTATTGCATCTGAAAACGCCTCCTTTGCCGATACTCATATAAACATGGGTGTTCACCCTGGATGGGGAATGATTCAACTCCTGCGCCAAACAATTGGCCCCCGCATGACCAAGCAGATGTCGCTATCTGGTGAACATATATCAGCAGAGAAAGCACTCAGGTGGGGCTTAGTCAATGAAGTTGTCCCCCATGATAGATTATTATCTCGCGCCAAACAGATTGCTAACGGCATGCGTGCAGCAAATCAAGATATTCTACGAATGATGAAGAACCTCATTGAATATGGCGACCGCTCAACTGTAGAAGAGGCCATAGCTCATGAGCGACGATCCTTCAAGGAGTTCGCGATCACTCATCTAATGCGCGAATAGCTACACTACAAAGACAATCTAAATCACCACGATTGATATCCCCCAGCTATAACACCAACCTGTCTTACTACGATGATTACTTTCCTATTACCCTAGCTTGCTGGCGATAAGTACAACCAATCCAGGTATTAGTAGATATCCTATTTTCAATATGTAGTACTCCTCCGAGTAGCACCAACCGTAATCAAACACCCCCTCAATTATGTTAAATATTTCAAAGAGGCTCACAAGTTTTTTCATCGACAAACTGTCATTTATAAATAAATAAGTAACGTAAGTATAGAAAATGAGAATTGACTAGCTATGACAAAAACATACAATAGTGCTTGCTAATATGAATGTGCATGATACAGACGAATATAGAGGATACTCCACGTCTATGAAATTGTATTATATTCCTCAGAACATCCATGATACTACTGATTTACCATATATTTTCCGCTGTTTCTTGATACAAACAGCTACTATTGTTTACTAGGTGATCAGGGGATGATGTTTTTTAAATATGGTACGAGTAACTCATGATCACTTAAATACAGGTTTGCCATACTAGAAGGAGTTCCGATGGTACAGAAGCATCCTCCATGCAAGGACAAAAAGAGATCGTTGCAAGCCACTACATTCTATGTATTCATAAATATTGTTGTTATGATTTCCCTCGTCCCAACACTCGCTTTGACAGGTTTATCAGCGGTAATGGCTGCTGAATACCCACCCCCAGCACCAGAACCTATTAAATGGCAGCAACGCCCAGATATGGAGCAAGGGCTCAATCTCATCTCCATGGCCAACGATCAAAGTGCATTTGGATTTATGGTGGCCGATGACTGGCTTTGCCTTGATGGCAGTCCAATTACGGACCTTCATTTTTGGGGCTCATATCCTAGCTGGCAACAAGATAAACCATTTCCCACAGAACCCACGCCAGGGGTAGAAGAATTTAGAATTCGCATCTTCTCGAACAATCCAGCAGCGGATCCTAGTACCTACAGCCACCCCGCAGAACTCCTCTATGACTCTATCGTGTACGATTTCGTAGAAGAATACTGTGGAACTATAAGCCTGCCTCAACAAACCTACGAACACAAATATCGCTACGATATGATTCTCCCAACACGATTCAAACAAGAACGTGGACAGGTTTATTGGTTAAGCATATCCGCCGTTTCTGGCAATCCACAGTTCCTTTGGGGATGGGAGACATCTCGTGATCATTGGCACAGCGGTGCAGTTCAAGGATGGTATCTTAGTCCTACGAATTCGGAGTGGTTGCTGATAACAAAACCCGGTACCAGTATGACTGTTGATATGGCATTCGAGATCACATACGAAGGTGGCCCAATTAAATGGCTCCAGTTCCCAGACATGGATGAAGGGATCAATATAGTTTCACGTCCGAACGGGCCTATCGTGGCAGATGACTGGCTATGTACCGATGGCACACCGCTAGTAGAAATCCACTTTTGGGGTTCCTACCTAACCGAAGATAGCAGTATACATTGGGAACAACAATCGCCCATTCCCCCCACTAATACCCCCGGAGTGGAGCACTTCGAGATTAGCTTCCATGACGATGTACCTCCCGATCCGAGTTCGGATGTTCCATGGAGTCACCCAGGAGACATACTGCGAGAAGACCTATCATTTGCCACCGAGACTTATTGGGGATCCCTACCTCATCAAGACCAACAAGGAAATATATGGTGGGAACACAAGTTCTATTACGTAGCAGAGTTGATAGAACCATTCTACCAGGAAGAAGGTAAGGTCTACTGGCTGGGTATTGCAGCTAAACCAAAGTCCGGTAGTAATTGGCACTGGGGATGGGAGACCTCAAAGGATCATTGGAACGATGATGCTGTTTTCAGAGACCCTCTTTCCATCCAATGGCAAGAGCTATCCCTATTGGACTACGAGCTCGCTTTTGAAGACTTGCATCTGGGTACACAGTATGCTGTCGGAGCAATCTTTGCCAGCTCGGGGATACCGATTGAAGTTAAGCCATTCCAACAGTCAAACAACCAATGGACTGAGCTGGGCCATTCGATCGTAGGAAACAGTCAAAAGGCCAACGGATCAGGCAACGAACTGAATATCAACAACGTTAATCTTGACTTTGATTTATGTGCCCCTGCCACCTATCTCACCCTACAATTTGGAGAATATGGTGGCAATCTCAATATAGAAATAAATGGGGAGTTCAGGAATATCACCAACTTCGACGAAATCAATGGCGATACCATTGGTGATGTAGATGTCACCGTCGCCAATGGACATGGCAATGATAACGGAACCCTAACACTAATAGGATACATACAACAATTCGCAATTGGAGGACAAGAACTCTATATTGATAACATAGCGTTAGATAAATCCACGGACATGGCCTTTGCAGGAATATATCCGGAACAATCATCCCTGACACTCCTTTGCATCGGAGTACTAAGTATTATGACCATTGGCGGATATAATCAGATGAGAAGAAGGAAGGAAAAAACGCATAGTAGCCTAAAGAGCTGATAGCATAGAATCATCCACGCGAATTGAATGAGCAAGAAAGCCCCTCGGTCATAACCTTAGGGGCTTTCTTATTCTTTATCAACCTAGCTGTCCTGTTAAGCCTATTCGGTTACCTGATTCTTACCTCTATTCCTTCGTGTCGCTCTAGCTACAAGATAGATAACAACAAGCGCCCCTGCAACAACCGCAACAATCAACATCCAGTTAGCATCAGATGTATCTTCCTCTCCAACATCAGCGAGAGGCTCCCCACCAACTGCTAGGGGCAATCCTGAGAACAAAGATACAGCCAACTCACCAGAGACGTTATTCTCATCAGCATTAATCCTCACATTAGGAACTGGCAACCAGTCTTCTCCTTCCCAATAGAAGAGATCGAGGCTTTCCTCCACAAATCCTGATATCTCATCGTCCGTGTAATGTACTGTAACGTCTGCAGTACCTTTCGAAAAACCGCCTACTTGAACATCGATGAACTTTAGTGGTTCTTTCCCTGGGGCAATCGGAAGTGCAACGTTTGGAACCACCGGCTTCTGCCTATACTTCGTTATTCCCACAGACCCAGTCACAATACCTGTCCCAGTAAAATACACTTCCGTATCTGCTTCTACAATAGCATTCATTCGTGTTGGTATTTCCTCATCCAATACGCTCACAAATGCGAATACAATAACCTCATCTTCAGCATAAGCATCATCCGCCGATCCATTACTAGGTAGAGCCACACATTTCCAAACATCGCCCGTATTAGTATTATTAGCAAGAACAACGGTTTTTACCATATCTGATTGTACTATGCCGTTCTTATACCATTGGAGCATATATCCTGTTTCAGCTTGACCTTTGCCTTCAGTTACGCGACAGAATAGATCATCCGTTGTGAGAGGCATATTAGGGACAATATTCATAGCAAATTCGCCTGGTATCTCAGCTGGCTCCAAGATAGTATCTGATTCGACTTGAACACCTATACTTGCCTTTTCTGTTCCACCATTAGAGGTCACAGTGATTGTACCAGCATTGACTCCTGCCAAACCGATTGTATCAATCGTTAGAGTGATTGTATCCGTTTCAATTGTGGTTTCTCCTTTTGCTGGATTGACCTCTATCCAAGGCTGATCGTCCTCAATGCTCCACTCTAATACCCCTAATCCATTATTTTTTATGTCAAAATCCCAACTCTCTTTTTGACCAAAGGCAACACTACCGAAGTCGTGATCCAACTTGGGGGGAATAACACCAAGTTGTGGCTCCGCAGTCGCCTTTACAACTACCTGAAGATCACCACCGATCCCTGCAGTATAGGGACCATCAGCTCCAATATAATACTCAAGCCAGCCATCAAACGAATAAAGACCGAGGGACGCATCATCCGCTACGTTGACTTGATACAAAGCAGTGAAAGAAGTGTCCGCATCATATGGACCCAACCATATGTATTCAGTATGATTTTCCGTTGCTTTGCCATAATCTGCCTTCGGTTCACAACTGTCTGGCCGCACTCTCATACTAAAACAATCTGCCGTGGTCATATCCGAGAGACCAATAGCATTAAATCCATCTTGGGGTGCAGAGAACGTAATGGCTACATCAAAAGAAGTTCCCCTAACAACTTGGGTGGGTAAATCTCTGATCACCTCGTCACCGGCAACACATACCCGCGCATTATTTGTAATCACCTGTGGTATATCCTCAAACTGCTCATCGCAAAAGGAGCTCTCTTTAATATCTAACAAGAAGGACCCATCTACAGTATCATCCGCAACAAACGTTATAGTTGCAAACACCTTAGGAGCAGTGGGGCTCTGCGTTTCTCCTTGCCTTCCCAACGCATACAGTATTTCACCAGCATCATTATCGATTACTCGCACACCCTCCAGTGTGTCTTCGCCCAGCAATCCTCCAGGAACAATATCCTTCACGGTCGCGATACCTGGATCAAAAGATAGATCTAGTTCACCACCACTAACTCCACAATCCTTAGGATCAACATGAATATCAACGGTGAATGTTTCTCCTTTTTGAACGGTTTGAGACCTAGGCAATACACTAACAATTGGAGATTCTTTCATCGTCGCGCTTTGTAATTCAGCAGATTCCCCAATACAAGGTATCACATATAAAAGAGCTAGTAGAACACAGACAGCTCCAATTAAAAGTTGTCGCACTCCGATGTTTCTTGTCATAGGCTCCTTATTCAATTTGGTCATTCTCTATACACATTAGAAACGTCTTGGTCACAGATTAATCTTGCTTTATAAAATATATCACTATCGGTTATCACTGCAGCTAGTATTTGAATATAGCAACGGTGATAACCATGCTTCTCATCCCATAAGCTATCTAATCCGCTCACACTAGTCCGTAACACGACCACCGCCGGCACAAATGCCGGCGGTGGTATTCGTCATGCAGGAAATTCAATACAAACTTATCAGGAAGTCAACCATGCATTGATAACAGCTAGAACCTTGGACAAACTGAGTCCACAGGGTATCTCGGGATATAGCCAGTGATTTACACATCTCAAAGCATAGGACATATCTGGTGCCTCAGGAATAAGGCCATTCTCTCCACGAAAATCAAGAGTGTATAAGCCACTGTCTGTTACGGATATCAACTGAGATTCATCCTTAAAACCATCTTTGCTTGCAACGATTTCATAGTCCCCAGCATCCAATGGTAAGTAGTACAGACCATTCTCATCGCTTATAGTACTTGACACCGGGGCACCCTCACTAAGCACCGTTACAGTGCATTCCGGTAAGATAGGACAAGCAACCTCACCTGTGGTGCCGATTAACAGCTTATCAACAACCTCTATCTCAAAGTCCCCACCTATCTCCGCTATAAATGGCCCTTCAGTTCCGATATAGTATTCAAGCCAGCCATCAAATGAATGAAGCCCCAAAGGCGTATCTGGAGCAACATACACTCTATAAGCTGCTGTGAACGGCGTGCATGCCTCAAAGGGGCCAAACCATACATACTCTGCCCTGTTGTCCTCCGCCTTGGCAGACTCGGCATCTGGATCACACCACTCTGGATCTACTGTAGTGACCATATAGATGTCATCTGCAACATCCGTGAGACCAACAGCATTGAAATCCTCTTGAGGTGCAGCGAAGGTTATGATCACATCGAAGAAAGAGTCTACAGCTGCATATGGCGGTAGATTTCTTGTCGGCTCAACACCAGAACATGCCGCTATTTGGACCACGCCATCTTCTATAGCAATATCCGGTATATCATTGAAGTTTTCATCGGCCAGACCCATATCCACGATATCAAGATCAAAGACACCACCAATTCCATCTGCGGTGAAGCTTATAGTGGCGAAGACACCGGCCGGAGTTGGAACAGGCGTTTCACCTTGTCTACCTAATGCATAGCTAATGGTTCCAGCATCATTGTCTATGGTCTCTTCACCAACCAGAGGACCCACTCCCAACAGATCTCCAGGAACAATTGTATTCGCTGTCATCGCTTCTGGATCGAATGCGAAATTGAGCTCTCCTCCACTCACTCCATATGCCTTGGGATCCACCATGATATCCACCTCAAATGCATCACCAATGCCTACATCCAGAGACGGAGGTTCCACCCATACTATGACAGATTCAACTTCTGTTACGTGAACCTTTATGGTTCCCGTCTTTGTACCACCATTCGATTCGACAGTAACGGTTCCCTCATACACATCACCAGGTGCAAGACTACTAGTGTCTATGGTAACCGTAGCAGTACCCGTCTCAGTACCACTAGATGGGCTAACTTCTATCCAATCCTGATCATCGCTTGTGGTCCACTCGAGGATTCCTGTACCACCGTTACTAATCCCGAAATCCCAGGATGCAGTAGCACCTTGAGTCATGTTGCCGAAGTCATGTGACGGTGGGTCTGGTTCTGTATCGAGTAGCGGTTCTTCACTAGATACAACCCGAACCTCTCCATCATCTATGCGTGTGCTAGATATGTTATTGAATTCTTCATCCACAAGAAGCATGCTCACAATATCGAGGCCAAATAAACCTTCTTTGTCATGAGCGGTGAAGCTTATTGTTGCGAACGCTCCAGGTGGTGTTGGCACCGGAGTTACACCTGTTCTGGCTAATGCATAGCGAATGGTACCAGCATCATTGTCAATAGTCTCAACACCAACCAGAGGCATCACACCCAACAAATCTCCAGCAACGATTCCATCCGCTGTCATTGCTTCTGGATCGAATGCGAAATTAAGCTCTCCTCCACTCACTCCATATGCCTTGGGATCTACCATGATATCTACTTCAAATGCTTCACCAGTGCCTACCTCCTGAGACGCCGGCTCCACCCATACCATGACAGATTCAACTTCTGTTACATGAACCTTTATGGTTCCCGTCTTTGTACCACCATTCGAATCGACAGTAATGGTTCCCTCATACACATCACCAGGTGCAAGACTACTAGTGTCTATGGTAACCGTAGCAGTACCCGTCTCAGTACCACTAAATGGGCTAACTTCTATCCAATCCTGGTCATCGATTGTGGTCCACTCAAGGGTTCCTGTACCACCATTGCTAATACCAAAATCCCAGGATGAGGTATCACCTTGAGTCAACTCACCAAAGTCATGAGATGGTGGATCTGGATCAGTATTGAGTTCCGGCACTTCGCCAGCAACAATCACAACCTCTCCATCCTCTATAGAAACATCGGGGATATCCTGAATATCCTCATCGGCTAATTCTAAGGACACAATATCAAGGTCATAAGTATTCTCTGTATTGCCCGCAGTAAAGCTAATCGTAGCAAACCTTCCAGGTGACGTTGGAACAGGTGTGCCACCTTGTCTTCCCAATGCATAGAGTATTGTGCCTGTATCATTATCGATATCTTCAGCACCTGTCAGAGGATCCGCACCCAACAAATCTCCGGCAACGATTCCATCCGCTGTCATTGCTTCTGGATCGAATGCGAAATTGAGCTCTCCTCCACTCACTCCATATGCCTTGGGATCTACCATGATACCTACTTCAAATGCTTCACCAGTGTCTACCTCCTGAGACACCGGCTCCACCCATACTATTACAGGTTCGGCCTGTGCAACCTGAACCAAGATGGTTCCCGTCTTTGTACCACCATTCGAATCGACAGTAATGGTTCCCTCATGTGTCTCACCTGGCGCCAGACCACCAGTGTCTATAGCAACCGTAGCAGTACCATCTTCTGTTCCACTAGCAGGGCTCACATCTATCCAATCTTGATCATTGCTAGTGGTCCACTCAAGGGTTCCTGTACCACCGTTACTAATCCCGAAATCCCAGGATGCGGTATCACCTTGAGTCAACTCTCCAAAGTCATGAGATGGTGGATCTGGATCAGTGATAAGCTCCGGGACTTCACCACCAGTTACAATCGTGACTATCCCATCGTCTATCAATACATCAGGGATTAATTCAAAATTCTCATCCACCAAATCTAAGGTCAAGATATCAAGATCAAATGTATCCTCGCTATTGCCCGCAGTGAAGCTAATCGTGGCAAAAACTCCAGGTGGCGTGGGAGGTGTGGTTGACCCCACTCTGCCCACTGCATAAGCAATAGTACCAGCATCATTATCTATGGTCTGCACAGCAATCAAAGGATTCACGCCTAGCAGATCCCCATATACAATACTGTTCGCAGTCATCCCTTCCGGATCGAACTCAAAACTCAGCTCTGCTGCGCTCACTCCATACTCAGATGGATCAACATATATATCTATTTCAAACGTCTGGCCCTCTTCAACTTCCTGTGACGGTGGTTGTACTATCGCTGTCACCGCACCATTAGCCATTGCCGCAGGCATACCCACCATGGGCATTGCCAGCGCCAATACCACTAACAGCACAGCGACGCGAGATAAGACTTTACTCATCTTATATCTCCTTGTTACAAATGCTCTCAGATCAAAACCAACTAAACAAAACACGACCACAATACACCCAAAACACCAATTACAATCGTCTTTAGTGGACGAATACGATGAAACTTCGAAACATGTTGATGTCATGAGGAGGTATAATCCTCCCCATGACATAGCTGGTTAAGAAAATGCTAACACTCATCTCCGTAATGAGCTGATAGCATTGCGAGGTCCTTAAGATCAACCTCTCCGTCTTCATTTATGTCAGCTCTTATATATGGTGGTTCAGGTGGTCCACCATAATATCTACCAAGTATAGCTAGGTCTTTGTAGTCCACCTTGCCATCTTCATTGATATCCCATCTTCCAAGTTCACCAATTACCGTAGCGGTGTCCTCATGGGATACCTCTTGGCCATCCTCACAAACGGCCTTGGCCATCTGCAGATTTTGATCCACACCGCACTTCACAACCTTTGCATTGAACTCAATAACTATGCTTTGAGATGGGCTTAGGACGCGGTCCTTAAAGTTCCAGCCGAATTCCTTTTCACTAATAAACACTGGTTCCCATGGCTCGCCATCCACAGTGGCTTCATTAGCATACTCGAGGCTATCTGAAAGGATATCTGTTGCCACTATTCTTGTGAGATTACAGCACTTACCATCGTTATGGACTATGCACTGGAACCGAACAACGTCTCCCACATTTGCATTGATTTCATCCACCCACTCTTCTTTCTCTGGATCCCATACAGTCTTTATGACCTCTATGCTGGGCTCCTGAGGCACAACCACTGTTGCAGTGTCTTGTGCTGTAACAGTGACCTGCTCCATAATTGTCCAATAGGCTTGTACTCCCATTGGAGGTAAATCCGGCCTTAGATTCAGACCAAAATGTCTCCACTCACAGTGGGGGATAGGATTATCGGTATCAACCCACATCACCTCAATTCCCCCGGGTATCTCTTTTACCTCCGGAGGTGCTCCCCAACCAGGATACCAACCAGTTATATCCGTAGTCTTTATATCCCCTTGAAAGTCCAGTTCTAGGTTATCTACTGGACGATTAGTTGCGTTATGAGCATCAAAGTTGCTCAGATTCCCAACGATCTGAGAGGTCTCAGTTCCGGTTCCTAGGATAGCCTCATTGACAAACCTCACTTCAGGCTCATCAGTACTACCTGCCAACGGCTGTACCTCGTAACGAAGAACCACTGCTCTATCTACATCACTAGTCTGTATATCGACTATCAATTCACTACCAGGTTTCATCTCCTGGGGCTCTAACGATACCCACCTCAAACCCAATTTCTTCACTAGCTCATCAACCTCATCCCACATCAGATTTTCCAGTTCAACTACTACCGGTAGCGTTACAAACTGCCGGGTTACACGCACCGGCTCGGTGAACGTCTCAGACAACCAAATGATATCCCTAACAACACCACCGGGTTGTGTGGCCCAAAACTGCCAAGGAACTGGAATCTGTTCTACCTTCACTGGCATCTTGTACACAGCTGTTGCAGTCTGAGTGTTAATGTCAACTCCGCATTCGACCACTTTGACATTGAACTCTATTACTATGCTATCACCTGGCGCTAGGACACGGTTGCCAAATGTCCAACCAAATCCTCCAGGGATTTCAAGGTCCGGTTCCCTGGCCTCGCCATCAACAGTGGCCTTATTGGCATATTCCAGGCTATCAGACAGGACATCGCTGGCGACGACATCGGTTAGGTCCACTCCACCATTGTTGCGAACAACACATCGGAACCGAACGATATCGCCAATAGCTGCCTCAACCTCATCAACCCATTCTTCCCCATTCCATACAGTCTTGATAACCTCTATGCTCGGCTCACAAGGCACAACCACTGTTGCCGTATCCTGATCTCTAACAGTGACCTGCTCCATAATTGTCCAATAGGCTTGTACTCCCATTGGAGGTAAATCCGGCCTTAGATTCAGACCAAAATGTCTCCACTCACAGTGGGGGATAGGATTATCGGTATCAAGCCACATCACCTCAATTCCCCCGGGTATCTCCTTTACTTCCGGAGGTGCTCCCCAACCAGGATACCAACCAGTTACATCCGTAGTCTTTATATCCCCATGAAAGTCCAGTTCTAGGTTATCTACTGGACGATTAGTTGCGTTGTGGGCATCGAAGTTGCTCAGACTCCCAACGATCTGGGAGGCTTCAGTTCCAATTCCGAGGATAGCCTCATTGACAAACCTCACTTCTGGCTCATCAGTACTACCTGCCAACGGCTGTACCTCGTAACGAAGAACCACTGATCTGTCCGCGTCACTAGTTTGTATGTCGACGGTTAATTCACCACCTGGTCTTACTACCTCAGGATCTAACGATACCCACCTCAAACCCAATTTATTCACTAGCTCATCAACCTCATCCCACATCAGATTTTCCAGTTCAACTACTACCGGTAGCGTTACAAACTGCCGGGTTACCTCTACTGGATCAGTGTAGGTATCAGACAACCAAATAATATCCGTTACGACACCACCGGGTTGTGTGGCCCAGAACTGCCAAGGAACTGGAATCTGTTCTACCTTCACTGGCATCTTGTACACAGCAGTCGCAGTCTGAGTATTAATGTCAACTCCGCATTCGACCACTTTGACATTGAACTCTATGACTATGCTATCACCTGGCTTTAGGACACGGTTGCCAAATGTCCAACCAAATCCTCCAGGGATTTCAAGGTCCGGTTCCCTGGCCTCGCCATCAACAGTGGCCTTATTGGCATATTCCAGGCTATCAGACAGGACATCGCTGGCTACGACATCTGTTAGGTCCACTCCACCAGTGTTGCGAACAACACATCGGAACCGAACGATATCGCCAATAGCCGCTTCAACCTTATCAACCCACTCTTCCCCATTCCATACGGTCTTGATAACCTCTATGCTCGGCTTTATTGGCACGGCCTCACATAGCCAATCAAACGTATTCTCCGCGAACAATTGATTATCGGATTGTGGTATATAAGTGTTTTCCCACAAATTGATGTCACCAGTAGTGACCACTCTACCCAATCCGGTTGTTGCAGCAGTAACGGTTGGTAATGGAACGTCATCACCGGTCCAAGCAATTTCCACCGACGGCACAATACCGTCCACCTCTCCTGCTGCCCTCATATATAACTCAGAAACACCATCAAAGATTGGATGTCCTGCTAAGTTGTCCATATAAAGGTCCAATGGAGATAAATAGGATATCCCACAAGTTGTTCCAAAAGCCTGGGACACAAGATTTATGTTATCATTGGGACAATCTGTGTTCTCTCCCATGATTAGTAGACCGCCACCATCAGATACAAACTCAACTATAGCGGCAACTTCTTCATTGGTATACGCACTATTCCAGGCCGAACCCAGACATACAACAAGCACACAATACTCATCCAGATCCACCTCTAATATCCCTGTGTTTGTCGTATCCACTGTATAGCCCGTTTCCTGTAGCAATCCAACGAGACCACTAAACCTCCCCGATGGCTGATAATCAAATTCCACTCCATGAGTGAGATCCCAAAGCACTCTACCACCGGCATCTTCCTCTCTGATAGGTTTCAGATCCGGGGCCTCAATATCATTGGCTTTACTTTCCCCTGTCGTTGGGTTTATTCTTGTTATCTCACTGTTGGCTTCAACAATGTCCTGCGCCGCGGCAGGAAGCGTCATTACGATCATCGAAACAACCATAGCCATTACCAACATCAGCTGTATGACCGTTTTCGAAGCCCTGATAAACTTGTTATATAACGTTTCCAACAGTTACCTCCTTTCCTCTCTATTACACTTCACTAAATAACTCATTAGCTCTATTATTCTCCTCCGTTCGTTGAACTTTTGGCACCTATCTAATATTTAGTTAGCTCCATTTCTACATCTCGACATCATACATAGGGACAAACCGTTAAGGATCTGGCTCCTGATTCACCTCCTTGGAGAAAAGACATCTTGAATACAGCATCTTCATATAAATGCCGAACCGAGAACCCAACTCCAATCCAGGAAGATTCCAATACTCACCTCGATATCGCCTTTTTAACTTATGTGTATTGATACTCACAAATCCTATCTTCTTGAACCCTATTTATGTAGTGATCTACTTCCTAATGAACGCAACACCTCCTTCTCCAAAGCTTTAACATGTCTGAATAACCAATAGGTGACATGCTTTTTTCTTCCTTTAAAGCTACTCCCCCACTGCTCCCCCTACATATAAGAACATCTCAAAGAGGATCCGCTCATTCGTGCATATCCGTTAACCTATACAACGCCCAATACAAGCCTTACTGCAATATGGCTCTTCATCCCAAATCCCGCTGCTTTATGGCGATGTCATAGACAATTGATAAAACATCTGCAGGGGATAACTGTGAATGGTTACGGTTAGTCTCAACGAAGAATCCAAACATCAATACCAGATGCTTTTTGGATGAGGGTACAACAACATAACACCCTAGGAGGGAAACTAACGGTGAGGAAAGTAACCCAAGTGGTTCATGATGATAGAGAGCAGTACGGGTAGCTACAGGATTTAGAGACATCTCATTTAGAGTGAGTCAGGATCAGAAACCACACCACATCACTACGCACCAAGCGAGATACGAGTAATACGCAGTGCCGTATCCAAGATCCATATCAAGGTATTTTATATATTTTTCTTATTATATATATACTGATCTTAAATATTCTACATAACTTCACTCGTACTGTCAAACTTCGTCATATTACGGCTGCCAACAACAAACCAGGTCCTATTCCCCTAGCCTATTGAGCTAACAGCCATGAGCAAGTAGAATATCTCTCTGTGAAAACCTCAGAAGAAAATATGAGAGAGGAAGGTCTAATCCGACAAGTTGGGCGGTTGGAACGGCGGATCTGTGAGCTCAACCACACCAGTAATTTGCTTTCATGGTTAAGTGTAGGGATATTATTCGTTGGACTTGCCGTATGTACCACCGCTTATTTTCTAATTGGCGACTGGTTGTTCTGGACCACTCTTGTATTAACCATAATATTATTTAGCCTATCATTCCATCGCCACCAACTAACCGATAGGAACATCGCCAAATATCAAGGTTGGCTACAGATCAAAGCTGCACATATTGCACGCATGAATCTCGATTGGGATAATATCCCATCGAACTTCCATCACAACCAACACTCGGATCATCCGTTCGAATCCGATTTAAACCTAATCGGTGATCGGTCGCTCCATCAGCTTGTTGATACAGCAGTATCTTACGAGGGCAGCACACGTCTACGAGAATGGCTGACATCTACAGAACCCGATATAAATCAAATCACCTGTAGACAAGCGCTACTTCGCGAACTCATTCCCTCTGTAATATTTAGAGATAAGCTGATACTCAACGGAATACTTGCCACACGGTCTAATACGATATGGAATGCAAACAGTGTAATGGACTGGTTGAATAAACATACGCATGACAAATCGTTCTATGGTTGGCTAATCCTATCTGCTATCCTGGCAGCGACGAATATCACATTGGCCATACTCAACCTATTTGAAATAATCCCTCTCATATGGCCATATACATTCGGCATCTATTTCACACTCATCCTTGTTGGTTCCAGGTTTACAAGCTCTGCCTTCCAAGAAACAATGGAGCTCGAAGATGCACTTCGTCAGCTAACTCGAGTCTTTAGGCAACTGGAAACATATCCGTATTCCAATAAGCCAAATCTGAGGCAGCTATGCAATCCCTTTCTCATCGCAGGACACCGTCCCTCTGAATACGTGAGACGTATAACTAGCATCATGACAGCTTTGGGGATCCGGTCAAATATAATCACCTGGACACTATTCAACGCAATCGTACCGTGGGATCTCTATTTCACCTACCGTTTAAATCGGCACAAGAAAGACCTGGTTCGCTGTGTACCCGAATGGATAGATGTGTGGTTTGAGCTTGAGGCATTGTGCTCTCTAGCCAATTTTGCCTATCTCAATCCCAGTTACACAGTTCCTAACGTACTCACCGCAGAGGATCAGAACCACAAGTTTGTTTTCAATGCACAGGAGCTAGGCCATCCACTACTACCGAAGAAAGATAAAGTCTGCAATGATTTCAGCATCACCGAAGTGGGAGAGGTCTTCATCATCACCGGATCCAATATGGCAGGCAAGAGCGTATTCCTGAAAACTATAGGGACAAACATGGCGCTGGCATACGCTGGGGGTCCAGTAAACGCAGCCTCATTAGAGACATCTATGTTCAGGCTCTTCACGTGTATGCGCGTTGCAGATTCCTTGGCCGACGGCATCTCCTACTTCTATGCAGAGGTGAAACGTCTCAAACTCCTGCTCTTGCAGTTGGAAGATGACTATGAGCTTCCCCTATTCTTCTGCATCGACGAACTATTTCGGGGTACCAACAACCGCGAGAGGCTTATAGGTGGCAAGGCATATGTTAGCGCACTAGCAGAAAAGAATGGCGTTGGTTTGATCGCGACACATGACCTGGAGCTGGCAAAGCTCGCCAACGAAACCCCACACATCACCAACTATCACTTCAGAGATGATCTAAGCGATGGGCATATGGTCTTTGACTATACACTTCGACCTGGTCCATGTCCCACCACTAACGCCCTCAAAATAATGCAAAGCGAGGGATTGCCAGTCAACATCTCAGAGATAACAGCTTACTAATCCTCACACACTCCATGAGCCTCTTGCCAAGGAAATTCAATCCCTCCCTTTGAAAAGCCACGACCAAGCAGATAGACCATACGAGGATCGACCTCTCCAAGCTGTATATAAGCAATGATATTCATGTTAACAGTGATCTAAATACTTTACTATTGCTTTTCCATCGTTCATAATGGGAAGGGGGAAAAGGGAAAAAGATTAACTCCCCACATCAACTATTATCATCCAGAACCGATATTTGACTAACACTGTCCTGTAAGGAGAACAGTCATGCGGCATCGTCATCTTGGTTTTACAGACAGCTGTGTACTCCGAAGGAATCAATTTGTTATTCTTGGTTTACTGCTATTCGTCGCTATTGTATCGGCATCCTCACTCTTAGGCGCTGCTTGTGTTTTCGAACCCATTGAAACCCATAACTCCAGTCACTTCGTTGGCGACTCGCCAAAACTAATAATTAACAACGAGCATGGATTTATTAGGATTAACAAAGGACCAGATAATGAAATAGCAGTACAGGTAGAGCTACAGGGGTCTGGAGATATTGATTGTGAAGTTATTCAGGATGGAGACACTATCATCTTGAATACGGAAACCAATCGACGATGGGGACCGTTTGGTACTTGCCAAGTCGATGTGACAATCAACACACCATACAAAACCGATATCGAACTTGAGACCAGCGATGGTCTTATCGAGATAGATGGAATAGAATGCTCCGGCCCTCTCAAGACGTCAAATGGAGATATCATCCTAAGGAACGTGAAGGGAGATATCGATGCAGAAACTCGCGATGGTGATATAGGAATCCACACGCTAGAAGGGAACATGCGACTGAGAAACGTCAATGGAGAACTAAACCTGCAGGAAGTCACAGGTGAAATAGATGCAGCAACCAGCAATGGAGAAATAAAGGCAAGTATATACATGATGCCAAATGGAACCAATCAATTGATCACCAGCAATGAGACAGTACATGTACGCCTGCTGGGCACGCCGAATGTGAAGCTCGATGCATCTACCACCGCAGCTAGTGTTTCAAGTTCGTTACCAATAGTCGCTGAAACCACTCAGGATGATTATCTGGTGGGTGTAATCGGGGATGGATCAGCAAGTCTCTTAATCAGGACTACAAATAGCGACATCATCATCGAATAGGCTGATACCACACACGTTCCCTAGTGCCCACTCCAGTAATAGCTTTTCAAGGCAGCGTTTCAACGTATACGAGTTTTCTCAAACACATCTTCCGGGAATGGAGAGGTTAGGTGAGAGCAAATCACCTTTCCTGATAGAAAAACGTAGCTATTCTTAGGAACTTATACGCCACTAATCACCAATACTGGTTCACTAAGAAGATACTCCGAATACACTCTTAAGCTCGCCGATGCCCGATAATAGGCAAGGAACAGGATTGAGCATGATCAATCACACATTCGAACATGGTATGTACATCAGGCATGTAGAGGCAGCACAACCAAAGGGAATCATTGTCTATATTCATGGTCTGGGCGGATCCGGTTATTGCTTTGAACAGCTTATAAACAGAGCAGAGCTGCACAATTGGGACCACCTGGTACCAGACCTCCCAAGTTATGGAAAGAGCCCATGGACACAAACCCCCTTGACCCTCCAGGAATACGTCGAACACCTCATCATATGGCTGAGAAACAGACGGACTACAAAGGCCATAATACTGGGACATTCTATGGGAGCAGTGATTGGATTGATGCTCTGTGAGAAGAACCTCGACCTAGTGAGGGCATTCATTAACATTGAGGGTAACGTGTCCTTAGACGACTGTACCTTCAGCAGCAAGACATTGGAATACACCCTTCAAGGATTCATTGATCACGGTATGGATACCCTGTGCGACTCTGTTTATCAAGAGGGACTGAGCAATCCAGCAATGCGCAGATACTACCCCAGTCTTAGAATGTGCAATCCAGCATCCTATCATCTGAACGGAGGGGAATTGGTCCAAATATCTCAAACGGAAACACTGGCAACAAGGCAAGGAAAGCTCAAAATACCGCATATGTACATTCTAGGAAATCCCCGTGGTACAGGTATGCATTCTCAATCTTTACTCACCAGCTCAGGAGTACCATGGATAGCAATAGACAGAGCAGGACATTGGCCTTTTATCGACCAGATAGATAGTTTTGATGACGAATTACTGAAGTTCCTAGCTCGGCTTCCAACCTAGACCAATACCCTATGCTCTCCTTAAAACACACAAAGAGGTATCAATGTGAAAGACGCAGACTACTGGATCAGAACCCTACAACTTATCAAACATCCGGAAGGAGGCTACTTCAGAGAGGCATACCGCTCTCCAGAGACACTCGGAGAAGAAGCTTTACCCCCACGTTACGGAGGACCAAGGTCTTTCTGCACATCTATTTACTTCCTATTGAAAGGTGACGAGTTTTCCCAATTGCACCGTCTAAAATCGGACGAGCTTTGGCATTTCTACACAGGTTCATCGCTAACTATTCATACCATTAGCCAAAATGGGAAACACTCCATCTTCTCCCTTGGAAATAACGTTGAGCATGGTGAATTGTTTCAGTTCACAATACAGGCGGGACAATGGTTCGGTGCATTAGTAAACGATACAACAAGCTATTCGCTCATTGGATGTACTGTTAGCCCAGGATTCGACTTTGAAGACTTCGAACTCGGTAATGAAAGGGAACTGGTTAGACTTTTCCCTCAACACAAATCAATCATATCAAAACTAACTAGACGCCTTCCTGAAAGCGCCCAGTGAATAGGCCAACCAACTGGTGTTTATGGATTTACGGTTTTATGACCTACTATTCCTCATTGTGAAACCTATATTAAATGACTTAGACAAATGTCACTTGGGCAATCTTTTCTCTGCTCCCTGCAGAGTCTTCGTTAGCCATACATGCTCAGCCCGCGGAGAAAAACCTAGCGCTTCCATAAAAGCAAGGGCTGTTTCATTCTCACCATCAGTGTCCGCAATAATCATCCTAACTCCGCTCTTACGAAGTCGTTTCTCAAGCTCCCTGTAAAGTCGTCTCCCCAAACGTGATTTCTTGTGATCCTCCTGAACCCCTATCCAAGCCAGATAACCGTACTTCTTCCACGCAGTTCCTTCCTTCTCGATGGTGGTACCCAAAATGAATCCTAAGATCTTCCCATCGGTTTCTTTCTCGGCTACCAAACAATAGTCGGGGTCAGAGGTAAAGAACTGTGCGACTTCATAGGGGTCCCACGTACGGTAGAGAATAGGAAACTCTTGACTCGTAAAAAGGTCTTCTCCTAGCCGATAGACAGAAGCGAGGTCATCTATCTCCATTTGCCTTATGATTATCTTTGTTCTCTTTCCCGGCGCCAACAACTCCTCCGAATCGAGCACTCCTGTTACAGATTATTGCTCAAGTAATTTCATCATCACCACGTAAAGTTTACACATTAACCTAATTGTAAACATCACGTACCCATGCTATATGGATATTTTTAATCATGCTCAACGGTACCTCGCAAGAGTAATAATCTGGGCGAACAAAATTACCAGAGGGGGAAAAACAATGTGAACTATTATTCAACGACAGTGAGACCTTCCTGTATATTTTGCAGAGACAGGTTACACTCATGATTGATGTGTAGCGTCGTATAAAACCAATCAAGTGCATACTCATCCCTGCCTTTCTTTTATCAGTACATTCCTCTAGGTAATCACTCGTAACAGTTAAGTCATCCTATTTCACCATGTTCGGTAGAGCTTTTTCGAACGATTTTATTCAGACGATTCAGCAGATTTGCCAACCATCCAATGACAGAGTCTTACACGGTGCAATCTTGTTGTGAGTACTCAATATGTCATAACTAATATCAGCGTACCAACTCAAGCACAGCATAACCGTTTTCAAAGTAGGCGACAATAGACCATCTTGACCACAGTATACATGCCAATTCATATGTTTAAAAACAAATCCCATCATACATATTAGCCAAGAGTCTATATGATTGGCACTCCGGATTATCCACAACCTATAAAGCAAAGGAGGGCTTTGTTCAACAAGCCCTCCTGCTTTTGTTGGGGTTATCCGGATTGACCTAGAATACGATTCAACTCTCCTTGCGTACATCACCGCCTATGCTAACTCGTTATCTCAAATCTCCAAGTTCTACAATACGTCGTTAAATCGCATTCATCTTTCACTAGCCCTGTCACCTCTTGAAGCACGACAGGGCATCATAAAGATCATTTTTAACACCTTCGATCGAGCACAGTACTTCATTCTAAGCACCTCCTCGTCTCAGATTTCCTGAACCTATGGTATAACAGATGTGCGACATTGTACATACGTATTACTACGCAGTTTTACCGCCAAAAAGCACATATTCCTGGTTTTAAATGCCTACAGAAACGCATCTTACTAATCTTTCGCCCCCTTAATGTGGCTGTATTATTCATAACGTTCAGCCATCCATTCCAAGTAGACGTAAGCCTATATTCCCACACCATCTCAAGCAAGGATTACTGGCTAGTACTAAAATCTATAATACAGTCCTTAGCTCCAAGACACATAAAGTAGGTTCACCCTCATTCTCTCATTGCGGGCAAAGCGCGGCAATCTGTGAATGTAAGGGAGACAATCTGAACCTATTGTCAGTCCTGTCTGCTATGAATCAACCTTCCCTCCACACCACTCTCCAAATTGCCATGTCGCTATCGCTCCTACTAAGAAATTGGAGGTTTCTTTTCCTAATAACCCGTGTTCCTCACGGGACCCATGCTCGCAATGAGGCACTAGGTAAACGGTTACACGTAGGGAATGTACTACATACGGAGTGAAGTAGATGAAGTAAGAGTAGATAAACCTAATCAGATTCTAGGATTAGTTAGCTACGGAAGAGACCCTTTCGGAGCTAAAGGACTAATCGTTTAATACATTACGAAATCTTCTTTTTTTATATCACGTTGCAAAACCTTTGCCCACATAAGCAGCTACAGATAAGTCAATATTAAGACCAGCACCAAAACAAATAACCTAATCAACCACAAGTAACGACGTTATAAGGCTTGGTATCACTAAACAATTAGATTAAAATGGAGCTTTTCGATTCTGTACAAAAGGAGTTGAGGATGAAGTGCTTCTACCATGCCACAGACCTAGATGGTCAGTGCTCTGGAGCGATTGTTCGACAGGAGTTCCCAGAGTGTGAACTAATCGGTATCACCTATAGCGATACTTTTTCTTGGAACATCATTGAACCCAACGAGACAATAATTTTGGTAGACTTCGCGCTTCAACCGTTCGAAGATATGCTAAAGCTAGGTAAGACTTGCGATCTTATCTGGATAGATCATCATCTTTCTGCAATAGAAGAAAGCGAGAGGCATGGATTTCGGCCTAAAGGTTGGTGGAAAATTGGCGAGGCTGCATGTGAGCTAACCTGGAAGTACTTCGTTTCGCCTGACCTTCCCTTAGCCGTATATCTTATTGGCCGACACGATGTGTGGGACCATTCCGACGTTAGGACTCTGGCATTTCATTACGGGATGCAGAAACACAGCACACAGCCATCAGAAGACGAGTTTTGGAGGGACCTCCTATACGATAGTGATTGCGAAAGACTCATAGATTCGTTTATCAAGGATGGGAATATTATTCTCGAATACGTAAGAAGAGATAATGCCAAGTATGTCAAGGCATGCAGTTTCGATGTGATACTGGACGATTATAGGTGTATAGCAGCAAACAAAATGCTATGTGGGTCTCAATTGTTCGAGTCTGTATGGGACGAGGATAAGTATGATATTATGTTAGCCTTTGGCTACAAGAACGGAAGATGGAACATATCTCTTTATACCGACAAGGATGACATCGACGTCTCTCAAATAGCCAAGAAATGGGGTGGAGGGGGACACAAAGGAGCCGCTGGATTTCAAGCAGATACCCTACCCTTTCTACCAAGCAAACGAACGAGAAGTCAATACAAACCTCAGGTGTAAACGTACAAGAATATGCATATAGGTCTTCAGACTAATAACTCATGTATATGTGCACACAATCTCCTCCCTATCGAGGAAATTAAATGTCATTTACTTGAACTACACCGTGTCTCCGTATGACATTAGCTTGACACAGATGACCCAACCAAGTTATAAACAATATTAAATAGGCGTGGCATCCCCTTACCAAGGCACACTTCTCGAATTTGTCCTACTGCTTCAGAATCTCACTCAATCCCTCAACATTGAAAAGACGTCGATTGCTCATGAGGAGGCCATACATGAATATCGCCGAAGCCTTGTCTACACGAAAGAGTATACGAGGGTATAGACCGGAGCCAATTCCCAAAGAAACACTCAAGGAAATACTGGATATAGCCACAAGGGCCCCTTCAGGAGAGAATGCTCAACCCTGGGAGCTAGTAGTGATAGCAGGAGAGATGCTCCAAAGAATCGGTCAGACCAATATCGAGAAGCTCAATTCCGGGATCCTTCCGCATCCGGAGGTGAACATACCTATGTACAAAGACACCTACAAACAGCGACAAGTGGATCTGGCTATTCAGCTTTTCCATCTCATGGGTATCACCAGGGAAGATAAGACAGGGAGGCTCGATTGGTTACAGAGAGGTTTCCGTTTTTTTGACGCCCCTGCTGCCGTATTTATCCTATTGGATGGATCACTGGATATGACCCATACATTGGTGGACATAGGCACCCTCGCGCAAAGCATTTGTCTTGCTGCACTTCATCACCATCTGACGTTAATCGAGTAACGACGCGTCGAACCAACAGCTTCCTTTAGCTGCTGAGATACATTGATATTCATTACGTTATCGAGAGTAACTATACTATTATACCTGATAGGAGTAGTCCATGCATACTGTGATGAGCTAGCTTGCTACAATTGTAGGGTATGTTAGATGACGTTGTCAACATCACGTTTGAATATTGTGTGTTTGATACGTACTTTAAACGCATACTCATAGCTCTGAATCAAACCAACATTCATTATCGTGAGAAGATTACATCTCAAAAATGTGCTCCGACATCTCTATATACAGCCCTTAAACGACAGCATCATCGTGCGTCCTCAGCATATCCACTACGTTGATGAGCCGTGCCTTATCTGGTAGAACGATCTTGGTGTTCTTCTCCAGCGAAGCTTGAGTTACTTCAAGCTGCTTGAGTGCTTGAGCATTGCCTATAAAGAACCTATCCGCTGCCGTCGAGACAGTTTCTATCGCCTGGGCTTCTCCTTCTGCTCTCAGTATCGCCGATTGCCTCTCACCTTCGGCGAGGAGTATAGCTTTTTGTCGTTCGCCCTCGGCTACCAGTATTGCATTCTGCTTATCCCCCTCAGCCTCCAGTATCTGCTTCTCTTTGTATGCCTCGGCGCTCAGGATAGTGGCCCGCTTCTCTCTTTCAGCTTTCATCTGTTTGCTCATCGCCTCGGAGATATCGCGGGGTGGTTCGATCTCCTTGACCTCAACCCTGGTTACCTTTACCCCCCACCTATCAGTGGCTTCATCAATGGTTTCCCTCAGAGCGGCATTTATGCGCTCTCTGGAGGTAAGCGTCTCATCAAGGCTCATGTCACCTATAAGGTTGCGGAGGTTTGTTTGTGCCAGCTTGCTGATAGCAATGCCGAAGCTTGCAACCTCATATTTGACTGCGGGGGCATCGGTGACAAAGAAGTAGATGACAGCATCGACAGTTACTGTAACATTATCTCTCGTAATGACTGGCTGAGGTGCTATATCGAGAACGGTTTCTCGCATGTCTATCCTGGCTACTATCTGGTCTATAAAAGGTATGATGAACCTGAGCCCCGGGTCCAGGGTTTCCTTGTATCTGCCAAACCTCTCCACAAGACCTTTCTCAGACTGATGGATAACGGTTATCGATCTGACGAGCATGAACACTGCCAGCACTAGGACGAGTACGATTACTGTAATGATAACTGCATTCATTTCAACTGCTCCCTTTAGTTTTTTTGACAACCAGTGTAGTGCCACTGATGCCAGTAACGAC
>JAXHVC010000148.1:0-9226 GCA_034189315.1 Chloroflexota bacterium | reverse complement strand
GCTTTTTATTGGGGCAAGCGGTCACTAATGTATCCGCTCCTGTTTCCCTTGCCTGATTCAATCGCCGTTCTTGGATCTCCCGGTTAATAGCTCCACAATGTGCCCAAGGACTACCACCACAACAGAGGGATGTCTCGCGACTCTGTTCCATTTCCCTCAGCTCAATACCATCTATACTACTAAGAATGCTACGTGGCTCATCGAAAACACGAGCACAACGTCCAAGCATGCATGGATCATGGTAGGTAACCGTCTTTTCGATGTTCCCAAGTCTGATTTTTCCGTTCTGGAGTAAGGGGGCTATGATCTCTGTTAGATGTAAGACTTGGGGGCCTGTTTCCTTTAGCATCTTGGGATAGTGGACTTTCAGTGTATGATGGCATTCAGGACAGTTGGTGACGATTCTCTTTAGACCTTGACGAGTGAACTCTTCCATATTAGCATGAGCCAGAGCCATGAATCCTTTCCTATCTCCCTGCACAAGAAGGTCATGGGCACAACACCGCTCGTTCTGTAAAAGCCTGAAGGGTACATTTGCCCAATTCAGTAATCTTAAAGAATCCTTCACCCCGGCCAGGGTATTAATATCGAGCTCTCTGAATATTGCGTCGAAGTAGGGTGAGCAGCCGACAAAAAACAGCGTGTCACATTCGTCAGTTATTTTGATGTCCTGTGGAAGCCACCCTAGCCTGTCCTGCCGCAGATCTTGGCGTGCCATTATATGCATAAGCGATTGGAGTGCTCCACCATGACTGCACTTGACCTGGTATCCTTCAGTGCAGGCTTCGCACCTTAGTGCGTTGATGAATTCGGGAAAATCTACTCGGTAGTTGCAGCGTTCGACACACATGTAACAATTAATACAGGACCAGATAGAATCATCTTGTGGTCCATCACTCTTCCCTCCCAATATGCGCTGTGTTATCAGACGAGGGTTGAAGTCTGAGTCACTCTGTGCAATCGGACAGACAACAGTACACTTGCCACAGTCAAGGCATAGCCGTACTTGTGTATTCTTGATCTCTTGGTTCATGTTTAGCATATTGTATATATACGAATAATGTTACGCTGCTTGTGAAGGAAACATTAATTACTAAGGTGATATTGAATCTTTTCCCCCAGAAACAGTTAGTGGTAGGATGTATTCTTAGTGTGCTTGCCTACCTATCATTGTAACATTCCAACCTAACATCGTTTTAAGCTACTGCGTGACTCGGATACAACATAGCGGTGGTTTTTGCCACAAAGCTGTTCACTTGCTTAGCAAATCTTGCCCCATCACCACGGGGAATCTCAGCTAGCATTATTCGCTCTGAGCCCAATCCGGTGAGTCTTAATACGCTTTGTGCCTTCTCGAATTCGTGTGATATGTGTTCGGAAGCTATATCATAGTGGCACTCACTTGATTCGCAACCCAGCAGCATCACAGCGTCTGCCCCAAGTTCAAAGGCTTTTAATATCAATCCTAGATGTATTCTTGATAGACAACTCACTCTGACGACTTTGACAGATGCTGGATAACAAAGTCCCTTCTGAGCAGCAGCCTCGACACAACTCAATCCATCCCAGTTGCATGTGAAAAGCACAATTTCTGCCGAATTACTCATGTAACCTCGCTAGTGATCCTACTCACACTCAGTAGGCCTTCCATCATTGATGCAATCTCCTCATCTCTTTGAAAAGGCTGACTGATGGCACCTGTGGGACAGTGGGTGATGCAAGCCCCACAGCCAAGACATAGTGCTCGGTCTACGTGTGCGTAAGCTGTACCGCTATCCGAAACCTTTATTTCTAGGTATGGACATAAGGCAGTGCATTCACCACATCCACGGCATAACTTGTTGTTAATCACCACTGCTGTTGGACGTGGTTCCAGTGCACCTTGAGATATATAAATCCAAGCTCTAGCGGCAGAAGCTGCCCCTTTTGCAATTTGCTCTTCAGCAGTGTCTTTAACATCAGATGGAACAATGAATATCCCTGCGGTGTTTCTTATAGTCATTCCCCGTATTAGGTCAGATGTTTGGCCATAGCGATGACCCTCTCTCTCGATTATGCGGCCAAGTAGGCTATGCGATGAGACTACACCAGATACTTCGTTTGTTTCATGTCCCATCCCACTCATATCCAAAATCACTGCTCCCGCGTTCAAATGTTTGGTTTTAAAGTTGTGGGTGAGCACTACATTATAGTTTCCTGGTAAACCATCCAGCTCTACTATCGTTGGCCAAGGCCATATTTCTGTTCCACCTTCCTTGGCTTGTCTCAGTAGCTCTTTCCATCTCTCATTGCACTCTGTGTTGGTCAATAACTCCTTTGTATACTGATCAGGACCAGAGATAATCGTAACGGTGCATCCTTGATCTGTTAGTTTCTTGGCTGCAGCAACACCATAAAGACTCATACCTATAACAATCACACTTTCGTGTACAGGATATAGCTCATAAACACCCTCTAATAGTGCTGTAGTCTTGGCCACTCCTGCTGATATCAACTCAATAGCCTTGTTGGTCGCATTTGGTGGATCGTCCTTGTGTGCCCAAGCACACTGCTCACGAATATTAACGAATTCCAATGCCACGCCAAGGGGCGATACAAGATGCTGTTCCAAGTACTGTTGACTCATTACTCGTCTATCAGTACAGCTATAACAAATCTGCTTTAGATTACAGCATCGACATGCTCCAACTACAACTCTATCGAGTGCTAGATCCCTCGCATGATCAGCAACCTCTATTGCTCCCTGGTTAGTGCATAACTGAGGGACCTCCTTAACACTGAATACATTGGGTAAAGTCAGAATCCTTTTCTTCATCTCTTGAAAATTCATTACCGAACTGATGCTACCGCCACATTGGCATAGAACTACTCCAGTGCGAGATCGTTCTTTTGCTGCTTCAGAATAGGACCTTGGTGAGCTAATCTTAGTATTTGTATCCAGTAGCGTTGGTGGGATTCTATCCCCTGGTGACTTGATGAGAGAAGCTACTTCGAGAGCAACGGATGATGCTTGTGCCAATTCGTTCCATAGACTGACTCCCCCCTCTGTATGTATCCTGTAGATACCTGGTTCTGCGCATATAGTATCATTGGGACTGATGTGTCTATAGGACAAGCCCCTAGATTCCTTGGTATCGCTGGGGGTGAAGTCGATGATCATGTCAGCTTCTATCTGGATCTCTTCTGCACAATCGTCATGGCAGATCGCATCTAGACCGCAGGCACGTTCGCATTCCAAACAACCGCTGCAAAGAGCACAGCTTAGGCATCGTTGGGCTTCTCGTTCTACGATGTCATGACGTAGTCCCATGCTAGTTTCCTCAAAGGTGCCCATTCTCTTCGAACGCGGAATGAGCGGCATATCGGCTCTCTTGTGGGGAGAGGCATATCTTTCGCTAATACTAACCTGTACCGGTTCGGTTTGGGGTAGCTCTCGATACTTTCTCAGGTCACGCCCTTTCAGATGCCTATCAATGGACTCTGCTGCACGTTTACCCCATGCAACTGCATCCACTACACAATTAGGACCGGTGACACAATCACCTCCGGCAAATACTCCAGGAACGTTGGTTTCCAGTGTCAATGGATCCACGTAAACAGTAGCATCAGCGTTGCTTGTTCGTAGGCCTTTAATATTCAACTGCCTTGTGTTGGGACGTTGGCCTATAGCTAGGACCACATGGTCAGCCTCCAGATCAAACTCGGAACCTGGTATGGGTATTGGTTTGCGTCGCCCATCTTCCTCAACTGCTCCTAGTTCCATCCGTTGACAGCGTATCCCTATTACGCGGGTGTCATCGCCGATGATCTCTATGGGAGATGTGAGGTAGAGTATGGATATGCCTTCTCCGATAGCTTCTTCGATATCCTCTGGTACCGCCGTCATCTCGTCGGCTGTGCGCCGGTACATTATGGTCACTATTCGCTTCCCACGTCTCATAGCTGCTCTGGCGGAGTCCACTGCGCTGTTGCCACCACCAACGACCACAAGATTACGGCCCACTGAAGCGCCTACCTTCATATTGAGCTCAAACAAAAGGGAAATGCTATCTACCACGCCGTCTAAATCCTCACCGGGAATACCCAATCCCCTATTATCATGAGCTCCGATAGCTAGGAAGAAGGCTCGATAGTCTCGTTCCCTGAGATCGGCAAGTGTCACATCTCTTCCTATAGTTATACCTGTTCGTATCTCTACACCTAATGCCTCTATGGCTTTTACTTCGCGTTCTCTTACCTCTCGAGGTAGACGAAACCGAGGGATTCCTGTGGCCAGCATTCCACCCACAACAGCATGGGATTCGAATATAACTGGTGTGTATCCCCGTCGTGCTAGCTCCCATGCGGCGGTAAGGCCTGCGGGTCCGCTACCCACAATGGCTATCTTATCTCTTCTGGATTTGGCACGAGCCTTTAATTTATATGTAATGTCACCACTGGCATAGTCTGCAGCATATCGGTGCAAGCCCCGAATGAATACTGGAGCATCAACCTCTGATCGTTTGCAGGCGTCTTCACAAGGATGTGTGCATACTCGTCCCAATACCCCAGCTAACGGAGCTGCCTCTCCTATTAATTCAAGCGCTCTGTCTACTTTGCCTCCTGCCATCAAAGACACGAATCCTTGTACGTTTATTCCTGCAGGGCATGCTGCTGAGCAGGAAGCAATACCTTGCTTATCAATGGAGTATGCAGATGGTACACCATGGGTGCCGAGGAGTGATCCATGGACGGCCCTATGGGTCTGTGACCAACCTTCCTGTATGAATGGAATCTTCACTGAACACGCCTCTGCGCAGCGTCCACAACTAGAGCAGAGGTCTTCATGTACATAACGAGGGTACCTAGTCGCCGTTATATCAAGTCTTCCCTGGCACTTGGCTATATTATCGACTTCCGAACCGGTATAGACCTGCACATGGGAGTGACTCACTAATCTAAGCAATAGAGGCCGAATTTGAACTAAATCGTGTGAATTCATATCTGGAGAATCAGCATTATAGTCTGATCCCAGGTCCAAGGAGGGAGTAATCACCGTTGTGTTTATCCCCAAGTCGGCAAGCGTAAGCGCGCATTGTGCCACTCCTATGCCATTACCAACTATTACAACCTTTTTATTTCCCTCCAACGGTGTTCCGCCTTTCCTGCTCCAGCCCATAGGTACGACCGAGGTCAAAAGCCTTCAGGTTGAATTCACCTGTCCCTTCAGGCACAGAGGCTAGTACAGCCTTCCTGAGCGCTTCTACAGAGACTAGGTTACTCACAGCTGATAGAAATCCCAATACAATAATATTGGCTACAACTGTTCGACCCATCTCTTGGGCCATACGAGTAGCTGGTACAGAGAGCGGTGGGGGGGTTTGAAACGGATCAGGATTTACCAGATCTGGATCTATGATCACCAAGGTATCTGTAGAGGGATTTCGTCCGTAATTAGTATAGGCTTCTTGTGCTAGGATAACGACCACTTGTGGGGAGGTCACATATGGGTAATCTATTGGATTTTGTGAGATCACGACTTCGGCGGCACATGATCCACCACGAGCTTCTGGCCCGTAACTCTGAGTCATGGTGGCGAAGCCTTTATCATAGATTGATGCCGCCTTGCCCATTATTTGCCCGGACAGGATAACTCCTTGGCCGCCAAATCCTGCTATTCGTATTTCAAATCTGCTGTCGCTGTCTTTATCCATATGAGCCTCAATAGAACTAGCCATCGGAGTGACAATAGCCAATTAGAAGCTGGTGAGGTCCAATACATATTTCACTTCGTCTGTGCCTTGTCACATATTTGCATGTAGTGGTCTGCAAAGGTGGGGCGTTCCGTATCTATGAACTTCCCTACTATAATAGGGCCGTTCATATCTATCTCTACATCTACGGGATTTGCTCCGTTTTTAACCGAACACCTTTCCTGATAGGAATGCATCTGATCTACTGGTTGGCCATGTTTGTTCATACGACCGTACAGGGTAGGACACGGTGCAAGTACCTCAATGAAACTGAATCCAGACTTACTCATAGCCTCGGCAATTGCCCTTTCGAGTTGACGCAGATGTATAACCGTCCATCGGGCAACATATGTGGCTCCACAAGCAGCCATGAGGTGAGGTAGGTTGAATGGAGATTCGAAATTTCCATATGGCGAAGTGGAGCTTCGGGCTTCTAAAGGAGTAGTGGGTCCTAATTGCCCGCCGGTCATGCCGTAAGTAAAGTTATTAATACAGACAACAGTCATATCGATGTTTCTGCGAGCTGAATGTATGAGATGATTGCCTCCGATGGCTGCCAAGTCTCCATCTCCAGAAAATACAACCACGTTAAGGTTAGGATTACCAAGCTTCAGTCCTGTGGCAAAAGGCAGGGCTCTTCCATGAGTGGTATGAAATGAGTCTAATTTTACATAACCAGCAACCCTGCCCGTACAACCAATTCCCGAAACAAGGGCTATCTTGTCCGCATCGATCCCCGAACGCTCAATGGCGCGTATGAAACATCCTGCTGCCGGGCCTATCCCGCACCCAGCGCACCAGATATGTGGTATACGATCTGTTCGTAGAAAGGCCTCAATTCCATGGTTGGCTTCTGTTACTACATCTAGCACAATGAGGCCTCCCTTATGGCTGCCAGGATAATTTGTGGGTGATGCACGCCACCGCCCATGTGTGGTAGTAGAACTGTCCTGGCTTTTCCTTGAGCACAACGCTCGATTTCCAACGAGATCTGCCCATAGTTTATCTCGGGTACAACGAATGTTGTAGCCTGTGATGCAAGATCTGCTATGCGTTGTTCTGGGAATGGCCATACTGTTATAAGACGAAGCAATCCCGCACGAATTCCTTCCCCTCGCGCTTGCTGGACGGCACGATAGGCAACTCGAGAAGTTATTCCGTAGGCACACACAACTACATCGGCATCATCTAGCGAGACTTCTTCTAGGAGGATGATGTCATCCCGGTTCTGCCGGATCTTTTCTACTAGACGCCGCATCAGTTTGTCCTGTGCAACCGATGTCATGACAGGATAGCCCCTCTCGTCGTGGGTTAAACCTGTAACGTGAAACCGATATCCATTGCCGGCGATGGCCATTGGGGGGATGAGGTCATCATCTGGTTTATAGGGTTGGTAGTTCGCGGATTCAGCACAAGGTTTTTTTCTCTCTAGCAGATCTTGCTGGTTTACCCTATGTATAACAACCTTCTCACTCATGTGTCCAACAGCCTCATCTGACATAATGAGTACTGGCACACGATATTTCTCTGATAGATTAAATGCAGTGATGGTGAGACTGAACATCTCCTGAGGGGAGTTTGGAACGATAGCTATTATTTCATAGATCCCATGGGCACCCCATCGAGCCTGCATCATATCGCCCTGACCGACAAGGGTGGGCAATCCAGTGGAAGGACCTGCCCTCTGAATATTGACTAAGACACAAGGTGTTTCCAGCATAACTCCAAGACCCAGGTTTTCCATCATCAGGCTAAAGCCTGGTCCAGATGTGGAGGTCATTGCTTTTTGACCTGCCCAGGATGCTCCAAGAATGGCATTCATGGAAGCGATTTCGTCTTCCATCTGAATATAGATACCTCCAACTTTGGGAAGCCTCTTACTCATCCTCTCGGCGACTTCTGTGGCTGGAGTTATGGGATAGCCTGCAAAGAAACGACATCCTGCGCTAATTGCCCCTTCTGCACAGGCTTCGTCTCCATTCATGAAGAACTCCCCTTCAAGGGTACCATTTTCAGACATAGTGATGATCTATAACCCGCCTTCTTTTTCGTATCGTATGAAAATACCAAAATCAGGGCATATTGCCTCGCATAGACCACAAGCTAGACACCTATTCTGGTCCAATACAACAGGTAGCGGATACCCCTTAGAATTTATTTCCTGGCTCATCTCGAGAACACCTTTGGGACAGAACTCTGCGCAGTAGCCGCAACCTTTACATCTGTCTTTGTCTATGATGACCTTTGCTGGTTTGGTAGCCTTTTGAGCCCGGTCGAAGGGCTCTCTCCACAGCTTCATTGCAGCAACCTCTTGTTTTAAAATAAATAGGACTTGCTTTTAAGTGTAAGAAAATGAACTCTCTACACGTAATGAGGTGTTAAGCCTTCTATATACTGTATCCCGCCTAGCAGACTGTGTCACGAATATAAAACACCAACCAGACTTACCTTATCATTGCGAACCGAATGTGAAGCAATCTCGCAGGAAACGGGAGATCGCCACATATTCCTTCCGGTACCGAAAGACTTCTCCTAAGAAACTGGTTGTTTTTTGCACTAATAACCCGTGTCCTTCACAGGTCCCGCGCTCGCGATGACATTATGACACACTCTGCAGGTACGGCGCTTGATCACTAATAGCAGTATAGTGGATCTGTGGCTAGGTGACAAACTATTTTATGATCATATGTTATGAATTGTATCTCAGGTGGGCCACGATGGTACAACTCACCATCACTAGTCCGTTATCCCCAGAAAAGTATGGTGATGTGTAATAAACAGGCATATGCTTTGTAATTTGCCAAAATTTCGCTCTCTTTGTTTGGGGTATAGCAGTCGCTATGGGAGCTATACTAACTTTGATTCTCCAATCCAAGGTGACCTATGCTAAACAAGTTCCCTTCCGATCTCGATAGTAGCAGTACATCAGAATTAACTCCTTGACTTTGGGCATAAATTAGTAAGGTAGATTGACCATGTTTTTAATTACTGGGAGACATCTGCAATAGGGAGACGCAGATTAAAGTTGGCACGAACTTACTTGTAGCATTTAGAAGCACGTGAATCCAAACAGAACTTGGATTCACGTGCTTCTAAGATAGTAGCCTTATACTGGGGTATAGAAATGGTCTATATTTGGCTATTGAGGGATAGCACTATGGTCCTATATATGTACTTTATCTTCTCTCTTCCTTTGAACCACAGGCAAAACATTAGACACTAAAGATGGAGAATCGTGTATCTAGTGTCTGGCTACCTGTTGGGGGGGGTCTTGACGAAGAGATTGTCCAATGAGAGACCGTCTTCTAGTACCCACTACTTCGATTAGCTTCTCTCTGATTTGGGGTGGAGAGAGAACGAAGTCAACGTCTCCTGTTGCACCCCATCAATTCAAAGTGCCTCACATAGCCAAATCGTGCCGCGATACAAGGCCGCGAAGCGACGTCGCCTGCAGCGACTGGTTATGTGGCGCTTCTCGGATTTCAGAATTTGGC
>JAXHVC010000147.1:0-10273 GCA_034189315.1 Chloroflexota bacterium | reverse complement strand
TTATACGCTCTAGCTCAAGTGCCAATCGAGCGGCTTCAGAGGAAGATGTACTTGTAAGGACCGCATAGCTACTCATTGCATTATCGATTCGACCTGGTGCATTCAATCGAGGCCCAATTAGCCAGCCAACTCCAAACTCATCCACCTTACCTTGAGCACACCCCGAGAGTCTAATCACCTCGCGTAGTCCCAACCTAGTCGTCTCATTCAACGCCTGGAGACCCTTTGTAACTAGATAGCGATTCTCCCCTGTGAGCGACACCATATCTGCTATGGTGGCAATCGCCACTAGGTCTAACAAGTATCTCAGATAATCGTTACTTCCCAACGCATCAAATAACGCCTGCATAAACTTATATGCAACTCCAGCACCACACAGAAAGTGGAAAGGATAGGGATCATGCAAATCCCTTCGACAAGGATTGATAACCGCCAGAGCAGGAGGTAATAGTGAAGGAGGTTGATGATGATCTGTCACAATCACATCCATACCCTTCTTTTGGACAAACTCAATCTCGGATACCGCCCCAATACCACAATCCACTGTTATTAGCAGTGTCACACCCTGGTTGAGCAAGTACTCTAATGCAGGGATATTGAGCCCCCTATCCTCTGTTAAACGATGCGGTATATAGGGTATGACTTGTCCCCCAAGATGTCTTATCCCTTCAACCATCACTACCGTGCCACATACACCATCCGCATCAAAGTCACCATATACAGCAATGCGCTCATTACTACGCAACGCCCTATGAACCCGTGACAAAGCCCTCTCCATATCAGGCAAGAGAAATGGTGAATCCTGGAGGGAATCGGCACAGAGAATCAATGAGGTTGCCTGACTTGGATCAGATATACCACGGTTGAACAGCAATGCAGATTCAAGGGGGGTGAAATCCCGCATCCTAGCAAGATAGGAATCTGGAGGTGGAGCAGGCATCCTCCAATGATAGGCCACTATTTGTCCTTAACATAGTCCTTGAATACCAGGGCCGAATTATGCCCACCGAATCCTAGAGAATTGGATAGGGCAATCCTTACCTTGGTTTGGCGAGCCACATTAGGAACATAGTCGAGATCACACTCAGGATCAGCGTGCTTTAAATTTATAGTGGGGGGAATGGTCCCGTGATTGATTACCAGCACACATATCACAGATTCAATAGCTCCGGCAGCTCCCAACAAGTGACCCAACATAGATTTCGTAGAACTGATGGCAACTCCAGTGGCATCTTCACCGAACGCACGTTTGATACTTAGCGTTTCTGCTTTGTCATTGAGCGGTGTAGATGTGCCATGCGCATTGATATAATCGACGTCCTTAGGGCGCACTCCTGCCTTTTCAAGTGCCAGAGACATCGCTTGTGCCCCACCCTCCCCACCATCTCTAGGTTGAGTAATGTGAAAGGCATCAGAAGTAGCTATATACCCAGCAACCTCACCAATAATCTCAACCCCTCGCTGCAATGCCGAAGCCTCGCTCTCCAATATCATCACCGCAGCCCCTTCACCCATAACAAATCCATCTCGCTCAGCATCAAAGGGGCATGAAGCCTCTTGGGGTGTACAGTCCCTGGTAGACAATGCCCCAGCAGCAGAGAATCCAGCTACCCCTATTGGAGTGATAGCAGCTTCACTACCACCAACAATCATGGTATCCACTTCTCCACGTCTTATTAATTCATATGCCTCGCCTACAGCGTCTGCGCTACTAGAGCATGAGGATGTAGTACAGAAATTTGGTCCCCGCGCTCCCATGATTATCGAGACTCGCCCCGCAGCGCTATCCGACATCATCATTGGAATGAGGAAGGGAGACACCTTAGAAGGTCCTTTATCCTTCATTACATCCAACTGCAATGATAGCGTATTAATGCCCCCAATTCCGCTGCCGATAATAACGCCAGCCCTCTCCATCTCACTCGAACCAGGAACAAGACCAGCTTGTTGTACAGCCTGCATACTGGCGGCTACGGCAAACTGGGCAAACCGATCCATACGACGAGCATCTTTGGTGCTGATATAGTCTAGAGCATTAAAATCCCTGACTTCGGCGGCAAATCTAGCGTCAAACGGTTCAGTGTCGAAGGATCGGATGTAATCTACACCAGACTTCCCTTCTATAAGGGATTGCCAGAAGGAAGCAACATCTTTACCCAGAGGTGATATTACCCCCATCCCACTAACCACAACTCTATTACTCAAATCATCCTCCAGTTCATTATGCCCAAACCTTTACACTAAGACATACTAGTATATCCAACGGTCCGACTGTGATGCAACAACCACATTTAAACATCCCATTCGTGGAGCTTTCGGACATTGTCAGCTCTAGAGCTGCTGGAGTATACTGTTGCCTAATTGGTTTTATCTTCCCTTCCAACATGTGTGAGCACCAGCAAAGCCAAGGTCATTCCAATGTCCTCCGTGTATTACACAAGCACCAGAGGCATTATCAAGAATTCTCATTCCTGTTAAGGAGGAATAAATGGCGTCGGTCCGTCTGCATGAGCAACCTAATCTGAATAATCCCATTCTTATAGCAGCATGGCCCGGCATGGGGGGTGTTGCTGTAATAGCAGCAAGACATCTTCGAGATAAACTTGGAGCCTCCGAACTGGGTAATATCGAGCCATATGAATTTTTCGATCCAACACGTGTCCAAGTCGAAAACGATGTTGTACAAACCATCAAGTTCCCACAAAACACTTTCTATTTCTCAAAAGGTCAACAAGAAGGAGATAAGGACTTAATAATCTTCATCGCAGAATCTCAGCCTACCACCAAAGGCTATGTCCTTGCCTCCACCATTCTAGATACCGCACAGCTTCTTGGAGTAACCAAAGTTTGCACACTCGCGGCAACTCCAGCTCACGTGCACTATTGCAGAAAAACACGGGTACTTGGAATCTCAACTAGTCCAGAACTGGACCATGATTTGAGATCATGTGGTGCAGTACCAATGGGCACAGGTTCTATCGCCGGAATGAACGGGGTATTGCTCGGGGTGGCAAAGCAGAGAGGGATTGATGGAATGTGTTTACTTGGAGAAATACCGATATATATGACCGGCGTGGCCAATCCCAGAGCCTCTAAAGCAATCCTGGATATGCTACCACGCATCCTAGGTAATAAGATCGATGTTTCCTCATTTGATTCCTGGATCAGCGAAGCAGACGAATATATCGAGAGGAGTATCCAAGACCTTATCTCCCAGAATAGCGAAGATGCAGAGCAGCTCATGAGTTACTTCGAGCGTCTGAAGGCTCAGGCAGATGCCGAAGAAACGGAGGAGCTACCGGAATACAGTGAAGATCTTATCCGAGATGTGGATTACTTCCTAAAAGGACAGCTTGGCGAAATGGAGGACAAGGGCTAACATGCATATGATAAGGAAAGATATCATCAGCCTAGCAGTCATAGAGAAGGGCACTGGTCCTCACGCTCCATTGATGAAAAGGGAATTGGAGAAGAGGAAGGAAGCACTAGAGCTTGTCGACGATATATCTTCGTTGGCGGAATATATTGGGGGCAAGTCCGAATCATCCGGGTTGGGGGATTGGATTATAGAAAAGGAAGCCTTTCCCGGAGTTGTAATTCATATTGTATACGAACATGCCGACGAAGAATTCCCCAGCACTTTGAAGGACTTCTACTCTGGCGAGAGGTTGGGAATAGTACCAGCAGAAGACCTCTCCCACATTTCCCTTGCCATCGTCAACCATATGGTTAGATACATTCGTACCATAGTACCCGATGACAAACTCCCGGACATCTGTCGCAGGGTATGATATCTCGGTGGGTTAATTGCGGTATTCAAACGCAAGTTAGTGCAGGTTGGATTGATAGGGTATCACCCTGTCTTCATAGGAATGGGGAAGATTCAATATTCCGACCCACCTACAAAATGCAACCATATAGCATTCATCGCAATCATCGGATGATAGCATGTCATCTGCGTTTTGAATGTTTAGTATTGATTTCGGACTTCGATATTCGTATTTCGAATTTTCTTTCAGGCTGCTCCACCCAACCTATCCTCTTCAATCAATAAACATCCACTATACATCAGGATCAGTCACCGAAAGCCAAATGCCGGCATCGAAATACTCCCATTCCGATGATAGAAATGAACTACTCACCTCTTTACCAAAGGATAATGTATAACTCTGGCTGATTCCACTGTACTCAGCCTCAGGAGTGGCATATGTCACGGCTGGACGGACTTGGTGCGCCTGTATGCTGGATTTGTTTCCCCCTTTTTCATCGAAATCATGCTGAACTAATAAGATGTCTTCGATAGAATCGGTTTCGTCTTGTACAGCAATGTGTGATATGTCGTATTCATAACTCGGTCCGAAGTCGATCTTTACAAGTACTTTGTCTCCTACGAATGACTTGATATTCCTATCAATCAGGACATATTCATTGTATGCCTCAAACTCTGACCTGATCCCTGTTTCATCCACTCTCCAGCCGGATTCCCACATGCTATGCCCAGGCTGGGTCAGGTATCGTATCTCCATGGATCGGAGGTCACCTTGAGGATTATCATCTAAATCTAAGGCCAGGGCACGGTATATCCGCATTATACTGGCCCTGCCATATTCAGGCCATTCAGCCACATCCATATAAGCGCGGAGTAGCATGCTACCATTTACATCATAATCGGGAGACGTAGGATCAAACGCAGGGTCATCTTCGAATGTATCTTTCACAATCTCTACCACCGAATCAACCAAATCTGTGGTGATCTGACTACTCTCGTGCTGCCCCATGGCATGTATACGGGCAAGTAGCAGAATAGGCAGTTCATCCCCATATGTCCCTGGCAATAGCTTCAATATGACAGCTGAGATGGGAACCTCCACCGTTTCCCCCTGAACCTCTCGATATGCAGGTGAGTCATCGAGGTTGGGGATCTGCGCACGGATGATGTCATACCCCGGCCCAAAGATGGCCACAGGGATACCCTCTTTTGCTTTTTCCACAATATAGTCGATGATATCTTCGTTCCCGGCTTCTTTGGCATTGACCATGAAGTTGCCATCAATGAACATGGCCTGCTTCCATTCGGTCGGTGGGAAGGGCACGGTGTCATCTGCCAGGGCAATGCCTGATAGGTTCTTGTCTGAAAGCTCCATCGCAGACCTCAGATTATCTGCAGCATGCTGCAGCGGCACCACATAGGCTTCATAGTCGATTGTCTCCGAGCTCTCCATCAAGCAGGATTGGCCTGCTCTGGACAATAACAGTAGGACGGTTGTCATGAGCACCACTCTTCGCTTGCTGATTGTCGCCAATCGTACTATTCCCATTGCCCCTCCTCTCATCCCCAAGTATCGTCCAAGGTAGCTGAACCATACCTCTTGATAATACTAGTAGAAATAGAATAAGGTAGCCAGACCTACTTATCTAGTTATGTCAATAATCAATGAGATCGGAGATAAAAAAAGTGGGGGGACTTATCACTACAATAGACCTAAAGGGCTTCTCTCATCCAGGAGAACTGTGGGAGAGGCCTTAGCCTCGATTGCAATATGGTTGCAACTCTAGAAATCAATTGTCTAGCAACCAGTCTTCTACCAGACGGTATTCTCACAAGAAGATAGCTCTCCCTATCTTCATAGATGGGAAGCCTCGCTCCCATCCTAACTTAATCAAGGGTCTACATTTACTTTCAAAAGGGTAAATATTTACCCTTCTTTTCATTGTCCTCAAAGGAAGGAGCTAACAGGTCACATAATTAACAACTCGTCTCAATACCTCCTCTGTCACTCTTAAAGAGCTAGGGACATATTCTTTCCTATAATCCGATACTCAACATGTCAGGTAACCAATTATCCTCCTAATAGCTACAACAACACGACGATAATGAAACAAAGGTAAATATAAAGTGAATAAAAATACACATAATTGCCCAATTGAGCAGGTTTTCTTTGGAGTTTAGCCATAATTAGTTAATGTTGACAAAATCCGTGTATGTGTATAATTAGAGCAAGACGGTTACAAGCATCATATCATAATGTTTTACTATGTTACATCGACACTTATTGAACAATTTTTGCCATTAAATGGTACAGATCATCTTTATCCTTACACGGATAAATACACCTTCCACCGCCACTTGTTTTCAGATCTGGCAGCCCCCATTGTGTGCCGACAGCTAGATTGTACACACTGGTCTGACTATACACTGACTAACACCACATGCTATTCACACCCCGCAGAATTAGATACTAAAAAGGAACCATGGAATGAAAGCTCTGCTGATTGATAATAACCAAGAAACTATTAACGATGTCTCACTATGCTTTCGACTAAGCTGGGTTGAGGTCACCCTTGTATCCACTACGGAAGGAGCCTCTGGTGTAGACCTTGTGGAAAAGGAATGTCCGGACCTAGTGATTCTGGAACTGAATCTGCCGGATGTGGATGGTTTCGATGTTCTACGTCAAATCCGCAGTTTTTCTGATGTCCCCCTGATCATACTTAGCACCAGAGATGGGGAGATAGAAAAAGCCAGGGGATTGGATCTTGGAGCCGACGACTACATTATCAAACCGTTTAGCCCAATCGATCTCCTATCCAGAGTCAAGGCAGTATTACGGAGATGTCATATGCCCGGGCTCAAGCACACGTCAGGGACCTTTATTTCCAACAGACTCTCTATAGACTTCGCCACGCGAAAAGTAACAGTGTCTGGTCAACCAATGAAGCTAACACCCATTGAATACAACCTACTTTCCTATCTGATACGTAACGAAGGAAAAGTAATCCCCCACCATGCTATCCTACAAAAGGTATGGGGACCAGAATGTATCGAAGATACTTCTTTTCTTAAGAAATACATCTACAGACTACGCAACAAACTGAGCGATGATCCCCAGAATCCGCAAATGTTAATCACTGAAAGGGGCGTAGGCTACAAATTCATCCGTCCTGAATAGGCCTCACTCTCCAAATACTCTGCACCAATTATCCACCCTATTTCCACCTTATTTCCACCAAATTAGACCTTCGAGGCAATCCCGAGAACCAGTATTTCCACCAGCATCTGTTAGCATTAAAACCGGTATAAAAAAACAGCTAGCAAAGAATAGCCTCGGAGGCTCCAACAATGGGCAACGACCATCTTACAGGGAGGAGAAAACGCAGACTGAACAGAATGCTCCTCATCCATTATGACGAAACATTGAGAAACTTCATACTTCGCGGAATACCAAAGGACGAGTTTGAAATATTAGTAGCTACAGATGGTAGCAACGGTATTGTAAAGCTACAAGAGAATACTCCCGATGTAATAATAACAGCAGAGGAGTTCCCCCTAATGGAAGGAGAGGAACTCATTCGTGAAATACGGCAAACATCCGATGTTCCTATCATTATTCTCGGTGCTGCTGAAGGACAACTTGATGGAGCTAGACTCATCGATATTGGAGCTGATGCCTATATACCACGGCCACTAAGTGTAAGAGACCTAGTAGCCAGGATATACACACTACTCGATCGCCTAGGTCAATCACAACCCTCACCCAACCAGAAACCCAAGAAAAGGCACTCCCTTGCCCCTACCAAGAACAGATCACAGCATAAAACCTTGTACACACTAACCCCTACAGAATCTCGTCTTCTGTCCTGCTTGAAACAAAACAGAGGTAGAGTAGTCCCATCTTCCAAGCTTATTTCCGAAGTATGGGGAGACAAACCAGTTAGGCAAGAAATGTTAAAGGTTTATGTTCGTCGTCTAAGACAGAAGCTAGGAGATGATCCGGTTGCACCCATCTATGTAATAAATGAACGAGGTATTGGGTATAGATGGGGAGGAGATATGGAGACTCCCAATCGACAATGATTAATTATATATCTGTGAGATTCATTAATTAAAAATGTCTTAGATAAGTAACAAATGCGAGTAGGAGTGTTTTCTGAGGTCTATTTTAGTTCTTAGAAACAGCCACCCGCCTATAACCCCAAATACCCCCTAACCGGCCATAATATCGCCTCAACGATAACAAAGTTGAGACAGGACTTATAGACGGGAGGCTGAATTGGGGTACGAGATTTAACAAGGGGAGGTGATGGATTGGTCTAGACTACGGATATTCGATTAGCAGCTGCGAAATGATTTGCGTTTTTATGAGATTTGATATGCCAAGCAGATAGTATTCATAAAGGAGGAAAGCAACGTGAGTAAAACCAGTATACAAGCAAGACTTACATACTTGCTGCTCACACTGGCATTAGCCGCAGGCCTTCTGCTGCCATCCTTGGTCAACACCAGCTTCGCTGTAACAGTTCCCGATGGCCAAGTCACTAGCCCGGCAGACAAGGTCCCGCAGGTACGATGGGCCGGAGAGAAGATCGTGCTAGAAAAGCAGTTCTTTAATATTCCGAATTGCCCCATGGTTGTGGCTAACTTTAAGTTAGAGAATCAGTCACCCGGCACACTCGAGGGCATCGATGTTGGCATAGCCAACCTAACCAACACAGCAGATTCCGTCTGGACTACACTTGATAGAGACGGAGTGGCTCGTGTTATTTTGACTTCACAGGCACCAGGCACCGTAGAAGTCGATTGTGCACTCTATAGTTATGACATTCAGACAAGAGAGCTCATTAAATTATGGCCAACATTAACCAATGAGCACAGCTTCCAAGTGTTCTTCCTTAAGCTCGAGGGAATCACCTTGGGCAACGTTGTGGGTGAGAGAGTAGATATACCCTGCACGCCCCAAATAGAAGGACATGATTCGGGAATCTGGAATCCCGAGAATCCTTATGATCCCAGTTCCGATGTTGTCGACGAAACCCTAAATACATCCGAAGATACCCTTCTCCGTGCCAATGTTAAGGGTTGGTTCATGGGCGATAACCTATCTTGGAGAGATGAATCCTACATCGACATGAATCACAATGGCACCAAGGACGAGGGCGATATCGTACTTCCCGCCGGACGATGGGTGCTTCCAGATGACTGGGAGTATCTCGCTGGACCTTATTGGGAAGAACTCCGCCCACAATGGGATATTATGGATCAGCCAGATGATGATATCACAGCTGACCATCCATTGGGCGATTATAAGACCCAGTATGGTGGGGTTGAGATTTATCCCGCAGGTACTGCTATACAGGCAGAATGGATTGGAAGGTATGTCATCCTAGGTGATGGCCGAATCCAAGTCTATCCTGAACTCATAGCTGAAAGACCAGTAATTGGTCCCTATAACTCACTAGACATTAATCCAGCTACCCATGAATACACTCCTTTCGTCAACCCAGTTCTAGGACGAAAGACTGTTGTACCTAATGGTGAGCTAAATTCCTGGGATTGCCCCATGCCACCGGCATTGGTTCGGTTCCAAATCCAAGACGATAGCCCTGGCGACATAGAACTTGGCCAAGGATTCTTCAAAGAGGTCGATAAGGCCGATGTGTACTACAAGTGGATAAGCAGACTAACCGTCAATCCATGCAACTACCATCAGAGTTTCGTAGAAGACCTTAAAGTATACACAAACCCGTATTACTCCGTAATGATCCCAGCGAGCCCAGAGATTCCACAACCCATGAATAATGGTGGGTACAAATGGGATAGCTCCGTAGATGGCACGTACAAACTGTGGCAGTTTGTCGATCAAGAGGCCAGCAGGAATCCTTCATGGGTAGAGGTTTACTCCGATAACCATGGAGAGGCCATGGTATACCTAAACGGTGACGCCAATTATGATCCCAGCGAGTGGCCAGTGGACGCTCACGGCTATCCGCTCTGGGTTCTACCACCCAATGACACCTGGGATATCCCCTATGGTGAAGTGGTGGGCAATACTACCATACAAGCTATCGCTGATTACCCCTATGTCCGCACGCACCAAGTCGTAACTTCCAACTTGGTAGAGAAGCACTGGACTTGGGGTCAGGAGAAGCTGATGGATGTCGAGCAACAAGTACCTGGCAACCTCAGCAATCCCAATGGCCGCAAGCTGGTCACGATGTGGGTAAGCGACCGTGACGGCTTTGCCGATGTCGGCATGGAGATTGAATGGATGGTTCAATCACCAGCCAGGATCGAAGCATTCCTGTCCAACACAATGGGCATGACCCTTAACTCCGAATCCACCATCGGAATCAGCCGCACACGTTTAGCTGATCAAGCCGACGTAAAGCGCTTCGCTGATGCATTCCCCGAGAAATTCCCCTATGTGGCAGCCAGAGACCTGGATGCCAACGGGGTGATTGACAAGGCAGAACGGTATGCGTGGGCAGCAGAAAT
>JAXHVC010000146.1:0-2529 GCA_034189315.1 Chloroflexota bacterium | reverse complement strand
CTCGAGGAAAAGGCAAGTTCGCTGCACTCGAATATAAGCCCCCTGCGGAACAGCCTGATAAGAAATATCCATTTATGCTAACAACCGGACGTGACCAGTTCCACTTCCATACGGGCACAATGACGAGAAAGAGTGCCGGACTCAATGCCCTAGCGCCTGAAGAGCTGGTACGCATTCACCCTAAAGACGCCGATAACCTTGGTATAAACGATGGAGATATCGTCCAGGTCTCATCCCAGCGAGGCAAAGTAGAAGCTAAGGCTAAGGTAACAGAAGATTCTCCACAAGGTACCGTATTTATGACGTTCCACTTTGCCGAAAGTGCTACCAATCTGTTAACCAACCCTGCCTTAGATCCCGTATCTAAAATACCCGAACTTAAGTTATGTAGTGTTCGAGTGGAAAAGAAAGCATAGCAGAGCGTTACTGGCTATAAGTAATACAATAATATTAGATTGCTTGTTCAGTGAGTATAGACGAAACAGGTCAACATAGAGGACAGTTTCACAACAAGCGCGAAGCAATTGTCTGCTTCACGAAAGGCAAGAGGGAAGGTATTCCCTGTTCCCAAAAGGAAACTCCACCTCAAAGGTTCTGGCACCCTCCCCCCATATAATTCACCCCAATTGGGCAAAGACACGATTACATCTCTTATCCACCACTGAGCATTAGATCGCTGTCTACCTGCCCAAGAGTATGAGCTATTGGTATACCCCACAATGATTCTTCACCCTAGGGTATACGTGTGAAGATTGCGTCCATGGGAATTGCTTTCTAATGAGAGTGAAGGACTAACGAACCAAACAGATCGCTTTCCCAACAAGGTAATACCCAAGCTCAATCGCCCCACGAAGACTTGATTATGATCATGAGGAGAAGCACTGTATGTATAGGATCATGCACAAAGAAGATTTGACACCCAATATACACCTCTTCAAGATGGAGGCACCATCTGTTGCAAAGAAAGCTCAAGCAGGGCAGTTTGTGGTTGTCATGATCGATGATAAAGGTGAGCGCATTCCTCTCACAATCGCGGATTGGGATAGGGATGAAGGAAGTGTCACTGTAGTATTCATGGAAGTCGGAAAGACCACTCAGAAGATGGCCACTCTTAATGCAGGTGACCATCTCGATGCCTTTATCGGCCCCCTAGGATTACCAACTCATATAGACAAATATGGCACAGTAGCCTGCGTTGCTGGTGGATTTGCGATTGCCACCATAGTCCCAATCGCTCGTGCTATGCGCGAGGCTGGCAATAAAGTCATTTCCATTATGGGTTTTAGAAATAAAGACCTGCTCTTTTGGGAAGACCGATTGAAAACTGTTAGCGACGAACTCATCGTCACCACAGATGATGGCTCTTATGGACGAAAGGGATTAGTAACTGAACCCCTTACAGAATTATTGAAGGCCGATAAGTCGGTAACACGTGTAGTCGCAATTGGACCAACAGTTATGATGAAGTTCAGCTCAAAGACCACAGAGCCATTTGGGGTGAAGACTATAGTTAGTCTCAATCCAATCATGGTCGATGGAACTGGAATGTGTGGATGTTGTCGAGTGGAGGTCGCAGGCGAAACCAAATTCACCTGTGTAGACGGTCCAGATTTCGATGGACACAATGTTGACTGGGACCTACTTATGGCTAGACAAAAGACCTATGTAGATGAAGAGCAACAGTCCCTGGAAAAATGGCATCACCAGTGCCAATCGGTAGGAGGTAGGGCATAGATGGCTGAGAAATTGAACTTAAATCGAATTTCCATGCCCAAACAAGAGCCTGAGATCAGAGGCAGGAATTTCGATGAGGTAGCAACAGGTTATATCGACAAGATGGCCAAGGAGGAGGCTAGTCGCTGCATCCAGTGTAAGAAGGCAAATTGCGTCACTGGGTGTCCAGTTAATGTATCGATCCCCGAGTTTGTCTTGGCCATATGCAATGATGATATGGGGGAAGCTGTAAAAGCTCTCAAGTCCAAGAACGCCCTACCGGGGATATGCGGGCGCGTATGCCCTCAGGAAACCCAATGTGAAGCTAAATGTACATTAGCAAAAAAAGGAGCCCCAATCGCGATAGGACGATTAGAGCGTTATGTGGCAGATTGGGAACGGAGACAACCCATGTCCGACAGACCTGCCATAGAAATCGCACCCTCTTCAGGTAAAAAGGTTGCAGTGGTCGGATCAGGACCAGCCGGACTTACAGCAGCAGCCGACTTGGTTAAAATGGGACATGATGTTACTGTCTTTGAAGCACTTCATGTAGCCGGTGGTGTACTCATGTATGGTATACCGGAATTCAGATTGCCCAAGGAAATCGTTCAGGCCGAAGTAGATTATGTCAAATCTTTAGGAGCCAATGTCGTATTAAACGCTGTTATTGGTAAGATAGACACTGTAGATGAACTATTGACAGATGGGTACGATGCCATCTTCCTGGGGACTGGCGCAGGACTGCCGATGTTTATGAATATACCTGGAGAAAATGCTTGCGGTATATACTCTGCTAACGAGTTCCTAACCAGA
>JAXHVC010000145.1:0-4062 GCA_034189315.1 Chloroflexota bacterium | reverse complement strand
AGATCCTGGGCAATCCGGCGGGTGAACGGTAAAAGTAAGGTGTCATGCCTGTGTCCTTGCGGAGCCGCTTGGTTGCTTGCCAAAACAGCGTCGGGGACCACTTGCGTTTTGGGAGTTGGTCCAGTCGGTCCTCGCTTGAGGGTGGTAACTGCATGTTGATCAGCTCCTCTAGTTTATCTACCTTCATGGGAGTGGCGGCATCCGTTTCGAGAATTCTCTTCCTGCGCTCATCGAATGGCGGGTACAGCGAATGGTTCGACATTTCTATTCTTCGGAGTAGGAGTCCCTTACTGACTCCAGCTTGGTGTTGCCTTGGCACACACTGTCGTTCCCATCGAGGATATCCACGTCGTAGCCGGGGTATTTCGGGTAGAACCGTCTCTTCTTCCATTCCATGACAGTCATGTTTTTCTTGGCCATCCGCTTGTAGTCATTATATTGGGGAATGCCCTTGAAGTCGCTCCGAACATCCTTTCCGCCCCACTTGATGACAACATTGAACCCTTCGGTCTCCCGTATACGGTTTTCAACCTTCTTGACCTTAGCCATAACCATGATCTGATCTCCTTTCTCGCCCAACATAGTATTAGCCAACACTCCTATCTACGTGAAAATATAGCATGAGGAAATAAAAGCTAAAGTGAACAAGGTAAATACTATGGTTATGACGAGGGAAAGTGTTGGTAAAGATAGTTAGTTGTAGCACTGCTGGGAATGCCCTATAACCGATGCTTAACACCCATAGGTCGAGGAATAGGTATACGCTGTCACAAAGGTACCTGTTTATAGTGACGATGTCTGTTATTTGAACCCTGCAAGATTGAGAGCTCCGCTGCACATAACATAGCCTTGGCCATTGCTGCCAGTTACAGGTTGGAAATAGATAACTCAAATAACCAGACAGAAACTTAGACAGAATCGTAGAAATAGCATATCCTATGAGTAGCACAACCCACACTCCCAACAATTCGAATTAGGGAGGTGTTCATAGGAGTATCTTGTTCCTTTTGTGGCATAGCACCTCGGATGATTGTAGGGCAATTCAGCCAACCACCCTTCACTTCGGATGACACGAAATCATCCGACCTCACCCCCATTTCAACCCCAATGTCTTCCCCACAACAAGGTTCGCTGAATGCCGAATCGCCTGCGGTCTTGTAATTCACGCGGAGGGGAGATGAATTCAAACACTTTTGATTTAGAAAGCTATCAACCACTGCCAATAACCTATCAGCTAAGACACTCAATTCTGAAGAAGATACAACTAGGGGAAGACCCTCTGCCAGATATTCAAGGCAGGGAAGATGTCAAGGACGATGTGCTAAGAGCGCTATTATCCGGGGCACATCCCTACTTGGTTTCAGAGGAAGGAACGGGCAAGACCAGATTGGCCAGGTCATTAACCAAGCTCCTACCCCCAATACCAGCCATCAAAGGTTGTTCCTATCACGACGATCCCAAATGGCCGATCGATTTCCTCTGTCCCAGATGCCGCACCAGCGCAGATCCAGTGAAGGAGTTCGGTGTCGAAATGATCCCTGGAGAAAGGAGGTTTTCTCGGATTCAGGGAAATGAATACACAAATGAAGCCAAACTCTTGGGGTTGAAGGATATTCAAGCCATTGCGCAGGGGAAATCACCTGCCGACCCATTGGTCTTTTCCGGAACTGGGATCTTCCGAGCCAATCGAGGATTGCTTTTTGTGGACGAATTACCTGCCATTAGGACAAAGGTACAAGTGATTTTACACCCAGTCCTGGAGGAAAAACGAGCAATCCTAGAAGAATATCATTGGGAACACCCTTTGGATTTGGTACTAGTGGCCACAGGTAATCCACAAGGATTTGCTCACGTAAACGAGGTTTCACGTCCATTGTTGGACAGATTAGAGCTAATCTATATGCACCTACCAGATAGTGAGGTTGAGCGAGATATCATACTGAAAGAGAGGTTTCGTATCACCGAAGGCCATTTCCAAGCGATGAACCAACCGGATATACCCTCATATCCCAGTATGGCAGAGCTAGAGAGGCGGACAATGGCTCCGTGGTGGATCATCGATCTGGTTAATGGAGCAGCAAGGCATAGCCGTTCATGCCGTTGGTTGGATAAGAAGGCGAGCATAAGGGGAACCACCAGGGCACTCGACCATACATATGCATCTGCAGAACTAGAGAAACGAGATGTCACTAATATAAGCGATGCCTATAGCGGATTGAAGCTGGCCCTAAGAGGACGACTTGGTCTGAGGGCAGACCTGATGGACTTTGATAACCCTTGGGAAAGTTTTAGAAGAACCGACCAAGTTGTAGAAGACCTCCTCTGCAATGCATTTACCGACCTAGCGTTTCAATTCGAAGCAGATGGCGAAAGACTCGGACAAGATATAACTTCATTACTCTCCGATGGAATAGATAATATCACCTCCAAACTCAGCGAGTATGATGAGTTAGCAAGTGTGGTTGGCCAAATGATTAGGGCTGGGAGGGACCGAATAAACAATGACCTCAGCGAGACCGAAAAGGAATTATACTTGCGACCGGAAGACTTGGATGCAGTTTCCTTGGAACAACTGAACATCTCAGCATTGGAAACAGTTGTAAATATTGGTGTTCATCGAAAAATAATAGATGAATCAATCGGAGAAAAGATTTTCATCCCCAAGCTAATCAAGTGGTAGTATCCAATATCTGAAGGCTTGTGCAGAATGGTGAGAAAACCCGAAATTCTAATCTCGAAGCCCTAAACAATACTAAAATCCCAATCTCCAAAGCTTATAAGGTTTTTAAATATTCGATATTTGATTTCGTTCAGGATTTCGTGCTTAGGATTTGGAATTTGGAGGATTGCGACTGTTTGAAACTGGCTTGTCTAGGTTAGGGAGAACAATTATGGAGATCTGTACCAGATGTATGCTAACTGAATCACAGGAGCAGAGGATTCTAAGAGAACTATCCCGCGCTAGGAATCGATCTATAGCCGAGTTGATGAGGCAGATGAGCGGTACAGATGTAAGAGGTGGCTATCTCCAAACAGAAAGTGGCATGGAAAGCCTACGCCAGCGGGCAAGCGAATTCACCAGAGAAAGGTTGGCTGACAAGGCCACACGACAGGAAGAATACCAGGAGATGCTGCGCCAGTTAGAGGAAGAGCTTTCCTATCAGGTCATGGATAGGATCTTAGACGGAGGTGAAGTGGAGGAAGCTGCCCAGCAGATATTAAGGGACAAGGAAAGACAAGAGCTGGAAAGGCAGATAGGCCAGCTTGAATATGAGACAGGCGAGGTTTCAACTGAAGATCTTGAACAGAGCCTGAGAGAATACATGGAGAAGGGAGATATAGACCTAGAACATGGGAAAGTGCGGATCACACCAAAGGGGGCAAGAAAGCTAGCCGGCAATGTTCTGCATAGAATCCTAGAGAAGCTATCGGCCCGAGAACTGGGTCCTCATACTACAAAAGAGATGGGCTACGGGGTAGAATTTTCCATCTCCTCAAGAAAATACGAACTGGGCGATGAATACGATAGAATCAACTTCGAACAGACCTTTCTCAATGCCTTGGAGAGGAGTTATAAAGGCAATAGTATACGGTTGGAAACCCAAGACTTTCAGGTCTATGAGGAAATACACCAAACAAGAATGTGCTCAGGCTTGATTATAGATGAATCCGGCAGTATGAGTGGAGACAAGATGAATGCTGCCACAGATACCGCCCTCGCCCTCGCAGAGTTGATACGAAGAGAGCCACGGGATTCCTTAAGTGTATACCTTTTTTCCTCTCAGGTCAGAAAAGTCCCATACTACGATATATTGAACACTCCCTTTGCCGGAGGACTAACAGATATAAGAGCAGCCCTAAGAGCGTTTAGGGCAGAAATGACGAATAAGAGCGGAGACAAGCAAGCCTATTTAATAACCGATACCGAACCAAACATGGAGAATGGTAGGCATATTGGCTTGGCATCTGCCACTTCTGGCCTAGTACAGGAAGCATTACATTATCGCAGGGCAGGGATTACGTTAAACATTATAATGTTAGATCAAAATGATCAACTCCGGC
>JAXHVC010000144.1:0-65160 GCA_034189315.1 Chloroflexota bacterium | reverse complement strand
TTGGTGAACTGTTACGATTCCTTAATCAGATGTGAGATGATATAATTGCGAGATTGTGAAAATGGGACTTAATAATATGAATATGTGTATCGCCGTTATCGGTGGGTCTGAATGCGACGACGAGACATATAAGTTGGCTGAAGAGGTCGGGAGAGGGCTAGCCAGAGAAGGAGCTACATTAATCTGTGGTGGATTAACTGGAGTCATGGCGGCCGCCTGTCGAGGGGCCCGATCCGAAGGGGGCATTACTGTTGGCATACTCCCAGGTGATGATCGCGAATCAGCCAACGAGGATGTTATGATACCGATCGTAACAGGAATGGGATATGCACGAAATGCCCTAGTTGTAAAGTCGGCTCAAGTGGCGATTGCTATTGATGGTAGCTATGGGACGCTATCCGAAATTGCCTATGCCATGCAGTTTTATATACCGGTCATTGGTTTGAACACATGGGATCTATCTCAGCATGGAGACGGTAAAAACCCTATATTCGTAGTAAATAGCCCGTATCAGGCGGTACAAAAAGCCGTCTCAATTGCAAAGAAAGGCAGCAGAAGAAAAAGTGGTAAGCATTCATAGAATCAGGGCTCGAGAGATAATCGATTCCAGAGGTAATCCCACCGTAGAAGCTCAGGTAGAATTATCGGATGGTACATGTGGGATGGCTGCCGTTCCATCTGGAGCCAGCACTGGCACTTACGAGGCGTTGGAACTCCGCGATGGCGATAGGGGGCGTTTTGACGGATTGGGTGTACTTCAAGCAGTGGCTAATGTTCATGACTGCATAACCCCAGCACTAGCAGGGATGTGCCCATTAGATCAAGCCATCATCGATCAACGTATGATCGAATTAGATGGTACTCCTAATAAATCTAAATTAGGAGCCAACGCTATTCTTGCTGTTTCATTGGCCACAGCACATGCCGCGGCCAACCATCTCAAGATACCCCTATACCGCTATCTGGGAGGAGCCACGGTTAACACGCTACCAGTGCCGATGATGAACATCCTTAACGGAGGAAGACATGCTGCACAATCCACAGACCTACAAGAATTCATGATAGTCCCTGCAGGTGCTCGTAGTTTTTCCCACTCCATGCAGATGGGTATGGAGATGTATCAAGCACTTAAAAAGCAGCTTAAAGAGGATGGACTCAACACTAACGTGGGAGATGAAGGAGGATTCGCCCCAACACTAGACTCTAATCGCAAAGCTGTCGAATTAATTGTGGCGGCGATAGAAGGAGCTGGATACAAGCCTGGCAAGGATTGCTGGATAGCCCTCGATCCAGCTTCTAGCGAATTCTGTAAGAATGGCAAGTACGTCCTCTCTCTTGAACGCAAGAAACTCGCTTCTAAAGAAATGGTACACTACTATGCAGATTGGGTGAGAGAATATCCAATCATCAGCATAGAAGACGGTATGGCCGAAGAGGATTGGGAAGGGTGGCAAATGCTCACCCAAGAGATCGGGACCAACACACTATTAGTCGGAGATGATCTTTATGTAACTAATACCAAGCGTCTTTCAAAGGGCATTTCTGAAAAGGCATCTAATTCCATCCTCATCAAACTTAATCAAGTGGGTACACTTACAGAGACGATTGCAGCGATTCGGATGGCACAAACAGCCGGTTGGACTGCAGTAATAAGCCATCGCTCGGGAGAAACCGAGGATACTACAATAGCAGACCTAGCGGTAGCGATGGGTACTGGATTGATCAAGACCGGTGCGCCATGTCGATCAGAACGATGTTGTAAATACAATCGGCTTCTCCGCATCGAAGAAGAGCTAGGATCGGCTGCGGTATTCGCTGGAATAGGAGCTTTTCACAGAGTACAATAACCTCTGTAGAAGTATCGGATTTGTTTTAGACAGAGATTATGGTTAGATAATCGAAAACAAAAGGCTCCAGCCCTAGGTGAACTCCGTCTTTTCCCCAGACACACCGCATAACAGTCTGATAGAAACATCGCAGTAGTTAAAAGCAACAGTCATGTACCATCTGTGTGGGGGACATTGAGTAAAGGGGACATCTTGGCTTGGATGTTTATTAGGAGGTACGGATGGAGGTTTTCCCAGGTATACACCAGATCAAATCGCCTATTCCAAATAACCCACTAGGATATATAAATGCCTATTTAGTACGGGGAGCAGCAGGTTGGCTATTAGTCGACACTGGATGGAACTCCTCCAAGTCGCTTCAGTCAATAGAAGACCAGCTGGGAACAATCGGGGTAGGATTTGGAGATATCTCTCAAATCATAATCACCCACATCCATCCTGATCACTACGGCCTCGCAGCAAAGATCAAGGAGCTGTCAGGGGCCCATCTTGCCATGCATCAAAAAGAGCGGGAATTCGTAGAGTTCCGCTTTGGCCAGACAAAAGATGGCGCCTCTCAATTAATGCGAATGCTGCAGCATCTTAGAAGCACTGGAATGCCCAACGAAGACCTGGAGCGACTAGGCAAGGCTTTCCCTCAAACAAGAGACGCCTTTCCTCCAGCAGCTGTACCAGATACAGTATTAGAGGGGGGTATGAGCGTTTCAACAGGATTGTTCAACTTCGAGGTGATATGGACACCAGGGCATTCTCCTGGACATATATGCCTCTACGAGCGCAGTAAGAATATACTGCTATCAGGTGATCATGTATTACCAACTATCACATCTAATATTGGATACCACCCACACTCGGGAGAGAATCCTCTGGGTGATTACCTTGCTTCATTGGATCAATTGAAGAAACTCGAAGTAGATCACATTTTCCCTGCACATGAGTACATCTTTAACAACTTACCCCTCAGGGTCGACGAGCTATTCGCTCATCACGATCAAAGGCTTCAGGACATTCTGGATGCCAGTCAGGGCGAAATGAAAACAGGGTATGAAATTGCATCGTCCATTCCTTGGGTAATAGAAACAGATAATAACAAGATAGTATCCTTCAAGGATCTAAGCACCTTTGATAGGTGGCTGGCCCTGGGAGAGACTATGGCACATATTGTCCTCCTCCTAATACGAGGAGATATGGAAAAGGACGAGAAGGATGATGTGATGCTACTCCGGGCTTGTGACTCAGATAATATGAGACTAAGCTAAGAGAAGTACCAAGACAACGCAAATCGTGACTAATAAGAACCTAGGCATAACTACAACCGTTCCGATTGAGATTCCGCTGGCAGCAGGATATAGTCCTGTCGACCTCAATAATCTGTTCATTAGAGATCCTGCACCCGAACGACTGGTTAGAATCGCAGAACAGGATGGATTTCCCCAAAACTGCTGCACGTGGATTAAAGGTATCTACGGCGCATGTCGTATCTATGAAATCAATCCTGTAATCTGCGTTACCACTGGAGATTGCTCCAATACCATTATGCTCATGGAAGTACTTCGACTAAAGGGAGTTGAGACTATTTCATTTGCTTACCCGGATATACCAAATCAATTTCGTATGAGGTATTGCCTTGAATCCCTGGCAGAGTCTCTGGGAACTAAGTTGGAGGAAGCGGAGAGCTTAAAGGAAGAGCTAAATAAATGTCGAGAGCTTACTAGGCAGCTCGATGAGCTCACCTGGAGAAAAGGAGTGATCTCCGGTTGGGAAAACCACCGATGGTTAGTGTCTTGCTCAGATTTCAACTCAGACTATACCACCTATGAGAAAAACCTCCGTCATCTGCTACAGGAATGTCAGAATCGCCAACCATATTCGGAAGATACGCTCCGACTTGCATTCATAGGTGTCCCCCCCCTATTCGCCTATGATCTCTATAACTGCATTGAAAGAGACGGCGCACGGGTGGTATTCAACGAAGTACAACGGCAATTCGCCATGCCAGAGCCAGGAGACTCGCTATCACAACAATACACCAATTATACCTACCCCTATTCTATCTCGGATCGGCTCAACGACATCCTACCAGAGCTAGATCGGCGTCAAGTAACCGGTGTAATACACTACATACAAGCATTCTGTCATCGAGGAATCGCTGATATCGTCTTCCGTAACTCCATCCATCTACCGGTCTTGACTTTGGAGGGCAATAACGATTATATATTAAGTCAGCAATTGCAAACGAAGATCGAAGCTTTCCTCGACATGGTCCGCCGTAGGCAAGACGTTCCGAATAGAGGGGAAAAAGAGATGGAAGGGAATTTGTATGGGTAGTGTTCGCAAGTGGAGAGAGAAGAAAATGTCCAAGCATAAGCATCGTAAACTACTCAAAAAGAGCCGATGGCAAAGACGTCATCCATAGGATGAAGCCTTGACCATGTGTTGTCCAATGATCCTAATGCATTCTTAGATGATTCGTTAATAAAAGGGAGGAACAATTGGCAACCAAAGTAGGTATCAACGGGTTCGGCCGCATAGGCAGGCTTGCCTTTAATGCTATCGTACGTAATCGCCCTGCCGAGCTAGAGGTAGTAGTACTTAACGACCTTACGGATACGAAAACCAATGCACACCTCTTAAAGTACGACTCTAACTACGGGCACTACCCGGGGAAAGTAGAGTACACAGAGGATTCGATTGTCGTCGACGGTAAGTCCGTTAAGGTGCTAGCAGAGCGAGACCCTGCAAATATAAAGTGGCAGGACTATGGAGTAGATATAGTAATCGAGTCTACTGGCTTCTTCACCGACGGAAATAAAGCTGGGGCACATCTCAAAGGTGGAGCCAAGAAGGTAATCATCTCCGCACCAGCAAACAATGAAGACCTCACGGTGGTACTGGGTGTCAATGAAGACCAGTACGACCCGGCCAAGCACAATGTTATATCCAATGCGTCATGCACTACTAACTGTATCGCCCCTGTTGTCAAGGTATTGCATCAGAGTTTTGGTGTAAGCAAGGGCCTGATGTCTACTATTCATGCTTATACGAATGATCAGAAAATCCTAGACCAATTTCACAAGGATTGGCGCAGAGCCCGTACCGCAGGAGCCAATATCATCCCCACGTCCACTGGCGCCGCCAAGGCTGTAACTCAAGTCATGCCAGAGCTCAAAGGGAAAATACACGGACTCGCCTATAGAGTTCCAGTGACCACGGTTTCGGTTTGTGACTTTGTAGCAGATCTAAAAAAAGCCGCAACTAAAGATGAGATTAATCAATCATTCAGGGAAGCAGCGAATAACCAACTGCAGGGTATTCTCGCCTATACCGATGAAGAACTCGTGAGTATAGATTTCAAGGGCAACGCTGCCAGTTCTATCGTAGACTGTCCCAGCACTATGGTCATTGAAGATAACATGGTGAAGGTAATGTCGTGGTATGATAACGAATGGGGATATAGTTGTCGTCTAGCCGATTTAGCTGCGCTAATCGCAAGCAAGGGGCTGTAAGTTGGTATAAGGGCATTAAAGTATATTTGTTTTTAGAGCACCCCTGCCATGGGCAGGGGTGCTTTTATATACTTCTGAAAGAAGCAAAGATATTCTTCCCACCCCATGATATCCCCTCTTGCTATATGATACAGGTAACCGGAATCCCTTATTACTTTGTGTAATTGATAAGGTGGTGTAAACTATTTGATATTCCATTTAATGATTTAGTTATCTCATTATCGCACAGATGCTGGAGGTACCTCCATTAAGAGACTGTATCACAATTGTAAAATGCCAATCATAATTTACCATGTCATTGCGAACTGAAGGTGAAGCAATCTCATAATAAAGAGGAGATCGCCACATCCTCCTTCCGTAACCGGAAAGACTCATCCTAAGAAACTAGAGGTTTCTTTCACTAATAACTCGTGTCCCTCACGAGTCCCATGCTCGCGATGACATTGCGACACAGTCTGCAAGGACACACCTGAAACACCGTATGTATAAGGAGCCAATCCGTGAAAGAGCAAACATCAATGACTCCAGAAGTTACCAGAATCTGTGACTTTCACACTCACACGTGTTTAAGCGATGGAACATTAACACCTATAGAACTGATTCGCCGGGCATTCGTGCATGGATATCGTGCTATCGCAGTCACTGATCACGTCGGCCTGGGTTCAATGAGAAGGGTATTAGAGGAGACTATCGAGGATTGTAGAATCGCCAGAGAGTATTGGGATATCATCGCCATCCCCGGCATCGAACTAACACATCTCCCCCCCCAGACTATAGGGGAGGCTGCCAAGGAGGCAAAGCAACTAGGAGCTTGGTTAGTCGTAGTTCATGGTGAGACCATCGTTGAACCCGTGGAGAATGGTACGAACATGGAAGCAGTACAATCTGCGGACGTAGATATACTCGCCCATCCTGGAATATTAACTCCCGAGGAGGCAAAGGCAGCTTCCACCTCGGGAGTGTTTATCGAGATTAGCGCAAGGCAAGGCCACTCTCTAACAAACGGTCACTTGGCAAAAGTCACAAAACAAGCCAAGAATCTCCTGTTATTGAATTCCGACGCTCACGATTCGAATGACTTACTTACAACTAGATTGGCTGTTGATATACTCAGAGGAAGCGGTATCGAACAAAGCGTCATTCAATCAATACTAACAGGCAATGCCGAAGCGCTATTGAGAAGGTTATCCTCCCGCTAAGGAATCCAATTCAGGTTAAGACTGGCCGATTCTAAATACCTTTGTTCCACACTTGGGGCAAACACCTTGAGTCGCAGGCCTCTTATTCTTTAGGGTAACCTTTTGAGGATTCTTGATCTCTACCTTTGCTCTACATTTGAAACAATAACCCTGGGGCATTTATGGTACCTCCTTTCTAGATAGCCGTAACTATAGACGTGCTATAGCTAGCTTGTCAAGAGCTACGGCCTCATTGTTTAGTCGAATTCGAACGTTTACCGACATTTCTAACAAGTCCATAATCCAAACATACTCATTTTCGAATCAATCAGACTTGTAGTGAGAACCCAATCCCAGTATAATGCCATTCCAAGGAGAGATCAGTGGGCAGTCGCCGCCTTGGCAAGAGTGATGATGTAGAAGTATCTACATATTTGGAAATTGCAGAACAGAAGATGGTGGGTCAGCCCACCCCTCTGGAAGATAAGACAAGTGCGCCAAAAGAAACTATCATAGTTCTAGACTTCGGCTCCCAATACAACATGCTTATTGTGCGTCGGGTGAGAGAGTTTCAGGCGTACTGTGAATTAATGCCCTTTGACACCCCATGGGAGAAGATTGCACCTCTTAACCCAAAGGGATTTATTCTCTCTGGAGGCCCTGCAAGCGTCTACGATATAAATGCCCCTCTAGCTCCCTCTTATGTGTATGACAGCAGACTCCCCGTCCTAGGAATCTGTTATGGCATGCAAGTTATCACACATCAACTGGGAGGAAAGGTAGTCCCTGCACAGAAAAGAGAATACGGACATTCTGTGCTCTACCAGAGCACAGAATCATCCCTTCTTCAATATGTACCATTTTCCACCCAAGTATGGATGAGCCATGGTGATGCAATTGCCGAAACTCCCCCGGGATTCTCGGCTCTCGCCTACACAGAAACATCCCCTGCTGCAGTTATTGGTGATGGGAGTCGATCAGTGTTTGGTATCCAATTCCATCCAGAAGTAGCACACACACCAGATGGATCGACCATTCTCCAAAACTTCGTGCAAGACATTTGTGGCTGCCAGGCGAACTGGACTCCAGGTAATTTTGTCTCAGACAGCATTGAGAAGATTCGCACAAAGGTTGGGGCCGGTAGAGTCATATGCGCCTTATCAGGAGGAGTGGACTCGGCAGTTGCAGCAACTCTAGTTCACCGTGCAGTGGGAGACCAACTAACCTGTATCTTCGTCGACAATGGACTGCTGCGTCGAGATGAACCACAGCGTATCATGGACACTTTTCAGAAGAACCTCCGCATGAATGTTGTACATGTCGATGCTGCCGAGAGGTTTCTCAATCGTTTAAATGGGGTAGTTTCTCCTGAAACCAAACGCCTCACAATAGGAGAGGAATTCATCCGTGTATTCGAGCAGTCTGCATCCAACATAGGAGATGTGGACTTCCTGGTTCAGGGAACGCTCTACCCAGATGTAATCGAAAGTAGCACACCTGAGAGCAAAGGATCAGCTAGAATAAAAAGCCATCACAATGTCGGCGGGCTGCCACCGAATATGAAACTGAAACTACTTGAACCGCTAAGATACCTTTTCAAAGATGAGGTTAGAGAAGTAGGGGTTGCATTGGGATTACCAGAAGACATGGTTTGGCGACAGCCATTTCCAGGACCTGGGCTGGCAATTCGCATCATAGGAGACGTGACCAGCGAACGGCTGGATATACTAAGAAGAGCCGACGGTATTGTAATGGATGAAATCAAGAAGGCAAACCTCTACCGTGAACTATGGCAGAGCTTTGCTGTGCTCACTACTATCAGAAGCGTAGGTGTCATGGGAGATTGTAGAACCTATGGCTATCTGGTGGCCGTGCGAGCGGTGACAAGCGATGATGCTATGACTGCAAATTGGGCACAACTCCCTTACGAGGTCCTTAGAAATATATCAAACCGTATTGTGAACGAAGTACCAGAAGTAAATCGCGTCGTCTATGATATCTCCTCAAAACCACCATCTACAATAGAATGGGAATAGTGATTTCCAAATCCCTTTGCCCCCCTCAACAGCCTCACTGCTAAAACTACAGACCATAACGTCCATGGAAGACTTGAAATCACTTGTGGTATAGCTCCCCCACTCCATGGCCATGGTGCCATCTGCAAACCAATAGCAAGCCCCCCAGCTACAATGGAAAACACCCCTAACACCTTCGACGATAACAAAAATAACTCAACTCCAATAAGAACTAACGCCAATGGAATGCATGCAAAGAACAACACCGCAGCATAGTCATGTATGGCCCCCTCGTCTCTCGGAACAATGCCTATCCCAATTAGACCAAATGATACTCCCGTTAGACATACAGCTCCTATTTGGCCCAATAATCGCCTTGATGAGAAGTTCAGTCCCAGCCCAATGGCAAATAACAAACTCATTACCCCACTGCAGACAAATCCCAAATTGAACAATAGTGTCGCAGCACCCTTAACACCAAGTACGCTCAGAAAGTTCTCCGTCCAGCTGAACCAAGGGGATAGTATGATCGATAGGAGAATCACTGTTACTAGCATCACCTGAGAAGCTATGCCAAATAGTCCTGATATTCTAACAATGCTAGATGTCTGGATATGCCTAGTTCCCAATCTCATAATCCCCTTCACTCTCCATCAGATGAATCCCATATCACACTATTCTAATCACATACTCACAAGCCCAAATGCGCATCAGAAACGATGTAACATGCCTATCATTGTGGTCAACCATCAAGGCTTGATGTATCATGTGTTTGTTATCGATCACATGTCTTCGTCGACTTGCTATTGGTGTTTGGGAAGTAGAAAATATTAAGTTAGGTATTGGTCAGATAATCTTAGACATAATGATACCTCTATATCTAAGTAATGACACTCATGCGATGATGTGCATAACTTAGAATATATAAAAGGAGGAAAGGAAGTACTATGTGGCTTCAGGTAAGAATGTTCTTGCTCGTGGGATTGCTGTTTGGCATTCTCTACGGCGCTATCGTAGGAATCGGTTCAATGCTAGTCACTGGTGGAAATATCGTCGTTATGGCCATTGTGATGGCCGTGTTGTTCATGGGAATACAATATATGATTGCACCGTTTCTAGTGACCCATACTATGCGTATTCGCTGGGTTTCCGAGGAAGAAGCTCCCGATCTGCATAGAATGGTTGGAGAACTCGCTCAAAAGGCAAATCTACCAAAACCAAAGGTGGGCATCTCTCAAATGGGGATCCCCAATGCCTTCGCATTCGGCAGAACCCAGCGAGATGGGAGGATTTGTGTCACTGAGGGAATACTTCGTCTATTGAGCAGAGATGAACTCAAGGCTGTTCTAGGGCACGAAATGGCTCACATCAAACATCGTGATATGGCTATTATCACGATACTATCGGCGATACCTATGATCATGTACTGGATAGCTATGGCACTATTCTTCAGGGGCATGTTTGGCGATAGAAGAGGAGACCTGGGCGCTGCAATGCTCATCGGGATTGGAGCGTTTATTCTGTACCAGATCACAAATCTACTTGTCCTGTACGGTTCACGAATCCGTGAGTACTATGCAGATAAAGGTAGCGTAGAACTGGGAAGTCAGCCACACCAGCTAGCCAGTGCACTATACAAACTAGTCTATGGAAACGCACGTTTCCAAGGTCGGGAGGAATTGAAGGAAGTGCAGGGAGTGAAGGCATTCTTCGTAAACGATCCCTCACGTGCATATAATGAGCTGAGAGAACTATCTCAAGTGGATAGGGATATGAGCGGAACTATCGACGCTGGTGAGCTAATTGCAGTCCGAGGAATGGATATCAAGCTAACAACTTCGGACAAGATCATGGAGATGTTTACCACACATCCCAACATGCTCAAGAGAATTCAGCATCTATCTTCGTTGAATGTATACTGATTATCTAGTGACTCTCGCAGCACTCGATGGAGCAAGGGGTCTATTCCCCTTGCCCCCTTCTGAATTCGGACACAATTCGGCGCCATGAAATGCAGGGAGCTCCCCACACTATGGAACAAGAAAGCATGAAATACTCCGAGGTTGGAGTAGACACAACAAAGGCAGAATCTGCACTAACAGGTCTGCGTCACTGGCTTGATAAAACCCTGCCCTTACGTAACGATCGAGTGGGCATTCCATTAATCGGAATCGGGTATTTTGCTAGTATAGTCCAGCTCAATAGTAGCCAAGGTCTAGCTATATCGACCGATGGTGTGGGTACTAAGATAATAGTAGCCAGAATGATGGATAAGTACGACACAGTTGGTATAGATTGCATTGCTATGAACGTTAACGATGTACTATGTGTGGGAGCGGAGCCAATCACGGTAGTCGACTACCTCGCAGTGAAAGATAGTGATCCCACCTTTGTTACACAAATCGCAAAGGGGCTACACGATGGAGCTCAGATAGCACAGGTCTCTATCCCTGGTGGAGAGCTGGCCCAACTTCCAGAATTGCTCGATGATGACCTACCAGGAATAGCTTTTGATCTAGCTGGAACAGCAATCGGCACCGTTCCGTTAGACAGAATCATATCTGGTGATAACATCACAGATGGCAACGTCATCGTTGGATTCCAAAGCAGTGGTATTCACAGCAATGGCTTGACATTAGCCAGAAAAGTCCTCTTCGATAAAGGCAAACTGAATATAGACACATTTTCTACTGAACTTGGCAGAACGGTAGGAGAAGAACTTCTCGAACCCACCACTATATACGTACCACTTGTGATGGCCATCTTGGATTCTGGTATTCAAGTCAAGGGGATGGCACATATTACTGGCGATGGATTGCTAAACCTCACTAGAGTTGAGTCTAAAGTAGGATTCATCATCGACGATCTTCCTGAGCCACAATCTATATTCTCTATGATCCAACATTACGGGAATATCGATGATGCAGAGATGTTCCAGGTTTTCAATATGGGCATCGGTTTCTGCATCATTATCAATGAGTACGATGCAGGTACCGTCATCAGGATGGCAGATAAGTACGACATAACAGCAAACGTGATTGGTCATGTGGTTGCAGATGAAGAAAAGAGGATCCAACTCCCCACCAAGGGACTCACCAGCAAGGGTAACAAATTCGTACAAACCATAACATAGCAATTACTTGGTCGGGAAATCCCTGAAGTTTTAGGGTTTAGGGTATCGATACCGTAAACTAATCCCAACGGAAGAAGCGAATTGTAATCAAGAGGCATACCACCAACCACCCCGTCAACACTAGAACATTCGTTGTCATAGGATGAAACGGTGTGCTATCCACCATTGTCTGCCTCAAAGCATCGGTCAAGTAAGTCAGAGGGATCGCACTTACTATTGGTTCAATGAAGCCCGGCATGTTCGATACCGGAAAGAATGTGCCAGAGAGGAACATCATAGGGAAGTTGATGACATTGATAATGGGGATTGCGCTCTCTTCGGTCCTAACGAAGGCCGCAATCACATAGCCAATACTGACAAAGGCAAGTGTACCCAAAATACACAGTCCACAAAGCACACCCCAGTTACCCACCATCTCCACACCAAAGGCCAACCGCCCCACCAGAACAATTAAAGCCGTGGTCAACAGCACCAAAATCATGCGAAATGCTAGTTCGGACAACACAAGAGAGGATCTCCGCAGGGGTGTACACCCTAGCCGCTTAATTATCTGAGCCTGTCTCTGTTGAATAATAGGGATGCATGCAAATATACCACTGAACATTATCGACATCCCAAGTATCCCAGGAACAAGGTAATCAATCATTTTCAATTCGCGTGATTGCACAATGTGTTCTTCGAGACTAATAAGCCTGATATTCCCTGTGATGCCACGTTCTATACCATCCATCACTTGTTCTAGCAATGGCAATAGAATCTGTACTGTGGATGTTTGGCTGGGATCATAGTGAACATCAAGACTAGCAGCTTGTCCCATTTGCAGGGAATCTCCGAAGCCTTCGGGTATCACAATCACAGCTTCAAGGTCACCATCCCGAAGTAAATCCATCTCCGTATTAAAGTCTCCAACTTCTATATCATCCAGGACTTCGACCTCATTTAGTGCAGCCACTACAGCATACGCAATATCCGAGGTATCTTGGGTAACCACTCCTACATCAAAGCTCTGCGATGGATCACCAAAAGCCCAGCCGAATACTAGTATGAAGAGAATTGGAAAAAGGAAGGTAAAGAATAGTGCCGCCTTATCACGTATAAACTGTTTGTAATGCGCTATAAATAGGTTAAAGAAAATCCTCAATCTCGTATCCTCTTCCCTGTTAGTTTGAGGAACACATCTTCCAGGGTCGCTTGTCTTACGAACAAATCGGATAGCTGGCTTGACCTGCTTGAAGCAAGTGCAAGCAGTCCAGATATGGTCACCGGTACATTATCAGTGTAGAGAGTGATTTCATCTTCATCTGACACCAAATTCGAAACCCCATCAATCTCACTCAAAACCTTACTACCAGGACTATTTGATATGCGAAACTGAATTGCACTCTCCCTAAAATGGTGCTCTATCATGTGAGAAGGACTATCTAACGCAATAATGTTCCCATGATCCATAACAGCCACCCTATCACACAATCGTTCAGCTTCGTCCATATAATGCGTAGTAAGAAAGATTGTTTTGCCCCTACTGCGAAATCCCTCAATCACATCCCACAAAGCACGCCTCGCTTGAGGGTCCAGTCCCGTAGTTGGTTCGTCTAAGAAAGCAATATCGGGATCGTTGACAAAGGCTAGGGCAACAGATAGACGCTGTTGCTGACCACCTGATAGGTTTTTCACCAACACCTTACTACTTTCCTCAAGTGAGACCATTTGAATGACCTCAGACGAAGACACGCGTGTCTTGTAGATCCCCCCAAAGAAACTAACAATCTCCTGAACATTTAGGGTAGGAAAGAGAGCAGGGATTTGCAGTTGTACACCAATGTGCTCCTTTACAGACCGTACGTCCTTCAAAGCATCCATGCCAAGCACATCGACTCTTCCGCTATCCGGTTTGCGCAGTCCCTCAATTATCTCAACCGTGGTGGTTTTGCCAGCGCCATTTGGCCCTAGCATCCCGAAGATCTCCCCCTTCTCAACTTGGAAAGAGATACCATCTACGGCTTTAATCGGACCATAGCTCTTGAATAGGTCCCGAACCTCGATCACAAACTGCTGTTTCTTGCTCATATTAATCAGCACCCAACGTCAAGAAGCGGTCACCCATACAAACGTTCCCTGATAGTCAGTATCGAATAGGGATCTTAAATAGTCGAGGAACTGCATTATTTTAGTTCCGTGATGATACCAAAGGTTAAGCTGCTGTACAATAATCCTCAAATTACCCCCAACTAAACGCATTACCAAACCAACTATCCAGTCGTTAACAACCAGCAAGTTCTCACCACCAAACATCACAACAACATGTCTTTTCATATGCACAACCACCTTGACTTGTGCTAAACCAGAGCATACAGTTGAGCTGTTATACATGACTAAAGGATCTTAGAGCCTATGGGCCAGTTCCTTCGCTGCTCCCAGGGGAATAACACCCACACACCCCCTGTTATTATGTCGAGCCTTTAACGAGATCGCCCTTTCAGCCAAAGCTCTCAAGAAAGGATTCATACTCCTTGCAGCTACTACAATAGATTGGAGAAGGCAATGCACAACCAATACTCCGTGGTTACAGATGAGATAGTCCGGGAGTTAGAGAATATCGCAGGCATACAAAATGTCTTCACCTCCAAAGACGAGTTAGCTAAGTATGCACGGGATGAAATGCCGGTCACCAAGACGCACTTCCCTGATGTTGTAGTCAAAACTGGTGATGCCTCTCAAGTATCACGAATATTAGCCTTGAGCACCGAAAAGAATCTACCCGTTACTCCAAGGGGAGGAGGCACTGGTGTCTGCGGTGGATGTGTGCCACTTTATGGAGGGATCGTACTCTCCGTGGAAGAGATGAACCGCATCCTAGAGATCGATGAGAACAACTTTGTTGCCGTTGTCGAACCTGGGGTTACCCTCGCAGATCTATACCAGGCTACAGAAGAACGTGGTCTCTACTATCCCCTATATCCTGGAGAAAAGACAGCAACCCTCGGCGGTAACGTGGCAACTAATGCCGGAGGGCTACGAGCAGTCAAGCATGGGGTCACTAGGCACTTCGTTCTGGGATTAGAGGCTGTTCTACCAACCGGAGAGATCATCAACACAGGGGGCAAATTTGTAAAATCATCAACAGGCTATGATTTGACACAATTGATCGTCGGCTCTGAGGGAACACTTGCAGTAATCACCAAGATAATGCTAAGGCTTATAGCACCACCTAGTAGGAGAGAGGTGCTATGTGTACCATTCGCCAAACTGGAGGATGCTATTAAGTCTGTTCCAGATATCCTAAAGCACAAGTTTCTCCCAGTAGGCATAGAGTTTCTTGAGAGAGATATTCTACAAATTGCACAGGAATTTACTGGCAAGGAAGTACCCCTTGGAGATGGGGAAGCATTCCTTTTGATAATTGTAGAAGTGGATACCGATGAGGATTTCTATAGGGTTTCACAGCAAATATCGGAAGTATGCAAGAAGAATGGAGCGGTTGAAACATACATACCAGGGAGCGATCGAGCCACCAGGGATCTTCTGGAGGCAAGGGAGAAGTTCTATCCCGCGGCAAAGAGTACTGGTCCACTCGAAGCCGCAGATGTGGTGGTTCCACGATCTATGATTCCAGAGTTCATAGCCAAGGTAAAAGAGATATCAAGAAGGCATGGCGTCCCCATCGTAGCATATGGGCATGCTGGAGATGGGAACGTACACGTACACCCTATGAGTCGTGGCATGGACGTGGAACAATGGAAAGCAAAACTCCCAAACGTGTTCAATGATATATTCGAGGCAGGTGCATCCTTGGGAGGTGTAGTCTCGGGAGAACATGGGCTAGGTTTCGATAAGAAGGCCTACCTCAATACCGTAATGGAAAAACCACCTATTAAGCTCATGATGAGAATCAAGAATGCCTTCGATCCAAATAATATCCTGAATCCAGGCAAGGTATTCGACTACACGTAGTCTAATAGTGCAAGAGAAATGACACTACCAAATCCAATGCGTTTGTACGGTTTAGCGCTACGTGATTTCTCCAATGGTGACGATAATGCGACTCTTACCATACATCGTGACGACGGCTCCGTGACGCATCTACCTGCAAGTACCTTTTTTAGACATAGCACTGAGCTTTCGATCGACAAGATGGCGCTGAGTCATTGCAGGGGTTGTGTACTAGATGTTGGCGCCGGATCAGGACTTCATAGTCTACACCTCCAACATCAGGGGCTGTCTGTTTGTGCAGTCGACATCTCACCCGAAGCCTGCGAAGTGATGCGAACGCACGGTGTGAAGAACGTTCATTGCGTGGACATGATGAATCTGGTAATGTCCCCTTTCGACACAGTGCTGATATTGGGCCGTGGCATAGGAATGGTCGAAAACCTGTCCGGTCTTGATCAATTCCTACAGGGCATTCACAGATTAGTCAAACACGACGGTCAGATTCTGCTGAATTCGCTCGACGTCGGTCGCACAATCAATCCGACGGATCTAGCCTATCAGGAATCCAATCGACAGGCCGACCATTACTTCGGAGAGGTTCGCCTATTCTTTGAATATCGAGGAGATAAGGGGCCAACTTTCACGTTCTTATACGTAGATTCAAAGACCTTGAGTCATCATTCCTCGAAAGCTGGTTGGCAATGCAAGATTCTCACCCTGGAAGAAAATGGCAATTACCTTGCAAGATTGAAGCATTGAGAATGGATGTGACCGAGATGTGTTTCCACAACAGACGTTATCACACTGAAACAATCTACATATAGATAAACTATTTGGTGCATCTTCAGCTACTATTGGGATATCTCGCACTAACTCTCTTACCCCAATTCAAATGTAGCGACCCGAGCAGGCACTTGAGCACTGTGATAAACCTACCTTGACCCTGGTGACACGAAAATATAACATAACGAGTGTACTTAGGAGGTAAGAGATCATGCCAGTGGAAGTGAAAGACCCTGAACTGATCCGACTGATGAATGAGATGTCGGGTAAGGCCATGCAAGCCATGCTGAATATCGGCATGGAGAACGCCACTGTCGGACGTCTTGTAAAGATGAAGGCTGAGAAAAATGGTGACAAGGTATTCCTATTTTTCGAAGACGAGCAAGTGACCTATAAGCAAATGGATGATAGGTCCGATCGAGTGGCAAACGCGCTGTCCCAGATGGGGGTAAAGAAGGGAGACAAGGTGGCTATCATGCTCCCCAATTGCCCTGAGTACTATTACTGTTGGTGGGGAGTGAGCAAAATCGGAGCTATATTCGTTCCGATCAATGTTAGTCTTAGGGGTGATGGTTTAACCTATATACTGAATCACTCCGAAGCCAATACTATATTCCTGAGTCACGAATACATAGGCCATTATAGGTTTATAGAGAGTGACTTAACAGGAATCGCAAGACTGATCCTAGAAACCAGATATGCCCTCAATAGTTTTAAACTACCATCGGATGCTGTTCCTCTGGAAGAGCTACTTACGGCCACTCCCACGCCCCCGGAAGTTGATATTAGTCCTATGGATACCATGGAGATTATCTATTCCTCTGGAACCACAGGACCTCCAAAGGGAGTACAACAGCAGCATATGGGCTCTGTCTTTGCAGGAGTACTACCCTCTATGATGGGACTGAGCGAAGGGGATATCATGTACACCTGCCTGCCCCTCTTCCATGGTAATGCCCAGATGCTAACAACCATGCCAGCACTGTTGGGAGATCTTCAGGTGGCCATGAGCAAAAAGTTCAGCGCGTCCCGATTCTGGGACGAGATTCGAAAGTTCAATGCCACGGAATTCAATTACATTGGAGGAATACCCACCATACTCTACAACCAAGATCCCAAACCCAACGATGCAGACAATCCGGTGAGATATGCGTTTGGAGCTGCATGCCCCAAGGACGTCTGGGAACCGTTCGAGAAAAGGTTTGGATTGGAGATAGTGGAGGGGTATGGAGCAGTAGAGGCAGGAGCAGTTACGATAAATTTGCCGCTGAGTACCGGGTGGAAGAGGAAGGTTCCATCCATGGGGGTCCCCTTCTCCGCTGTAAATGAGATCCGGGTAGTAGATGATAACGAGAACGACTGTCCTCCAAACGTGACAGGAGAGATGCTTGGTCGGTTTACTATGCAAACGAACAGGAGCGTGGAATACTACAAGATGGAGGAAGAGACCTCAGAGGTCACGCGTGGAGGATGGTTCCACACTGGAGACCTTGTCTACTACGATGAGGACGGTTATCTGTATTTTGTAGATAGAAAGAAGGACTACATTCGTAGGAGGGGAGAAAACATCTCTTCCTGGGAAATCGAATCGGTGGTGAATAAGCACCCTTCAGTTCTAGAATGCGCAGCCTTTGGTGTGAAATCGGATTTGGGAGAGGATGAGGTTAAGGTTTCAATTCAACTTCATCCGGGTATGAAGCTGGAACCAGAAGAACTAATGGCTTGGTGTGAATCCAGAATGGGATACTATATGATACCCCGCTATGTAGAGATAGTCGACGAGCTACCAAAGACAGAAACCCATCGTATCGAGAAGTACAAGCTAAAGGCAGCAGGCGTTACTGAACAGACTTGGGATAGAGAGAAGGCGGGATACAAGATCAAGAGGTCCTAACTACGCTATCACGTCTATAAGGTCAAGTGTCATATAGGCTGTGGCCAGATAATCCATATAGTCGAGATGCAAGAATTAAGGGCCTATATCCATGGCATCTGTAATGGCGAATGGGCCCGAGAAGAGGAGGACTACCAATGATAGACTTTGAGCTAACCTCGGAACAAATACAAATGCAAAGGATGGCCCATGAATTCGCCGAAAAGGAAATTCGCCCGGCTGAGATCGAGCTAGATCGCTGGCCAGATCCAGAGGACGTGTTTAAGAGTGACCTATTCTGGGGAGTTATGAAAAAGGCCTATGAGGTAGACCTCCATCGCACTATGATTCCGGAAGCCTATGGGGGACTAAGCACCGGCGCTAATACAGAGATCCTTACTGAACTGGTGGTTTTGGAGGAGCTAGCCTGGGGTGGAGCTGGAATCGCCCTTAACATATCTGTATGTCCTTTTGTGGGTGTGATGGTCAGTTTTCTGGGGAAAATGGGACCGCTATTTGGAGGACAAGGTGTTTCCGAGGCAGTGATCGATAAGTTCGTTCGCCCATTCTGTGCCGACAAAGAGGCTCGTCATGTCGGTTCCTGGGGAGCTACCGAGCCAGAGTGCTCCAGCGACCTTGGACTATATATGGCGAATCCCGATCCCCAATATACCTTCAAGACTACCGCTAGGAAGGTTGGCAATAAATATATCTTGAACGGGTCCAAATCTGCCTTCCCCACCAATGGAACAATAGCTACGCAGTATGTTATTCATGCCACGATCGATGCTTCCCGAGGAGTAGGTGGTCAAGGCACCTTTGTTGTACCAGCAGACTTGCCTGGAGTATCCAAGGGCAAGCCATTTAACAAAATAGGCATGAGAGCACACAATCAGGGAGAGATCTTTCTAGACAACGTAGAAGTGCCTGAAGAATACCTCCTCATGGAACCACTGCCTCCTGAACAAGGAGACTTTATGGCGGATTTCGGGCCCCTTCTCCTTTCCTTCAGCAATCCTTCAGTAGGCATCATGTGTGTCGGTATGGCACGTGCTGCCTATGAGATCGCTCTGGACTATGCCAAGCAGCGGATACAGGGAGGAGTGCCCATAATAAAGCATGAGATCATCGGATTGAGGCTACTTGATATGTACATTGCCATTGAGGCGGCACGAACCTTCATCTATAAGTCAGTATGGGAGAACAGCAATCGTTTCCCACCTAATGCAGCCTTGGGCATTGCATGTAAGGTCTTCCCCCCTCGAATGGCGCAAAAAGTCACTATGGACGCAGTAGAAGTCATGGGAGGATATGGCCTCTCCAAAGAACATATGCTGGAGAAACTTCTCAGAGACGCACAACCAATGATACCTTGCGATCTTCCTGTGGACGTACTCGCTTATGTAGCCTCACAGAAACTATAGAGCAGGGTTCCCCAGGTTGATCCTAGTATAAAGGAGTACAAAGGTGAGCAGGAAACTAGAGGAACCAATTAAAATTAAAAACATGGAGCTCAAAAACCGGATAGCATTTGCTCCTTTCTTAAACATGCCCTCTGGGGAAGAGGGTACTATAACCGAAACGACCATTCGATGGTTCGCAGAAAGAGCCAAGGGAGAAACCGGCTTTATAATGACAGGGACCATCAATCCCAGTCGTTCGGTATACGATATGTTGGCCCCTTTAGCTGCAATGTCCCCACTCGGTATGGGCCCCACTCTTCACGATGATAAGTACATCCCAGGTTATGTTCAGCTAGCAGAGGCGATGCATGCATACGGAACCAAGATCGGAATCCAGATTGCACTACCAGGTCCGATGGCCATGATGGGACCATCACCCTCACCGTTCCCCACCCCAGACAATCCTAAAATGGATTTAATCGAGGCTCTAATGGGCGGTATGTCCATGGGTGCCAGAGAGGTGTCTGTAGAGGAGCTTGAACAATGGGGAGATGACCTGGCCGCAACAGCAGCCCGAGCTAAATCCGCAGGTATCGATTGTGTGGAGCTGCACTGCGCCCACGGCAGTGCCACTCTATGCTGTGCATTCATATCTCCGTTCTGCAACAGAAGGACGGATAAGTATGGAGGTGACTGGGAAAGCAGGCTTCGCTTTCCTTTGGAAGCACTGCAAAAGATGAGGAAGGCTGTTGGCGAAGACTACCCCATAATGGTCAGAATCAGTGCCGACGAATTGCTAGGAGACTTAGGTATTACTCTCAAGGATACCACTGAGATCATTGTTCCCGCTCTAGAGAAAGCCGGAGCAGACTGCATAGATGTATCTATGGGGTCTATGACATATAGCCCTGAGGGGATACTGACACCTTTGTACTATCCCGAAGGGTGCTTTATTCATCTAGCCGAGGCAGTCAAGAAGGTCACAAAGCTACCGGTAATTGGAGTTGGCAGAATACTTAGCATGGATGTGGCCGAGAAATACTTGCAAGAGGGGAAAGCTGATATCATCTATCTGGGTAGACAACTGACCTCAGATCCAGAGACTCCCAAGAAATACTTTGATGGCAGACCAGAAGACATCCGCAAATGCATCGGATGCCTCTATGGTATTGGCTCATGTGGTAGGCCCTGTGCCATTAACTACGATATTCAAGATGAGCCCATTCCCCTGACTCCCGCAGAGAAGGCAAAGAAGGTTCTCGTAATAGGTGGCGGAGTAGCCGGAATGGAAGCGGCTACAGTAGCTGCCCAGAGAGGCCACAGCGTAACTCTCATGGAAAAAGAGGCGGAACTTGGAGGAATCGTAGCTGCCCTTGCTCGTGCTCCGATAGAGGCAGAATTCGGAAACCTCGTAAACTATCTTGCCACCCAATTAAAGAAGCAGAAGGTTGACGTTAGAATATGCAAAGAGGCCACAGTTAACGATATAACAGAGTTAAATCCAGATGTTGTCATCTTGGCAACTGGTTCTACAATGACAATCCCCGAGGTATCTGCAGGCAAGCCAGGCATAATGAACCACGTCGACGCATTGAGACGAAAAGAAGAGATCGGGCAAAAGGTGTTGGTTCAAGGATTAGGTTATGGTTGTGAGCTAGCGCTCTCCCTGGCTGAGGAGGGGAAAGATGTAACCCTATTTGGTAAGGGAACAGATTTGGCAATGCCATTGCCCATGGTAAGAAGGATCTACGTCCAAAGGAAGCTGACAGACATGAACTTCGTCAAAGAGTTGCCGCGGCAGAAGAAGGTGGATAATCCCAAGGTACTCAAGGAGGTGACCGTAGACGAAGTTACCCCCAGAGAAGTTATTGTTGTAGATAAAGAAGGAGCCAAGACTGCCCTGCCCTACGATACCCTAATCGTATCTCTGGGCAGAAAAAGCAACATTTCCCTGGTAGAAGCACTTCAAGGAAAGGTTTCGGAGCTGCACCAGATTGGAGACTGTGCTAGGGTCGAAGATATCCATGGCGCAATTTGGACTGCTAACGAAGTCGCCAGGAAGATTTAGATAAGTCAATGTACCAGTACTATGTCTCAGAAATAGATTTACAAAGCAGTGTTTCACATCCTCTCAAATTCCTCTCCCTTGAAGAGAGGCTGAGTGAGGGTGATTTCTCTTTCCTGATAGGGGAATGCAATTGTAAAGCCTTCTCTGAAATATTACACTAGTATCGCCAGAGGGCAAGGTCTGTAACCTTGCCCTCTTTTTATTTGCAGCCGTTCACCCATAAATAGCGCTCATGACACCAAGTAATCACCAGTGAATCACGACATGTTTTTACAGATGTAAAACTTGATGCAATTAAGGCCAAGAGATTGGGTCACAATGTCACCACGAGCACTGGACTCGTGAGGAACATGGGTTGTTAGTAAAAGAAACCTCGGGTTTCTTAGGAGAAAGTCCACCCAAGACAACTTGCAGACCTGTCCACCAGGATGAGATTGCTTCACCTTCGGTTTGTAATAACCTAGTACATTGGACTAGTGTTTCATAGTCATGACACAGTCTCTTATTGGGCGCATGTAAGTTCCACACATTATCAAGGCAATACTTCTAGGAAATTGACAGGAAACATTACCCAAGCCATAATCATATGTAAAATTAGTTTACCCCATCTTCCAATACTCTCATTGAAACTAGACGACAATCTGCTGTGGCCAATCTCAGACCAAGAAACCACACAACATACCTACCCGTCTTATTGAAGATATCGAAAGCTTAGAATGCGACGAGCTTGTTCCGTTATATTGTTATGAAGGGAATTCAATCCAGTATGGCTTTGGTTCCTCTCCACTCATGTCTGGATCTGTAATAATGAAGCCCTAAAACAACAGGCAATTGTGGATTTACATGAGTACCTGATGAGGAGGCAAACATGACAACCGAGACGAAGAAGGGCCCTCCTACAGAGGCCCATTCGGAGAAATGTGCAGGTTGTCTCACCTGCGAGTTACGCTGTTCACTAAGGGTGGAAATACATTCAATCCAGTCAAGGCTAGAGTAAGAATCCGTAGGCTAGTGGGTGCCGATACTGAATATGCCATCAGCTTCACGGAAGAATGTGACAACTGCGGCATCTGCGCCAGGTGGTGTCCCTACGGTGCCCTGATCCAAGAAAAGGGGAAAGGAGCTGACTGAGATGAACCTGCCAGGATACGCTGGTCATATCCTGTATGTGGATCTCACCAACAGTAGGATAACGAAGGAATCTCTCGACCGCGAACTTGCGGCAGATTTCCTTGGCGGTTGGGGTATAAATGGCAGGCTTGCCTACAATCACATACCACCCCACACCGAATCCCTCTCCCCGGAGAACGCAATTATCGTGGGCACAGGTCCCTTTTCCGGCACGATTGTCCTTGGCTCGGCCGAGCTGGTTGTGCCCACTAAACTACCCTTGAGTGGCGGTATCGGTACGGCTTGTGGCGGAGGTCATTTCCCCATCATGCTCAAAACCTGCGGCTATGACCACATTGTTATCAGCGGTAGAGCTTCCAAACCAGTCTACCTCGAGATTACGAGTGATGATGTAACCCTATGCGATGCCAGCAACCTGTGGGGACTGGATGCCTATGAAACAGTGGATGAGCTTCGGCCAATGTACGAGCCTTGCAGCATCATCCCCATAGGGCCCTCAGGGGAGAATATGGGCAGGATATCAATGACCTTCATTGATAAGGGGGGCACGCTGGGTTTCGGCGGTCTGGCAGCTGTTGTGGGCTCCAAGAATCTGAAAGCAATGGTGGCATGCCAGGGGGACAAGGGAATACAAGTTGCAGACCACCTCAGGTTGCAAAAGGCAGTGGATCAGATGATAGAAGAAGTCGTCAGCTACCGGTTGCGGCCGCAGCTTCTTGAGGGTGTAACATTTTCTATGACTTCGAAATGGCTAGAAGGGATGGGCATGCCCATCGCTGGTTGGGATGACATACACAGGAGATGCCGAAAAACCCTCGCCTGCCCCAGTTGCCCAATGGGAGACAAAGAAATCAACCGCCTCACAGAAGGTGAACACGCCCCTTTGGTAGCTTACCTGACAGACTTCATGGCAGAGACTGAAGCCAGTACCGAGAGCGCTTTGGACAATCATAATCGGGCAGTCAAACGGCTAGCAGTCTTTAATCGAAATGGTATCTGTCGATCCAATTTCTACAACGTTATGAACCTCATGGTGTCACTGTATGACCAGGGGATCATCACCAAGGAGGACACGGGAGGCATCGAGATAAAGCAATACTATGACACCGTTCTGCAGCTCATTGGCATGACGGCTCATCGTGAAGGCTTCGGGGATATCATGGCCGAGGGCCCTTTAGCGTCGCAGAAGATTGGACGTGGTGCCAAGGTATAAGCCATCCATATCAAGAGATGTGCACCCTTCATGGACCCCCGTGTAGATACCATGCACACGATGTCAATAGCCCAGCTTGTGCACCCGGGACGTCCCAACTATGCCTGCGGGGGAGTCGGCATTTACATGCAGGGTCGGCCTATAGACCAGTTCGTGTCTAATGCCCATCGTATAGGGATTCAGGAGGAGGCCATCAAACGTATCTTTACCACCAGTTCCTTCAATTTGGGAAGGCTCACCAAATATGGCGAGGACTGGTATTCCCTATTCAATACTCTTGGACAATGCCATCACCTCTATATACACCGCTTTCATAGCATTGATACTTCTGTCGAATTCTATTCCGCCATCACCGGACTGGAAACGAGCCCGGCTCAGCTCCTCAAGCAAGGCGAGCAGATATGGAACCTGCACCGACTTCTCAATACTAGGTTGGGCTTCAGCCGTAAGGACGATGAACCACCTCAAGCATGGGTCGAACCACTCAAAATCGGATTCGTAGAGTTGTCCCTGATGGACTATTACAGGGCCAAGACGATCTCCAGGGATGATGTGCAGGAGATGCTGGATGAGTACTATGACGAAAGGGGATGGGACAAAAAGAGCGGCGTGCCAACATCGGAGACATTGAGTCGTCTTGGACTCGATGGCCTTTCTGTTTAGGCTTCGCTATTAACTCACAGAGGAATGCTTATTAGGGGCTCATACCATTTGTCCACAGTGTAATTGTTATGTATGCACCCCTTCCTCGAAAGAAAGATTTAATCCCTGCGTAGGTGAGTGGGGTCGAGTCTTGAATCCTGATTCGGCTGAATACCCCCTGACTTGAGCAGGACTAAAAATTCAGCAGATAGGGGCAGCAGGCCGATGCATGCATTTTTCCGTGGAATCGTCACAGGGTGATCACAAGAGATCCAAGGAATGCATCAAGTATGTACTACGGATACTCGAAGCACACTTGGGCGAGGACCATCCAATTACAGTGGCAGTGGCCATCAATCTTGAAATTCTTAAACCCTATGACATTGGTGAGAACGAAGCAACTGGCACAAGCCTCTAAAGCTCGAAATCTGAATCCGGAAAAGGTTGGTGTCCAAATTACACGACCCCATTATTGACAGAAAGCCATATGGTTGATATCATATCTATAAACGTAAACAGTTTTCATTTGTAGCTTTACGAGATGATAACAGAGCGTCAAATAACATCTATCCTAAAGAAGCGGGGATATAAGCTTACTCCACAACGCAAGGCAATACTGAAAGTCATCACCCAGAGTTACGACCATCTCACTCCATATAACATCTATGAAAGGGTTCACCAAGAATCTCCTGATGTTGGCTTGGTCACTGTATACCGCACCTTGGATTTGCTCACCAAACTAGGACTTATCTGCGAGGTGCATGCCGAAGGCAATTGTCATAGCTACCTAGTTAAAAGGCCATCAGAACAACACCACCACCATCTTCTTTGCTCCCAATGTGGTACTGTCGTGGATTTCGTCGATTGCGGTGTGGAGGAATTACAGGAGCGGTTGTGCCAAAAAACCGGTTTCGAAATCCACGATCATCTCCTGGAATTTGTAGGCTGTTGTCGTAATTGTCAGAAGACAACGCCATCATAGTCATCCCTAAAGGCCAATGTTATCAAGTTAAGTAATTGCCATTGTCGGAGGCAATTGGATGTTTCAATCCCAAATCCCAGACAATATCCAAGCTCCAATAATCAAAACACTATTGACTACCTTCCTCTTTTGAGCTTGGGTTATTGGAATTTGTTTGGAGATTAGGGCTTGGGATCTGGGATTCTATTTGCGCATAATGCAACATAGGGAATTTGATGGCGATTGTTCTGGGTCTGATCGAACCACATTGCCCTTATAGGTAATGCAATGTGTTTCTTCTTTTTTGGATTTGTAATTGAAAACTGATGGCATTTACAAAGCCATTACAATGTCGCATTAGCAGCGAAACATCTCACTCTCATTATAACTTTGGGAGAAAACGTTAACCGTACAGGGAGGATGAATTGAAAAAGAAAGAACTAATCCGTCAGATATCACCCCTTTTCTCTCTCGTAGTTACTGTAACACTCGTGTTTTCTGGGCTCTCTTGCAACAACGATACATCTCCTGCCGATGCAGAAGTAGTAGAGGTCATGGTAACCCTGCAACCTTTAGCTGGTTTCGTAGAACAGGTTGGAGGAGATAGGATAATCGTTAATACCATGGTACCTCCCGGAACCAGCCCTCATGCTTATGCTCCAACCCCTAGCCAGTTGACAAAAGTCAGCGACGCAGACATGTATGTTGAAGTTGGCTCTGGTATTAGTTTTGAAATAAATCACCTGGACACGATAAAGGAGGCAAACGAGGAGATACTCATCATCGATAGCTCAGAGGGGATAGAGTTAATAGAAATGGCGGAACACCATCACGAAGATGATGATGGAGACCATGAGCGCGATCACGATCATGGCACTAAAGATCCTCACATATGGTTATCGCCAATGAATGCTAAAACCATCGTGAGCAATATATGCAACGGTCTGGTTGAAGTTGATCCAGATAACGAGGGCTTCTACAAACAGAATCGGGACGATTACTTGCAGCAGTTGGATAAACTAGATGCAGACATATCGAGTGGTCTATCGGCGATCACCAATAGGCACTTTATCGTATTCCATCCAGCATGGGGTTACTTCGCCCACGAATATGACCTAGAGCAGATACCAATAGAAGTAGAGGGTAAGGACCCCAGTGCTCGTGATCTCGCTCATGTAATAGAGGAAGCACAAGAACATGATATCAAGATAATCTTCGTCTCCCCTCAGTTCAATGCCCGAAGTGCAGAGGTCATTGCCGCAGATATCGACGGAAGTGTAGTAACAATAGATCCTCTAGCTAAAGACTATATTGATAATCTCCATAATGTATTGGAGGAAATGGTTCAGGCGATGGAGTAAGTCCAGGTAATGGGATCCGCATAGAAAACCTGATGTCACAGATTTTGACGACATACACACTATCAAATCTAGGCTGAGCATGCTCAATAAGGATCACTAAGGGCGATTTATAGATATCAATTGACCAGGACTATATTCGTAGCACGGTATTCAGGTATAAAAGTCCAAGATCATAATTAGGGAGGATATATGCCTGCTGGTAAGATGAGGGTGGATATCGAGCAATCGTATAAAGAGTCTTGTTCTACTGTCACACAAGAAGTGACAAAGGTTATGATAATCTGTGGATTCCTGGGAAGTGGAAAGACCACCCTTCTTAACAGGATGCTTGCCTGGGAATTGGAACACGAAGTTACTCCACAGGTGATAATGAGCGAGTTCGGTGATCTTGACGTAGACGGACTGCTCATACGTGATAAGCGCGTAGTAGTAACCAGAGTTCTGGGCGGCTGTACTTGCTGCGATCTACGGGAGGAACTTGCGAACAGCCTCAAGCATGCTATGATTTCAGAACAGTCGCCTCGTATCTATATTGAAGCCACTGGGGTGGCAGATCCGGCCGGAATCTTCGAGGCACTTACCGCTATGACTAACGGTGGTGTATTCGATATTGGTAAGATAGTAGTGGTGTATGATGCAAGTCGCCACTGGACCATGGGTAGGGATCAAGCTTTGGTACAAAGGCAACTAAGCAGGGCAGATATTATTGTGCTTAACAAATGCGACCTGGTTACAAAGCAAGAGATCAAATGTATAGCTGATGACATAGCTAAGGTGAATCCATCAGTTATAGTGATGCCAACTGTGAATTGCATGTTAGAACCAGAAGATATAATCCGGGGAGAGACCGCTTTTGTTCCTTATGAATCAACTGAAAGAACCTCAGATCAGTATAGATCGTTCGCGTTTCTAATAGACAATCCCCTTTCTAGACCGACTTTCGAGAGATGGCTAAGCACACTTCCACCTAGCGTAGTCAGAGTCAAGGGATTTGTACAGCTCCAAAATGAGGTGGGAATGTTCGAGATCCAAGCCATCCAAAAACAGTATACTATTGTTCCCTTTGATACTGATCAGGCCATACAACCTATGATTATAGTGATCGCCCACCCAATGCGAACCGATGGGCTCATAAGGGGACTTGAGAAATGCATAGCAGTATGATTGGACTGACTTAACCAAATCGTGGACTCAGAAGCAGTAATAAAGCTACAAGACGTGTGGGTAGATTACGAAGGTATACCTGCACTAGAAGCAGCTTGTCTAACCGTGAGACAATATGACTTCCTGGGTATTATTGGTCCAAATGGTGGCGGTAAGAGTACATTATTAAAAGTGATCTTGGGGCTAGTTAAACCTAACAAAGGAAAAATCACCGTGTTTGGTGATACTCCGGAGAGGGGCAGGAAGCACATTGGTTATGTGCCACAACACAGCAATTTTGATCATGCATTCCCTATTGGTGTATGGGATGCAGTACTGATGGGCCGGCTGCACCGTGCGGGACTTTTCCGTAGATATGGCAATGAAGACCGAGATGCAGCCAAACATGCTCTCAGTACCGTGGGGATGCTGGAGTATAGGGACAGACAAATCGGAAAGCTTTCCGGCGGCCAACGTCAACGTGTTCTTGTTGCTAGAGCACTGACAACCGATCCCCAAATACTATTACTCGATGAGCCTACTGCCAGCATAGACACATCGGCTCAGAGCGAATTCTACGATCTATTAGCAGAGTTGAAACACAAACTAACAATTATCCTAGTATCTCACGACTTAAGTGCTGTATCCGTACATGTGGAAAAGATTGCTTGTTTGAATCGCCGACTGTTCTATCACAATTCTAAGGAAATACCCTCGGATGAGCTAGAGGCAACATACAACTGTCCCGTGGATATGATCGCCCATGGCATACCTCACCGCATACTAAGAGAGCATTGAGATGTCACTCACAGCGTTTACTGCTCTTGTACAATCCGACACACTCCCTAGTAATCTCTCCTCTTTAGTTGATAACCATTCTCGTGTGTTTCTTCATCGTTCCATGCTCGATATGGAATACAGTCTATGGAGCACTTGGTTTCATCTTCTACAAGAACTACAATAGGATCCCTCAGATATACCGAGTATAAGAAGCCCTAATATATGAGGTCTTCCAGATGATAGATGCCCTTCAATATGAATACATGCAACGTGCATTATTAACTGCCGTATTGGCTTCTATCGTGTGTGGCATCATTGGAGTCTACATCGTTGTAAGGAAGATGGTTTTTATTAGTGGAGGTATTTCCCATGCATCATTTGGTGGTATTGGCCTCGGTTGGTACCTCGGAATCAATCCCCTTCTGGGGGCAATGCTCTTCGCCATATTCTCCGCTCTGAGTATGGGTTTTGTGTCCAGAAGGATCAAGATAGCAGAAGATACACTCATTGGTATTATGTGGGCTGTAGGGATGGCTTTGGGAATACTGTTCATCGATTTGAAACCAGGCTATGCCGATGAACTATTTGGATATCTTATTGGGGATATCCTATTTGTATCACCGAGCGATGTAGGCCTTATCGCCATAATAGCATTGCTAACAACGCTGACGGTAATTCTGCTCTACAAGGAATTTCTAGCACTATCATTCGATGAGGAATTCGGAACAGTCGTGGGCGCACCTATGAATTACCTTTATTACGTTCTCTTATGTCTGATTGCCATCACAGTAGTAGTACTCATAAAGGTGGTAGGCATAATCCTAGTCATAGCCCTATTGACTATCCCATCATCAATAGCTAGTCGATATACGCATAAGCTATGGCTAATGATGCTTCTTTCAATTGTCATTGGTATCTTCTTCACCATCACAGGATTATGGCTCTCCTATGAGACCGATATCGCCTCTGGAGCTACTATCATTCTGACAAGTGCCACACTATTCCTACTCTCATTAATAATCTCTAGAAAACGTCACAAGAGTAGAGATAGTACTGCCTAGTCCTCAAAACAGTATCTCAGGTATGGCACTTTCACATACTGCCCCATAATCTCCTCTTTTTAAGAGTCCTACTTCGTAGATACAATGTCCATAAGAGCCAACAACTGGCCAGTTTGAAAACAAATTGCACCCACTTGGCAGTTCCATTCCCGTATAAGTATTGCTACAAATACATGCCCGATCTTTGATACGTAGTCTAGATACTATCACCAACATGTGATAGCCATATAATAGGTCCATGCACTATATCCTATCCCACTCCCACAGAAATGACTAAAGACGGGATAATGCAAATTCGAACACACTACAGGACCTTTCATTTTTCCCAATCAGCACATTTGTACCCTAATCGTGACGGAAACTACGTATCCACCTGTCGGCGAATATTTGCTTGCTCTCTCTACATAACTTCAAGCTAATCCACCACATACGTTTTCAAATTAATCCTGAACAAGACCAGATCGAACTCAGGCTTTATTAATTCATATCAGTGGTAATATGTCGACAATCCGACAGCGACGATATGTCGGTATCTAGATAGGAGAAAGGTCGGTCTAATCGAACAGAATTACGTATTACCACTCATGACAGATACACTGTAGCCTCTGTAGGATATGTATTGGTTCTTAACAAGATTGAGGAATAGGGAGATCAATAAGCAGAGGTAGAATACAATACACAGGCTCCAGCTTATGTTACTTCTAAAGGAGAGACATGGTAACTGCACTGCATTCCCCCAGGACAAACTCCACATACCAGAGTCAAACCTGTTTTACCGAAATGCAGATACTCCCTCCTACGGTTGCTGAAATCAACTTAGATGCCATCAAATCAAACCTGTTACAAATTCGAGGTTTGGTTGGTTCAAATGTAATGATCATGCAAGCTGTCAAAGCAAATGCCTATGGTTATGGGGCCGTACCAGTAGCCCAAGCTATAGAACCTCTCGTAGATGCGATGGCAGTAGCATTCGTTCATGAGGGAATAGAGCTTCGAGCGAGTGGAATTCAATGTCCTATACTAGTCCTAGGGGGTATCCTCCCTACACACATACTTCCGGCTTTAACCTACGATCTAACCCTTGCCATTGGAGAGCGCCACATCGCATCAACCATCTCAGAGATAGCGTGCAAGCATGGTCTAGAAGCAACTGTCCATATTGAAGTCGATACTGGTATGGGTCGGTTAGGCCTTCCTTGGAAAACAGCTGCTAAAGATATTTATGAAATCAGTAATCTGCCAAATGTACGTATCGAAGGCGTGTATAGTCATTTGGCAACATCAGATGTCAAGGATGATCAATATACTTTGTTCCAGCTCTCACGATATTTGAGTGTCCTCGAGGAACTGGAAGAACTAGGAATTCATGTACCTGTAAGACATCTAGCTAACAGCGCCGCCATATTACAGTATCCCGAGACATGGTTCGATATGGTACGACCTGGTCTAATGACCTATGGCATCTATCCTGCTGAACATTTAAACCAAGTGGTTTCGCTCCAGTTCCCCCTTTCAATAAGAACCCGAATTACACAAATACGATTGTTTGATCAAGGAGAAAGTATAAGCTACGGACGGTCTTTTATATGCCCAGAGTGTAGGCGAATAGCCGTAATCCAGGTCGGGTATGCCGATGGTCTGAGTCGAGTATTGTCCAATCGTGCCAAGGTTATGGTTAGGGATAAATTTGCCCCAGTGGTCGGAAACATTTGTATGGATACGTGTATGATCGATGTAACTCACATTCCAGAGGCTGAAGTTGGAGACGAAGTAGTACTAGTGGGAGGGAAAGAAGGCTCATCCATGGTCGAAGAGCTCGCAAGGTTGATGGGCACCATAAGCTATGAGGTCCTTTCCACATTAGGTCATAGAGTTAAACGAGTCTATCAAGGATAGATTATATTAAGAGATATACCTAGGCAACTGATTAGGCCTGATTAGTTAACAGTCGTATATTTCTACCTCATAGCAATCTGTGATATCAATCGATTGACATCAAATACAATACACATAATACGGTGCTCAATGGCTTATATCCGTCATTCCTGCGGATAGGCTGTAACACATAAGCACAAGTCCATTGAGGAATACGGGTTAGCAAACAAAGGACACAGATTAGCAGATTTGTGTCCTTAGAAGAAGTCCTTACAGGACGACGTGACAATCCTTCCCTTATAGGAAGATTGCTTCACCTTCGGTTCACAATAACATGGCGAATGGGGATTGTATTGCATAGTGGCAATATAGATTATTCATGTAAATGACAGAAATGAGCAATACTGTACTTGAGAGCAAATCGGCGCGGATATATTTGAGAGCATCTCCTGTGAGGACACAGGGATCTTGGGCAACTTTGTTTTTGCCCACGCATACATCAAGCAGTTACAGAACATAGAAAAGAAAGGAGCAACTATAACATGGATACACGGAATAGCTATCGTGTTCGCACTGCGAAAACAAGGGAGGACCTCAAGAGGATGTATGACGTGCGGTACGAAGGGTATCGTATATACTTTGACGATAAAAATAAGGTAATAGACGAGTGCGATTTTGAACCACATTGTACTCTTCTCATAGCGGAAGATGCTAACAATAATATGGTAGGTACTATTAGGATACTCGATCGACGAATGGGTAGTATCGAGCTTGATGCACATGTGCCAATGGAGGCATTGTTTTCAGGAGAAGAGCTTCATTGTTGCGAAGCAACGCGTTTTTCCGTTCCAAAGCATGTCGATTCAAAAGAGATTAAGTGGCTACTCATCAAAAGTGTCATGTGCTACTGCCATCTGAACGGAATAAACTACATTATAATGTCATCACGCCCTGAAATAGCTAGGGATTATCATACTATGCGGTTCAGGGATATTGGAAACGCAGGTGTGTACCACCACCACGATCTAGGTGATACTGAACATCACTCATATATATTGGATATCCATTCGGCTCGTGATGAGTTGAAGAGTTGTAATCCTATGCTGCATGACTTCTTCTTTGTAGAAGAGTCTTTTATCGAAACGGATGACCTTGTTCTAGCTGTACCTGTTACGCTCATGGTATAGGATCTTCAGACCATTATAACGAATCATTAGGAGGAGGACCTTTTAGGATTCTATAGAACCGGCGTGGCATTCTACACACAATCATAACGCCATTGCACCACGAGCACTCGATGCAATGACTCCGGTTCTTTTTATAGATTCCATACATATTGAGAGCGACAATGGGAGGCAGCTTCCAAACCGCCTTCCACATTGACTGAAGATATTGTGACGGCTTTTTGCCGGTGATATCCACATCAATAGACTAGTCGAAGCTGCTTCCGTTGTCGCAATCTCACCGAGATTGGGGGATTAACTTTTATCAAGTAATCATCTATAAACATGCACCCGCTTTACATTAATATCTCAGCAAGCTTTACAGGCAGTCTAATCCCAGCTGCAACAAAGATTTCAGTCTACCTATAACGTATAAACGGTTATCCTCTTCTATTGTTATATGAAGCAAATAACTAATCCATACCATAAATGAATTACCTCTAGTACACCTGGGGAGTTGGGTACATGATTCTTGAGCTAAAACACAAACCACTAGTCTATGCAGCGTCAACTTGATGTAAACTTAGTAAACGTTATGTTCGTTTCTTCATTAGGCATACCCAACATCGAGGCGGTTGGGGATGCAGAGAGTCGAAGTGGCTTGATATCAGTGATAGTATCTCGAAGGATGGTTCCACTGCTATAACAACATCCTTGGCAGAATGCTGTGGGGGTCCCACTTCGCGCGGAGGACCATCGGTACTCCCAATGAGGCTCAGCCATAAACCTTCCGGTTCTAAGCATGTCGCCACTTTTTCAGCAAAAAGTCTCTGCTCGTCGTGAGTACGGTAGGAATGAAAACACCCTCGATCAAAGATAAATCCAAAGGGCAAATCTGGTATTGCTTCAGTCATGAAATCCACAACTGCGAACTGGATATTGGCTCCCACTTCACAAGCCTTATTCCTACCTGCAATAATAGCCTCATCCGTAATATCGATAGCCGTAACTACAAAACCCTGCTGTGCCAACCACAAAGCATTGTTACCTGTTCCACAACCAACCTCTAATGTCTTACGGCTTTGAATTGGTCTTTCGGTGATTGTTCTTATTAGATTGATATCCGGCTTACCTGTGTCCCATGGCGTATGACCAGATTTGTAACGCTCCCTCCAATGCTCCTGCATGGACTTATACCTCTCTTCAATAATGGCGATCGTACCACGCGATGTTATATGTCATATCAGTCACCTAGGTTATCCGATTTCAAGGCCTTAATATCCACTGGAATTCCGGCAACCATTAGGTATACGGAATCAACACACCGAGCCAAGGTTTGATTGGCTCTACCTAGGCTATCTCGGTATGAGCGTTCCAGTGGAGTACCAGGAACTAGTCCAAAACCGACTTCGTTGGATACGATGAGGAAAGATGCCGTTGATCGCTCTATATAGTCTACGATTCCGGCGACCTCTGCCTCTATTACTTTTTCGGCCTCCTCAATACGCATCGGAACAATATCACCTTCGTCTCCGGTCAACACATTGGATACAAGTAAAGTTATGCAATCAATAATTACAAGTTCAGCATCGTCGATTTCCTCCGCCATTCGCGAGGAAACCTTTATCGGCGCCTCAAGGGTTCTCCAATGCCTAGGTCTGCTCCTTTTATGTGCGATGATACGATGTTGCATCTCTTCATCTAATGGTTCGGCAGTAGCCACGAAAAGGACCTTCTCTGTGATGCGTGATGCTAATTCCTGAGCAAACTGGCTCTTGCCACTCCTAGCACCACCAATGATAAGAGCACTCCTTCTATTCAATTGGTTTCACCCTCCACTTCGGACTCGATTATTGAGCGTGGCTTTTTCGTATGTTGAAGATCATTACAATCCTTGCGACTACAGGTCGCCAGATGAGCAGTACCATTCATGAGTGATAATACACTCCATTCCTTATAGAGATTGACGATCGAAATCGAGGCCGTATCTAAATGAAATCTCCACCAATGCTGAATATCTATACCTATCAAGTAGCACATCATCAACTGTAATGGCCCGCCATGAGCTACCACCAGCACCGTTTCATCAGTATGCTGATCATATATACCATCCGCTAAGGCCATTATTCTTGTTCCAAGCTGCGATAGCGTTTCACCTCCAGGCGCCGTAGTATCGAGATCACCATCACGCCAGGCCTTGGCCAGCGGTAGATAGTGCTCTTTTATCTCCTCGAAGTTCTTCCCTTCAAAATCTCCAAAATAGAGCTCCCGTAGTTGTCTAGTATATGTAACAGGCAAACCTTGGTTTCCATTAATCGAAGTAATAGCCTGCGTGGTCTGTTTAGCCCGTTTCAAATCACTACTGTATACTGAGGATATCTCCTCTGTGCTCAATCTCTGACCCACCATACGAACTTGCTCTAATCCATAGGTATTGAGTTCAATATCGCTCTGACCTTGAAAAAGACCTTTCTTGTTCCAGTCCGTCTCGCCATGCCTAACTAAAAGCAACCTAATCAAGCTATCACCCCCCCTCCGATTGCATCAAACACAATAGGAAATAGGATAAGAATCACAACCTCCGCTATTTCATTTGCAGCCCCATAAGTATCACCGGTCAATCCACCAAGTCCATGGTTTATATATGAGGCCAAGAGTAACACCATCAACCCTGTGGCCGCTAATAGAAGCAGTCCACCTGTCCAGCCAATCACTACAGACACAAGCAGCGTAATAGATGTTGCAATTATAACCCGAGTTCCATTAACTTGCTGCTTAAAAATGAGGCCTTTCCCCTCATCACGAGCATAGGGAAAGAGGTATAGGAGACAGGTCATTGTCCATCTTCCTATTAAAGGCATAAGTAACAATGCACCCCATCTTAAATCATGTGGTAGAGCCAGCAGCGCAGCAAACTTCAATAAAATGAGGCAACAGGCTCCCACCACACCAAAGCCCCCCACCCTACTATCCGACATGATGCGAAGCCTATCCTCTGCAGGTCTACGAAGGAATATCCCATCACAGGTATCAATAAATCCATCGAGATGTAATGCCCCAGTGATCATCACCATGGTGATGATCAGCAGCATATTTAGTACGGTCCCATTGAGATGGTCTTCCAGCAGGAAATCCATCCCAACTAGAACACCGCCCAACATCAATCCTACCAGGGGAAACCACGCAGATGATCTACCTAGTTCCTCTGTACTAAACTCTCGATTCTGTACAACGGGGAGAACTGTGAGGAACCTTATCGCCGCCAGAATACTCAATACTAGGCACGCTCCTCGTAATTCACGCCACAATTCCCATATCTAGTGATATCGACATCACTGCCTATTCTACTCCTATTCAGCTTCTGTCACACCAGCCTCTCCAAAGGTAGCCATCTCAGCAAGTATCTTGGTGGAGGCTTCCGCTAAGCTAATACCCAAAGCAGCCCCAGTTCCTTCCCCAAGACGCATATTAAGGGAAACAAGTGGATCCAGTCCAAGATGTCTTAGAATCACCTGGTGACCTATCTCAACGGATACGTGTGCAGGGATCATATATTCTCTAGAAAGTGGGCACAGGCCAGCCGCAATAAGGGCTCCTGCTCCCGAGATAAATCCATCGATCACCACAGGAATACGATGAGCAGCAGCTCCCAGAATCACCCCAGCTATTCCACCAATCTCAAATCCCCCAACCTTTGATAGGACATCGATAGCATCATTGGGGTCTGGTTTGTTGACCTTGATTGCTTGTTGAATCACATCAATCTTATGAGCTAGACCTTCATCATCCAAACCGGTTCCTCGTCCCGTGACAGCTTCTACAGGTTCCCCAGTGATGACAGCGCCCACAGCACTGCTTGCAGTGGTGTTCCCAATGCCCATGTCTCCAGTCCCTACAATATCTAAGCCCTTAGCAAGCTCATCTTCAAATACATCAATCCCCATTTGAATGCAATCAGCAGCCTGATCTCGGCTCATCGCTGGACGCTTAGCCATATTCTCCGTCCCCAAACCAATCATTTTGCATACCATTTCAGGATGTTCCGGTAATCCTGCGGCGACTCCCATATCCACAACCACTACCCTAGCACCAACATGTCGCCCCAGCACATTTATCGCAGCCCCACCATCTAGGAAGTTGTATACCATTTGGGGGGTTACCTCTTGGGGATATAGACTTGTGCCCTCAGCAACCACCCCATGATCCCCAGCCATGGTGATAACGGCCTTTTTTTCAAGTTTTGGGAGTGGATTGCCAGTCATCCCCGCAATCTGTATGGAAAGGTCCTCCAACCTCCCAAGGCTGCCATGAGGTTTGGTTAGACTATTCTGCCGTTTTTTCGCGGCGGCCATGGCCGATTTGTCCAATGGTTGGATCTGCTCCAGTATACGCGTTAGAGATGTTCCCATATATCTTCCTCCTGTGATCAAGAACGCGATATGCTGCGCTCCATACAAAATCATTTTAGCTAGTGTTCGGTAAAACCCCAGGGTTTTTATGCGTAGGTCTCCAAATCGACCAGCTCCTAACGTATACGCTCCCTACTAGATACAAACAGTACACTGTCATGGAATGATTACTATGCTGACTGTATCAATCGCTCTAATCTCTCCTGCCCCTCTTTAGAACTACTTTGATTAGCTACTAGATGTCTCAGTTGTTCTAAAGCTGTCCCATTTGCAACAGCTTGTTTGGCAATGTCCACCCCTTGGGGAAGGCTGCCCACCTTATTCGTTATGTAAAGCGCTACAGCCGCATTAACACAGAACAGATCTAATAGGGGACCTTCATCTTTCCCTTTGAGCACGCTCAGAATCACTTGTGCATTGCCTTCACATGTATCCCTTGAAGCAACGTCTATGTACTTTGCCTGTTTGATACCAAAATCAACAGGACTCAGTGTGTAATTATCAATCTTCTTGTCGCGGAGCTCCCATACCCTAGTCGGTCCACAAATCGATATCTCATCGATGCCAAGGTTCTCCTCATGATCATCGCTCATACCATACATCGACATTGCAGTTTTCATACCTATTTCCCTGAGTATGTCGATAGTCTTTACACAAACATCGGGAGCAAAAGTCCCTATCACGATATGCTTTGTGGTATCACAAGGCATCGTGATTGGTCCTATGATATTGAAAACTGTGGTGAACCTCATTACAGTGATGAGGCGACTCCATCCCGATTTCAGGAATTGTTCTCCTGGTAAATAGCCAATGCCATCTTGCTCGATGCCCTTTTCAACTCGATCTAAGGGAGTCGCCAAATCAACCCCAAACACCTCCAATACATCTGATGCACCAGAGACTCCGGTTACAAGCCTCGCCCCTTTCTTTGCCATAGGCACCCCACATGCACTCGCAATAAGCGCGGATGGTGTAGAAACATTGACAGTTTTGACTGCATCTGATCCCGTACCCACAATATCACAGCTAGGCTCAGGGGTTTTTGGAGCAATGTGCTCCATATCATATTCCATCATAGCATCCCATGCCCCAGCCATTTCTGTGGTAGTAGGCCCCTTAATAAGATGGGCCACAAGGAAAGCACCTTGTTGTAATTCCGGCTGCTCATTGAGAACCACTTGACGATAGCATTCTTTAGTTTGGCTGCGAGACAGGTTCTGCCCTTTACCTAATAAACCGATTATTCTCCCGAATTCCCGTATCTTCTGTTCATCAAACAAAGGCTTATATCTCCTCACTATCTTTTAATTATTAAATTGTGTAACAACCGCCACCATCGCATCATGATTATCAACCAACGTGAAACCCTCTATGATTTCATCGAGGGAAATACGATGAGAGATCAGCCAATCCACATTAATTGTCTTGCTAGCCAGCATATCTATGGCTGTCCTGTTCTGTTCCGAAGTACATCCATAAGCACCATAGAGTTGGAGTTGTCTGTAATGTACCAGATTATGATCTAGCGCTATCTGCTCTTCTCCATGCGGGAGCCCAGAAAAGAAGGAGAGTCGCCCACCTTTCCTAAGCATGTTTATCCCCTGCAAAGGTACATGGGGATCGGCAGAAGTACACAATACTACATCGGCCCCCCTACCCTGAGTTATTTCGAGAACCTCTCGGACCGGATCATAATGAGAAGTATCTATAATCCAGTCATAGGTACCATTCGCAGCAAAGGAGAGTCTGCAGGAATCACTCTCGATTAATGTAATAGTGGTAGCCCCCAAAACCCTAGCCACTTGAGCTTGCATATGACCTAAGGGACCTGCCCCTATAATAACCACGCTGTCATCAAAACCCACTCCACATAAGCGCTGCGCGTTTAGGCAACAAGCAATAGGTTCTGCCAATGCAGCTTCCTCAAAAGACAGTCCCTCAGGAACAACACTCAGACAACCGCTTACAACACCATTCTGAGGAATCAGTACATACTCTGCAAAGCCACCATCATAATGGAATCCTATAATCGACATGTTATCGCAGAGATTCGTTACTCCTTTGAGGCAGAAGTAGCAATGGCCACAAGGGAGTCCAGGGGCGACCTGAACACGTTTTCCCTCACATACTCCGGATACATACTGTCCCACTTGTACTACAACACCAGAGAGCTCATGACCTAGAATCCTGGGCATTCTGAGGTCTCTCTGCCCAACTCGATACATCTTGGTATCGGTCTTACAAATAGCACACGCTTCCACCTTGATCAATACATCCCCAGCTTGGCATATAGGGACATTAGTATTGGCAATTTCTAGATTGCCAACATCCTTCAAAATCGCTGCCTTCATATACTCTAATGATGCATCCCAGAGTACTACATTTGCAAGTGTACTCTGGACTTCAAACGTTATTCTTTTCTACAGCAAATCCTAATGCTATTAGCCTAGGATTAGTGAGGATGGAATCTAGAAGAGTAGTAAAATAGGGCTCAAGTCAAATTCATTGGATATACCCTGAGAGGTTGCAGTAGACATGCTTTCGTTGTCACTCTTGTAGTATGGTCACAGGTTGCAGGCTGCAGTTAGACTTACAATGGTCATTCAGATGTGAAGAACCCCACTCAAGAAATCGAGAGTGGGGCATTCACATTCTACCGAAGTTACGTATAAACTATGACCTAAGGCTTCCACGGGCTACAAGAAGTACTACCACACCTACAATCAGGACGGCAGCAGCAATGACCGCCAAAATCCAGAGAGACATGCCTTCACCATCTTCATCATCACCATCCTCCATTGCAGCGCTCCGTGTTTCCACTGTGACACCAATTGTGGCAACGTTGGAATACTCTGTGCCATCATGAACTTTGTAGGCAAAACTGTCCGGTCCCACGTAGTTAAGATCAGGTATATAGGTTAGATCCGGGGCAGTACCCTCCAACTTGCCATGGGCTGGTTCATTGACTATCTTAAATGTTAACGTGTCACCATCCACATCCGAACCAGTAATAGTGATATTCACCGGTGATTCGCGAAGGGTGGTCACTGTCTGATTGAATGCTGCAGGTGGCGAATTTGGAGGTACAAACTCGGCAGTTATTGTCTTATCAGAATCCATAATAACAAGAATCGTACGTGATTCGGATTGCCCAATGTCGCCAAACCACCCTTTAAATCTCCACCCATCTATCGGATTGGCGCTAAGCTCAACTCCTTCCTTATGGGCATAAGTATATTCCCCTGCACCCGGATTCGTGATACCTCTACCGTCAATCACAATGGTTAAGGTGTGAATACTCTGAGAGAAATTGGCAATCACGGCATAGGAGTCATCCATTGTAATAGTGGTAGAGGACGAATTGGGATCTGCCACATCTCCCGTCCATCCATCGAACAGCCAACCTTCTGCCGGATTCGCGCTAATAGAGACGACCTCATTATCGTTATAATCATGTTCACCAACATCAGGTGTGACAGTACCATTTCCATTCACCGCCATAGACAGAGTTCGGGTCACTTGTACAAAGTTGGCCACCACCGCCTGGTCAGAACTCAGGATTATTGTAGTATTCGGTGAGGCGGTATCTGCCACATTCCCAGTCCAGCTGACAAACTGCCAACCATCTGCTGGCTCAGCTGTAAGATTAACAACACTATTCTGAGTATGATCACTCTTACCAACCATAGGAGTAGTAAAACCCTCACCATTGATTGTTATGGTTAGGGCGAATGTCTTTTCTGCGAAGTTGGCGACCACTGTCATATCTGATGTCATTTCTACAGTAATCTCAGGACTCGTATCAGTAACATCACCAGCCCAGCCAGTGAATTTCCAGCCGCTGTCCGGAGTTGCGGTAATGACAACCTCAGTATTTGCATCGTGGGAATACTGTCCTGGTTGTGGATCGGTGGTCCCATCCCCGTTAACTGATATGGACAAGGTATACGTAGCTAAAACAAAGTTGGCAGTTACAGTCTTGTCCGAATCCATAGCCACTGTAGTAGAAGATGAATCAGGGTCTGCAACATCACCAGTCCAATTTGCAAATTCCCAACCATCTGCAGGATCGGCAGTAATATCAACGATATCATCCTTAGCATAGGAATGAGATCCTGATTCCGGTGTGGTCGTACCAGAGCCATTAGTCGACATTGTCAACATCTGCACTTCCTGAGCAAAGGTAGCAGTAACCGTCTTATCGTCATCCATAGTCACAGTGGTCGATGACGAAGTGGGGGAATCTACATCACCTTTCCATCTCACAAACTGCCATCCATCCGAAGGTGTGGCAGTAATAGGAACCACTGTGTCATAATCATAGGTGTGAGATCCAGATACAGGCGATGTACTCCCATCGCCAACAGAAGACATAGTCAGAGTATGTGTATTAATAGCGAAATTGGCAGTCACCGTCTTATCCAAATCCATGGTCACGGTAGTCTCAGCAGAATCCGGATCATCGACATCTCCAGTCCAATTGGTAAAATGCCAACCATCATCAGGAGTTGCAGTGATATCTACTATTTCACCTTCAGCACGGATATACTGTCCAACAGGTGGATCGGTTTGTCCTTTGCCGCTAACAGAAATCGCAAGTGTACAAACACCTGTTCCTGAGAGCTCCGCATCAAGCTTGCTAATGAATACATCTTCAGCACCATTAAGGTTTGGATTGACCACACCTTCCGTCGTCGGGAAGAAGAAAGAAGATGTCCCACCAGTTATGTAAACATCATTCATGGCATCATGACAAATATCATTAGCCCCATCAGTACCCTCACCACCAACAAACGTGCTCGCCTCAAGGCTATTTAAGTCACTACTAAACTTACTCACGAATGCATCGTGGTACTCCCCAGCAACACCCAAACGATTATGGATTGTATTAAAGGCACCAAGCGTAGTTGGGAAGTCTGCGGACCTCGTCTGTCCCGTGATATACACATCTCCAGACGCACTGAAAGACATGGATCTCCCAATGTCTTCATCTGTACCACCAATAAATGTGCTTGTTACGAGGTTTGCCAAGTTGCCGTCAAACTTGCTAACAAAGGCATCTGTATTACCATTATGGCTTTCATCATATACACCCGATGTTGTGGGATATCCTGAAGACCGCGTCTCTCCCGTGATATACACGTTTCCAGCAGAATCCAAGATAAGATCATGAGCTATGTCTTCACCGGCACCACCAATGAACGTACTTTTCAATATAGAAGTCAGATCACTGCTGACTTTACTAATGAAAGCATCCGATGAACCTCCATGAACAATATCATATGCACCTGTTGTAGTAGGGTAGTTGGTAGCACCCGACTCTCCAGCAATGTACACATTTGCCGAGGAATCCAGAACAATAGCATGAGCCTGGTCTATACCACTGCCTCCTACAAAAGTACTTGCAGCAAGCGTCTCCAATTGATTATCCAGTTTGCTAACAAAGACATCTTCAACTCCACCTGCCCCACCAGAGTCATTGTGCCCCTCACTAAAAGCTCCTGTAGTAGTAGGAAAGCCCGAAGATTGTGATCGACCGGTAACATAAACATTGCCTGATGAATCGAAATCAAGATCAGCTCCAACGTCCTCATCAGCCCCCCCTATCAGGGTACTCGCCAGTAGGTATTTCAAATTGGCACTAAGCTTACTGACAAAGACATCCTTATCACCGTTGTGCGTTCTATCATATGCATCTTCAGTGGTAGGATAGGTAGTAGACGTCGTATACCCGGTTACGTACACATCACCCGCAGAATCCACCTCAATGGCATACGCACCATCATCACCGGTATCTCCTAAGAAAGAGGTGTGAAGAAGCATGGTCAAACTACTATTGAATCTGTTTACAAAACCATCCGATGAACCACCTGGTTCACAATCATATCCCCCTCAGACATGGGGATAGTCGTCCGATAAAGCATACCCCGCTATATAGATAGACCCATCGTTTCCAATTGCTATGGATCGAGCAGCATCATCATCCGTACCACCAACATAGGTACTAGCAAGAAGGGGATCAATGGTCAAAACAAGAGATGGATCATAGTCTCCAATCTCAAATCCATAGTGATCCTCATCATGCAAGACATATGCCACCTCTACGTCTTGCCTCTTTCCCCCATTATCTTGATAGGCAACAGGCTCTGTGAATGCTACTATCCCTTTAGGAGTGATTACCTCCAACTGCCCTTGTTGGTTAATGCTAAGCTCTTCAGCCCCATCAACCCCCATGACTATTGTCTGGGGAGACACTCCAGGCTGAACGATGAATACCTTTTCAATATTATTGCCATAGGCCTTCAAGGAAACACTAACACCCTCAATGACCTCACTAAACAATACTGAATTATAGGTAGGAATATCCGTATCCCAATTCTGTGGATCGTTACCCACGAAGTAACTCACACCCGTAGGTGACTGTTCAGTTCCTTGTGGTATGACTGGCGCTGCATCTGCAACATATTCCTTAATTACAAAGCAGGCTCCATCCTCACTAGGTAGATGATAGGTTAGAACACCATCATCCTCGATAAAGACGGTCCCTCCAAACGTATGAGAATAGAATCTAACCGTATCCTGTTCAACTTGTCCCAGGTTCTGTACGAAGGGTACCTGCAAACCAAGAACACTGTCGAGCACACTATCTCCCCCAGTAGCCTGTGCTGCTTGATTTGTAACCTTGCTCGTAGGAATCGGCATCATCAGTACCACTGCAATGATTAGTACTGGCAATAGAGATGGAGCTAATTTCTTTATTCTCATTGAGAATTCCTCCGCAACCCCGAATCGATCAGCGCATTATTATGGTGCAATGATAGCCACCGATGATTATTCCACCTTATTGTAAATAACGGTCATTTTCATGCATATAAGTATATATATATCACCAAACTACTTAACATGAACATTGTGTATCACATTATTGCACTAGATTGATTAAAGTCAATATACCACAAGCTTGGAGCACTATGGTTAAGTTAATGAATCGTAATGTGTCCTCTCCTGCCATAAGAGGACTATCGATAGGATACTACGTTGTTGGGAGGAGACTTTACCATCGATCACAGAAAATGCGATTTACGTACATTTATTACTTCCAATCATTACAGATTTATTTCGGTTCTGACCAAGCCAGGTTTGTTACCACGAACACATGTCTTTGTAAGGGAACCAAAACGTCATAGGGAAGATCAATGTAGTAAAAGACTAATGCTGCGTTTGAGAGGAGTAAGATAGCCGTATCCTTCAATCGTGTTCCAAGTTTCGCACGGCACCTTCGGGTGCCGCCTGACTTGCAGGAGATTGTCCCATCATCGGATAGTGAAGCGCTGCGGTATTCGCCCAGGAATTCTGCATATATCAGATTATTCTGACATACAATGAGTAACCTTGTATGTCACCTAAAGTATGATTTTTTGTAGACTTTTGGGAGACAAGTGTATGTTGAAGACTACATCCTCTGTGGGAAGCCCTTTGAGACTGTGTCGCAATGTCATCGCGAGCACGGGACACTTGAGGGACACGGGTTATTAGTGGAAGAAACCTCCAGTTTCTTAGGAGGAGTCCTTCCGGTGACGGAAGGAGGATGTGGCGATCTCCTCTTTAGGATGAGATTGCTTCACCTTCGGTTCGCAATGACATGGTAAATCTGGTTGGCATTTTATAATTGTGACATAGTCTCCAAATCCAGGATAGCAATTACAATCTGCTTAAGGACAAGGACAGATTGTGACACAGTCTGTCTGCAGCAGCAACTGCAATGAAACCTGTAGAAACACCAGCTCTGGAGCGAGAGGATTTCTTGGAGTTTATAAGGATGTATCCAGATATGGCAATTCGCCTCCTTGCCGTACTAGCCCAATGGCTGCGCAATGCCACTTCTCAAATTGAAAGTGTGGTCTTCACCGAGCCACCAAGCTGTATGGCAAGAAAGCTGTTGGAGCTGATGGAATCTCATGGTCATGAAACATCTGAGGGATGCGTAATATCTATGCGCCTCCCTCAAGCTGAGCTGGCAGGTATGATTGGGACAACCATGTCGTCGGTCGCCGACGCACAACGCCTGTTCGAAGATGCCCACATCTTAAGTGTTAAAAACGGGCATTACATCATTCATAATCTTGTAGAATTGCGTAACAGGGCTATGATCTAAGGTTATCTCGCACGATAATAACCATTCACGTGCATGTCTCTTTTAAGAAGGAACACTTAGACATCTAACCACTATAGTTTGTATCGAGGATCTTCCTTCTCTTCACAACTCAATACCTATACGCTGGCCTATGCCTTCGGTGTGAGGATGTTTGATCATGAGCATCTCTGTTACCAAGTCTGCTTCTCTTACGATTTCAGGAGATGCGTTACGCCCGGTGAGTACTAATTCTACATGGTCTGGCTTTTGTCTCATCAGATCAAGTACGTCAGCAATCAAAAGCATCTCTCGACTAATGGCCACAAACACCTCATCTAATATAACGACATCGTATTCTCCACCCATGACCTTTTCTCTAGAACAGCTCCAGGTCTTTTCGACAATCTGTTGGAGCTCCGCTGTTGACTGCTGGAAGCAATTATCCGTATTGAGTTGGAGGATCTCAATCTGTTTCTGACGGGATAGAAATAGATGTTCTCCGCTTTCCTCGCCCTTTAGGAATTGAATCATTATTACTAGGAGGTCACGACCAGCTGCTCGTATAGCCAATCCAAGGGCTGCCGTGGTTTTACCTTTGCCATCACCTGTATAGACCTGAATGAGACCTCTCGATCCTTGCTTCACGCTAACGCTCCTCAATAGTGTTCACTAGTGTAGTGTCTAGTAATGATCTTTGCAATCTCACGCCTTTGTCAAGAGAGAAATCACCTGGATCCTCACTTCAATGACACTGTCATTAAGTTCAGCCCAGAAAAAATGCCGTCAGATTTCCATGTCTCACTGTATATGAATGAAAATCCAAATCCCAAGCACCCGTTTCCAAACAAATTACAATCGTGAGGGAATCGCGGCAATCTTATCACCCCACCCTGAGATTACTCCGTCCTTTCACTCCCTGCAATGACAGATATGCAGGGACTGTGACACACTCTCTTCGCGGGAATGACATGTTGATTTGAGCTCGTTACGCCGATATCGTTCCAGACTCCGATGGGAAACCTCGCTAGGCTTTGCTTGCATCAAAGACATAGGGAGGGCTACGCCGCATTAGAACTAGCTCAGAGCACACTCAAGACTGTCATTCCCGTGCAAACGGGAATCCAGGGAGCACTTGCCCCAGTAAGCGATGTGGATTCCTTGTCCCCGATCAAATCGGTGACAAGCTTCACGGGAAGGACCATTTTGCGCATATTAACCAAACCTGGCGCTTATGAGGTTGTGCCCACCAATCTTTGGGATATAAACAGGACTAGGCAGAATTATGGGCACACCCTATACCTGCTTTTGGCGATCTGAATGTACGGGTAGTGGCGAATTAGTTCGCCACTACCCTAGAATTGAACAACACAGGGCTACTCACTGAAGTGTATTTCATCAAGCAATACATACCCAGAGTCGTTCCCGCCCGTATCGTCCCTCAAGCGAAATCCCGCGATTTGCGTCCCGGGAGCCACACCAAACGCGCCGACAGGAATCTTCACATACTGCCACTCTTCCCCGACGGTCACGTAGTCGCTTATAGGAAGCGAACTACCAGTTGATCCATAGGAACTCGTGGCAAGTTTGATACGGAAGGTGTTATTGGGCGGCGTGTTCCCACGAATGTAGAACTCCAAGTCTGAATACTCGGCCACATCAAACATGTCGTATGTGTAGAGAAACAACGTTTTGTAATTATTCAAATCTGTGGCCAACGAGTAGGACCCACTGTATGCTGAATCAGCATAGGAGGTAGTGACCAGACAACCCTCGCCCCATTCATTGTACGAGAAGCCATTCACCAAGGATTCATCATAGACGAGAAGTCTATTGACTTCAGGCTCAGATTCAAGCGTAGTGAAAGTGTAGAGACCAGAGGTTGAGGAATAGCCATCGGAATTGGTTGAAGTGACTTGATAATAGTAGGTTGTGTTGCTGGATAGGCCCGTCAACTCCATAGTGTGACTGGTGACAAGGCTGGAATCTGACACTATAGTGCCTAGGGATTCTGTCTCACCGTAGTTGATCGCGGAATCGCTCATATCATCCGTGGTCCACGTAATAGTAGCCGACGATGAAGTGGCATCTATCACTTGCACAGGGGAGATTACCGGAGGAGTACTATCCTCAGTATCATACGTGCCCTCTAGAATGATTGAGGTAACGGAATGGGCAGGGAAATAATGCTCAAAACTCGATCCAATAACACTAATGTCCATTGGGGGAATACTGGCAATAATAGTATCTGCTGTATGACTCGGTTCTATCTGATACCCATTCACATTTGGCATTAAATCCTGATTGGGCACGGTACCAAAAGATGGTGAATAGCCAGATAGAGGATCGGGATTGGTCAATCTATAGTATTCGCCCCCTTGAAGATCAAAACCATCAACATTGATGACACCATAACAGGAATTCTCATTGAGGTTGGTAACCATGAGCTTCAGCGTGTCTGGCTCATCCACATCAGTACTCGCCCAGATGGTTAACATCTTCTCCGGATCGCTTGTGCTGCTCTCGACCATCTGATCGCCGAAGTATTGGCCATACATCAGCTTTGTGTAGTATATAGGTCGCACATACACATCATCCGGGTACATGGAATCATCCGGATAGGTATGCCCCCAGTAGGTGACATCATAGAGGTCCCAGGTAGTACATATGTCAAGTCCATTATATGAAAACCTTCCCAGCATATCGGCAAGCCACAAGGCAGCAGCGAAATCACTTTGCATGGGTGCATCTTGACCTACACCGGTGCCAAGCTCAGTTAGCGCGGTGAACATGTTGGGGTAGCCTGGCAGATAATCGTTCTTTACCACATTCATCATGTCTTCGGCATACACACGGCGATATCTGCGCAGCCAATCAGCCTCGCCGCTGTCATCGTATTTGAAGAGGTTCTCAGGAGCGTTGTGCCTCGAATCCCCACTGTAATTGAGGAGTTGATACCAATGCCAGTCCAGGACATCCAAGTCGTGTCCTGCATCGTGTGTAGCAGATAGCAGGGGATCAAACCAGTCGGTGTGGAAGCCCGCGGATACCGGGCCCATGAACTGGATCGTCGGATCTACCTCTAGCATTGCATCTTGATAGGTAACGAAGCGCTGCGCATATTCGTTTTCATCCAGAATGCCAGCGTAGTCCCACTCATTGCCCGGCTCCCAATACTTCACATCGTAGTCATTGTCTACATTGCAGTATCTTACAAGGTCTGCCCACATCTTAGGATTGCTATGCCCATCGGAGGAGGAAGCCAGATTCACTTGTATCAACGGTTCTGCCCCTACCTGCTCACAAAAACTGACAAAGGAATCGATTTCGTCTGCTCTTAGGCAGTGGTTGTACCAGTATTCATCGCCAGTATCGGGATCGACATAGGTCCAGGCATCGCCGGATCTGTGGCTATTGCTGCGATCGAAGCCAACACCGTTGACCCATAGCCCTCCACCATACCTCATAATGCCGGGATTGAGGACCTTGGTGAGTTCCACCAGCCCCTCTATCTCTCCAGGGAAAGGCCTGTTCCACGAATGCATCCAGTTAACCAAGGCAGAACCGCGCATCATCGAATTAAAAGGATAGATACTAACCTCGGCATCGACCGAAAGGGTCACGGTTTCAATTGCCACATCGAAAGAAACCTCAGAATCTGGCGGTATGGTGTTGCCGGCCAGATCCTGAAGACCATTGACACTTACTGTATAGGTATTCCCATCTTGAAGTTCTGGGCTGACTGTTAATAGAGCCTGCCATTCATTCGTCAGCAACGACGAAGAGACAGGATTCCTCCCACTCTCATAGTTGATGTCTGTAGTTGAGGTTATCGAATAGCTATTGACATCCGCCACACCAATCGGATCCATCTTCTCATTGAACGTGAGCGTAACCTGATCGAGGCTGATGGCACTCGCTGAAGTAATCTCGGGTGCAGTGGTATCCATTAGCTCCACAAATCGGATACTATCCAGGAGGACGTATCCCCTTCCTGTCACCCCTGCATTGTCCCTGAACACCAATCCCGCAACCAAAGCATCCGGTTCAACTCCAAAATCCTTCAGAGGAATCCGGACATGCTGCCAACTATCCGAAACGTCTACGTAGTCGCCTATGGGCAGAGGGCTACCTATCCGGGTATAGCTATTCGAAGCAAGACGAACATCGAAGCTTTCGTTAACCGGAGAGATTCCCCGAATGTAGAATTCCACATCTGAGTAGGTGCCCCTGGCGAAAGTCGTGTCTGTGTACAGGAATAGTGTGAGATAGTTATTAAGGTCTGTTGCTAAAGAATATGTGCCCACTGCAGCATCCTCATAGGACAGGCTGACAAGACACCCCTCTCCCCATTCGTTGTAGGCAAATCCATTCTGCAAGGCATCGTCATATATCATCAACTCATCCAAGACATCATCTGCGCCACGGGCAATCTGCAACAATCCGGTAGTGATAACACTGGCCGATAATAAGACCAATACTACAACTATACTGATAATCTGTAGTATCACCCTATCCATTCCTGAACTACTTGTAGACTCGACAACCTTCATACCACCAACTCTCCTTCTATGTAGCTTTTGTTAAGTTGATGAAGTATAACTCAAACCTGCCACTTGGGTCCACTTTAAATGAGCAATTAGCCAACTGAGCATGATTATTGATGACACAAGGAGGGGTCATAACGTTTGTGAGGCAGACATATGGTCGCTGCTGAGTTTGAAGGCTTAGTCTTTCGAAAGCTAGTGTTCTATCGCAACATTGAAGGCGATGACTAATATAGGTCTCTAGCTGAGCCAATGCTGATCTAACCAGTCAATACCAACATAGGATTATTAAAGATAGGATATCAGGATGCTATATAAACCGAGTCACGAATTACTCTCACGTATTGCCTCAACCAAAGCCTCACACTCCGGTATCGTGCGTGGTGCGATGCGCACATATCGAGGTAAACCAAAAGATGTGCAATCCCGCACCAAGAATCCCTGTTTTAGCAGCCCTTGCCTCAACTTTGCAGCATCGCCCACTTCCATCATAAAGAAATTAGCCCTCGATGGAAGGATGCGGTACCCTAGACTAGATAGTTCTTCGACTAGGTAGTCCTTCGCCTGTTTCAGTTCCTTTGCACATCGATTGAGATACTCACCAGTTTCCAGAGCAATCATACCTGCTCTGAGCGCCAGTATATTAACGTTCCATGGCGGGCATACTCGCCTCAAGTTGGAGATGATCTCCGGCCAAGCTATAGCATATCCCAAGCGAAGTCCGGTGAGCGCAAAATCCTTGGTCATCGAACGTAGGATTACCAGGTTTCCAGATGCCAGCAGGTCCAACGACGACCAGGGTTCTTCTACAAAGGGGATATAGGCTTCATCGAGGACAACCAGGCCGCCTTCAGTCACCTGCAATATGGTTTCAACCTCATGCTTCTCGAGGTATTGTCCTGTGGGATTATTCGGATTGCAGAGAAAAACAATCTTGGGTGATGATTTTTTAATCAAGGAGACGATTCCCCTCACCTTCAGTTGAAATCCCTTATTCCGTGCTATATTGTGCCTAACAGCAGATGCCCCCACTACCGCACACGCAGCCTCATATTCACCAAAGGCAGGATCAATAATAACCACCTTATCTCCCACTCCCAAATAGGCTAGTGCCAAGAGACGTATCAACTCCGTCGACCCCGCACCCACGATGATACTATCCAACCCAATTCCTAGATTCAATGTCAATGCACGCCTGAGTTCAGTGGCATTGGAATCTGGATACTGGGAGATATCCACTTTGGATAAGGCTTCCTTTACACCTGGCGGTGGCCCAAAGGGATTGGTGTTAGAGCTAAAATCCTTCACCTGATCCAGAGCAATCCCATAGGTTTCTAACTCTATGTAGTCGGGGCCACCATGATAACAAGGTATTAGGGATTCCACACCTTGCCTAGGCCTTATAGTCCTAGGTAAGGTATTGCTAATGTGAGTCTCTGCAATCCTATCCATGGCATGACTCCACAAATCGCTTCGCTAGTGAAACATCACCGCCAAAAGGAAGATGTACATACGAAGCAAGAACATTATCACAAGGGCCAAGAACATACCCCTCCGATTGCTGCTCCGAATTTCGGAGGCAATAGGCTGCACCTTCCTTTGGAGCAGGCAATTGAGACCAATGAAATACATGGCCCCGTAATCTCTGCCCTTTGATCGCCAAAGGAGTATCTCGCAGCACCTCGGCTTCAACGTATCCCATTCTTGTGAGTCTGTCTCTCATCACCGACTTACCGGGAACAACCCCTACCATGGCATGCTCGCGCTTTTCGAAATCGATTATCCCCTCTGTCAGGTACATAAGGCCCCCACACTCAGCGTAAATAGGAATACCCGATTGTACTGCATCCACAACAGAATGATGAAATGCCTTGTTAGCAGATAGCTCTCTAGCATACATTTCAGGGAAACCACCACCGATGTATAGGCCTCTAAGGTCAGATGGTAATGCCTTGTCCTCTAATGGACTCACGTACTGTAATTGTGCTCCCCAGGCAGAGAGGAGATCTAGGTTGTCTTCATAGTAGAAGTCAAAAGCCCTATCACGAGCAACTGCTAAGGTGACTTCTTGTCTCTCCTCCCTCTTAGGAAAAAGCCCGCTACCACTAGCTTCGGGAATCTCTTCTGCCACTCTAGCCAACCGAAGAAGTTCATTCACATCAACAGATGCTTCTATATAATCCCTAATCCGATCTACCGCCTCTCGGGACACCTCTTCCTCTATAGCAGGCACTAGCCCAAGATGACGCTCCGGCAAAGCGACCTCCGCCTGCTTGTGAAGACAGCCCAAAACTGGCAGGCCAACTCTCTTGACAATCGCTTCACTAGCCCAACGTAGGTGGTTATCGCTACCGACATTATTCAAGATCACACCCACTATGTTCAGATTCGGCTCCAAATCCCGATATCCCAAAGCTACTGCAGCCGCACTGCCAGACATCTTTGCGACATCGATCACCAGGACGACAGGTGTGCGCAACAGCATGGCGATCTCAGCAGTACTACCCTCGAGTTCCGCCCCCCCTCTACCATCATAGAGCCCCATTACTCCTTCCACCACGGCAATATCTTTACTCACAACTGCGTGCTTAAAGAGATCTAGCATATGGTAAGGTGGAATCATCCAACTATCCAGATTGCGCGTGGGAATACCGGCTGCTAAGGATAGATAACTGGGATCAATATAGTCAGGTCCACACTTAAAAGGTTGTACCCGCAGTCCTCTTTTTCTCAACGCAGCTACGATACCAGTAGCTATAGTGGTTTTGCCTACGCCACTACTAGTACCTGCAATGAGAATTCTGGGAATAGAGACAGTCACACCGATACTCCTAAATTGTATTTCTCACCATATCCACATGAAGTCCATCCGGCTCCGATCGATAAAGGTCACTATTCACCATGGCATATTTGGCGAGTAAGTACGATACTTCCGAATCTTCAGATCACCGCTCAATACCATCGCGTGCTTCTATCCCATTCTGATAGTAGTGCTTGACCTCCACCATTTCAGTTACAAGGTCTGCTGCTGCAATTATCTCTGGTGGTGCATTCCTCCCAGTGAATACAACCTCCACCCCATCGGGTTTATCTTTAATTATATCCAACATATCCTGAACCGTGATCAAGTGAAATCCATGCGCAGTGAGTATCTCATCGAATACTATTATGTCGTATTCACCAGAAAGCATTGCAGCTCTCGCCTTGGACAAACCTACCGAAGCCATTGCGACATCTTCCTCTAGCGGGGGATTCTGCACATGCACAAAGGCATTCTTTCCATACTGCTCGATGGTAATATGAGGCTCCGTCATCTTGGCTGCTTCTAGCTCACCATATGGCAATCCCTTCATAAACTGGCCGATATAGGTCTTGAATCCCCTGCCCATGGCACGAAATGCCAGGCCAAGGGCCGCAGTGGTCTTACCCTTGCAATTCCCTGTATATACTTGAACACATCCTCTGCCAAAAGGATGTGAGAGCTCTGTCATCTCATAACCTCCTGTCATGCACTACTGGGATAGATTGAACCACTATGCAATACAATCAACTAGGCTAGAACCATCCATGTAATGAACGAACATACTATTGTCCACACACATGCTGAGAGCCACATTATTCTCACACCCTGGCTAATAGCTTCTACGGATACCGGTACGATAGTATCACCAAGTGAGTATTGCCCTTCTTTCTCCAACCTCAAACCCAATGCACCAGCAGTAGCAGACATAGTCCAACCGGCATTGGGACTCTCTGTATTAGCATGGTCTCTCCACATAACATGCCAAGCCCTTGCCATACTACCCCGTGCAAGATTTGCCACGAGTACAACTAACAGTCCACTAATACGAGAGGGTATATAATTCAAGATGTCATCCATTCTAGCAGAGAACTTTCCCAAATATTCATACTCACCATGATATCCAACCATCGCATCAAGGGTATTGGCTACTCGATAGGCCAAAGCACCAGGTACTCCCAGTAGTAAGAAATAGAAGAGTGGTGCTACAAAGCTGTCTGAGGTATTCTCCGATACCGATTCTATGGTGGCAGCCACCACAGCATCTCTCTCCAAACAAGAAGTGTTGCGACTGACGATTCTCCCCACTGCCTCCCTTGCTTTGGTTAGCTCACCCACACGCAAGGGGCTCTGCACCCGCCTAGCTGCACAACCAAGCTCTTTCAAGGAAAATGTGTTCTTCAAACAGACTGCACCTACTAATACAAAGAGAACTGCGTTGATATCCCTCAGGTACCACAATAGGATATAGATGGGTACGGAGAATATAGCTATCGTAAATAGAGCTATGAATATTCCATAGAAGAACGCCTCTTTATTGTTCTTAGGAGCAAACCTAAGCTGCCACGAGATAACTCTCCCTATCGCAGCTACAGGATGAACTTGGTTTGGCAACTCGCCAAATACTATGTCTAACGCCAGGGCAAGTAGCAGGATGGCCACATAGTCCATCAATCGCGCTTTTCCTCGCTACCACCATTATTTGTATGTCGAGGCATTATGACTGTTGTTGGCAAACGGTTGACCGGATGAGGAAATACCATCACCTCGGCTCCATAAACCTTGCGGATGGCATCAGGTGTTATAACTTCTTCCAAGGTCCCTTGAGAATGAATACCCTTATGTTCCAACATTACCAGGCGATCACAATACTGGGCCGCCAGATTTAGATCGTGCATAGCAGCAAGAGCAGCCATACCTTTATCCATACAAAGCTCCTTTACCAAGTCCAGACTCTCAACCTGATATTTGAGATCGAGATGTGATGTGGGCTCATCAAGGAGCAGAAGCTCCGCTTCTTGTGTTAGAGCGCGAGCTATTGTAAGTCGCTGCCGCTCACCTCCTGAAAGTTGACTCACTCTGCGATCGGCCAGATGATCCGTTTGAGTCTTTTGCATCGCACGCCAGGCAATACCAACATCCTTCTTGCTTTCTCTCTGCAGGAACTTCAGATGCGGCGTCCTTCCCATAAGTACAACCTCAAAAGAGGTAAACAACTCCGGCAACACAGGAGACTGTGGTACAACTGCTATACTCCGAGCAAGTGAGCTTCTGCTCATTCCAAGCAACTGCTGTCCCCGTATCAATATTTGGCCCGATTGCAGAGGGATCAGTCTGGTGATGCCTTTAATAAGCGTAGATTTTCCAGATCCATTGGGCCCAACCAATCCCACAAGTTCTCCCTTCCTGACCTCAAAGCTAATATCCTTCAGGATCACCCTGGGTCCATAACCCAGCATAACATCTCGAAGCTCTAGCTCAACAACCTCAACTGTTGCACCTTTCAAAAGAGGGCCTCCCCCTTTCTCTTCTGCAATAGGTATAAGAAGAAGGGACCTCCAATCAAAGCTGTAAAGACCCCGATTGGAGTCTCCTCAGATCCAGGCAATCCACGCAGAGCCATATCGGCTACCATAAGGAAGATGGCTCCCACCAGCATAGATATTGGAACAAGATATCTATAGTCTGGCCCCCAGACAAGCCGTACAAAGTGAGGAACGATAATACCAACAAAACCAATCACCCCTGCAAAAGATACAGCAGCTGCAGTAATTATCGTAGCAGCCACAATCAGCACGCGTTTGGCACTTTCCACATCCACACCCAGCTGTTGCGCCTGCTCCTCATCAAGTTGCATGACGTTGAGATTACGTCCATAGAGAGAGACGATTATCACACCCAAACCAACAAGAGGAAGAGCTATTACAACCTCGCGCCAGTTGGCTGTTTGCAGTCCAGCCCCCCATAAGAAACTCAAACCAAGATGAGCAAGTTCCTCTATTGCAAGCATCAGATAGTGGCTGATCGCGCTAAAGAAGGCTGCAACAACAACTCCGGCTAGAATCATGATGGTCACGGGCAGTTTGCTTCCAACCCTCGATACCATATACACAATCCCTACTGCCGCCAGGGCTCCAAGAAAAGCAAATGGAGGCACCACTCCAGTTGCTAGCCAAGCAAACCACCCACTAGTAAAAGCCATGGCGATAACCGCACCCATCCCTGCACCTGACGCTACACCCATTAAGAACGGATCGGCAAGTGGATTACGAAATAGCCCTTGATAGGCAGCACCTGCCACTGCTAAAGCTGCCCCTGCTATACCAGCCAGGATTACCCTGGGAAGGCGAATATCTGTCACAATTACATCTGTACCCTCATCTATACCGGAAGAGATATCGATCAGGGGGAGCTTGGATAGTAGCACCTGCCATGTGGTAGAAAGAGGGATGTGGGTACTGCCGATACTCACTGCTACCCCTATCACCAGGAATAACAACGCGGTCAATATGGCAAGTACAGCTAAACGTCTATGCCCATTATACGTAAGGGCAATATATTGCTCCTCTGTACGAGGCTCCTCGACACTGTTTCTAGACAATCTGGTTAAGCGATCCCCTCCACTTCCTTAAAATCCCCCTAAAACTCTAGTTATTACCATACAATAGGCTTTAAGCCACCATAGCATACCCAATACAGACTTACTAGCGAATCTACCTGGTCACTATAAGAGATGTGAAACACATAATTCATCGTCTTCGATGAACCTTACGCCGGTGCATCGAATAAATCAGGATGAAGGAAATATGCAAACCACTCTAAACCCTCTATTATTCTAGGCCCTCCACGCGTTGCTTGGTCGGCATCGACCTGATATACATTGTTAGTCTCACGGGCATCAATCGTCGAAAGCACTTCAGAGTACAAGGCCCATTCAAAAGGTTCATCCTCCGAACTGCCATGCCCTGTACAGGCAATGACAACTCCAGGATTACGCGCCACAGCACTCTCTAGACTGATAACTCCGTGTCCAGATATATCATGTGCTACGTTTATACCACCAGCCTTCTCAATCAAGTCCTGAGTGAGAGTTCCAGAGCCCACTGTATATATGGGATCATGCCACGTAACATACAGTGTATGAGGCATTTGAGATTGAGACAGATCACCAGTAACATCAGAGATAGCTTTAATACGCGCAGTCATATCAGAAATCAAGGTATTCGCTGATTGGCTTTCCCCGGTAATATCTCCGACCAAGGCGATATTATCCAGAACATCATCAATAGTCTCAGGCGCCAACGTAATTACTACATATCCAAGATCCTCAAGGGCAGGTATGGTTTCTGATTTATGGATGTTGGCTGCAAATACAACATCTGGATCTGCTGCAGCAACAGCTTCTAGGTCCACGGTAGAAAAACCACCAACCTTGGGTTTGGATGCGGCTGCATCTGGATAGTCGCAGTATGACGTCACTCCAACTATCCTATCCTCAAGATCCAAGGCATAGAGTATCTCGGTTATACTTGGTGCTAATGAGACAATACGTTCCGGGGTTTCATCCACGCTCACCGTCCTCCCCAAATCGTCAACGATATTCCCTGGGGCATTCTCCTCACAGGCAATACCCACAACCATAATCGGCAGGGCTATAATTGTAACGAGAATCATAAAAACAATCCTATTCAATCTCAACCTCCTACCACACATTAAAAAAAATCCCTTTGCTCCTGAGAACAAAAGGGATTTGCTAACATTGTGATTAAATCAGTCAATCCCATCCTCCATTCTCCGCGGAGGCATGTTTCCCTGGCTAATTACCGCTAGGCACTACTATGGCCAATGGTATCCTAATAACCAGGAAGGAAGTAAGGGCTAGTGTTCTGACTATTACAGTAGGCGGGACTGTGCCGGAATTCCACCGGTCTTGCTATCCATTTGAGCCCTTGCTCACGTTCGGGCACCCCTACATCAATATATACGATTTAGAGTATTGCATCAGTATAATAGCTGGTAATTAAAAACCCCCCACTCACTAGAGTAAGGGGGGTTATATACCATATCTCAATCCCCTTCTCCGCGAGATGTATCAACTGTTAGGGCTGGCGTTCTGACTATATACAGTAGGCGGGACTGTGCCGGAATCTCACCGATCTTGCTACCCATTTGAGCCCTCACTCACGATCGGGCACCCCAAGAGTATTTATTCAGCTAAAAGTAATCCTATCACATGTTAGATAACTGGGCAACTACATCTAATATTACAATACTAACTGGGATTAGCGCTACCCATCATAGCAATCATTCAGTCCGATCCCCACTCGATGATTATTCATATAGACCAATTTGACTGTCATAAATATCGTTCATGAAAGATAACCTACCACTCTCTGTACGAGTATTAACATGAGAACTGCATCTTAGGCCTTCCCTCAGTCCTATATTTCTGCTTTATCAGTTCCAGTAGCTGATAATCCCTTGGAGTCAAACTATCCTCTTCATCCGGGACATTCGCCTCTCGTAACTGAAGCTCCACACATAGATTATCCGCTCTTACATTGAACAGCTTCAGTAGTCCAAATGATTTGGATTCAACATGAAAGTCTTGCTCCTCTAGAGTCTTGGCAAAGGCTTCGAATTCGGCCAATCCCTTAAATCCACCCGTTCTGCGCATTTGATCTCCTTACGTACCACTATCCTGCAGGTTAATCAGATATGTACTGCCACATAGGTACTAACTTAAGTGGAATCGGACAGATAATCCCTCCTAGATCCCTCTTTGAAAAAAGGGGGCTTCCCTCCACCTTTTATTAAAGGGGTGCAAGGGGGTTTTGGATTCCACGTTAAGAAACTATGTCACAATTATAAAACAACAACCATACTTACCGTGTCGTTGCGAACCGGAGGTGAAGCAATCTCGTCGTAAAGAATGGACCGTCACGTCCTCCCACCATTACCAGAAGGATTCCTCACGATGACATTGCGACACGTCTGTAATGCTTATGGGATACTGCCTCTGATTCTTCCCAAAGTTGCGGTCAATGTACACGTGAATCCTTGCTTATCTCTCCACTGGCTACCGCTCCGGGTCTAATGAACACACCGGGGCTAATAATAGAACCTGCGTTGATCGAAGCATTTATCCCAGTCTGTACCCCATCACCTAATATTGCACCCAGCTTACGTCTTCCTGTGCTCCTACCCCTAATCTTGATATCTTTCTTATCAAACCTCAGATTGGCAATCTTGGTACCCGATCCAAGGTTGCAGTCTTCTCCTATTATGCTATCACCAACGTAATTGTGATGTGGTACCTTACTGTTTTTCATTATCAAAGAATTCTTGATTTCAACAGCAGCACCGATGTGGCAATGGTCACCTATAGCAGTAGCCGGTCGGATGAAACAGTTCGGCCCAATATCACAATGGCTGCCAATTATTACCGGACCTACTATGTATGATCCTGATTTAATAGTTGTACCCGTACCAATAGACACAGCACCATGCAATGTAGCATTACTTTCGACATGTGCATCATTACTGGGCTCAAGTCCAGACAGCAATGTTTCGTTTGCACTCAGTATCTCCCATGGGTGTGTCAAGTGCAACCAAGTATCAAATACATCATATTTAATAGAAAAACCTCTATCTATCAACCAGTGCAAAGAATCGACGATTTCATACTCACCTCGTGTAGATTGGCCAGTCTCTTCCACCGCTTGGAATATATCTGTGGTAAGTAGATAGACTCCTGCATTGGCCAGATTGGTAGTGGGCTTCGCCACCTTCTCATGAATACGTACGATCCTTCCATCAGCGACTTCTACCACTCCCAAACCCTTGGCGTTAGGAACTTCTGCCACACCTACGGATAGCCCCTCACTTTCCACAATCCTACACAGATCATCAATACCAGGAACTGCATCGCCATTGGCCAGCAGGAACCTCTCTCCTACCATGCCCCTAACGCACCACAATGCATCTGCGGTTCCTCGCTGTTCTTCCTGACGAACATAGCGGATATTGGTCCCCCATGATTCACCGTCTCCGAAGTAGTCACGAACCACGTCCTCGCGATATCCTACAACAAATACAAACTCACTTATACCAGCTGTCCGGAAATTGAGCATTAGATGTTCCAATAGGGGCTTATTGGCCACCGGAATCATCACCTTAGGTCTAGTGACAGAAAGAGGGCGCATCCTTTCTCCCTCTCCAGCTGCTAGAATAACTGCTTCCATATAAATAGTTCCTCAATCTTGATAATGTATTCTCATACTGAATTCTACAGGTAAGTCCTGGGAATGGTCAAAGTACATAAATATCTCCTAATGTGTACTATCCAAAGCTAAAAAGACCCAGGACTTCAAATACAAAATTCCGAAGACAAAATCTAAAACAAATGTAAATCTTGAATACCAAAAACCTTCCAAGCTTCAGGGATTGATATTCTGGGTTTTCATACTGTGTAGTGTTTAGAGATTCAGATTTCGGATTTTGTCACCATAATTATAAAAACAGTCAGCCACTAGATACTACTAGGTTCTGATCAGCAAATGTGTATGTTAAAATTAGGTTGGAGTAGGTGAATGCCAGCAAATCTGCCACCACAATATCACGAAGCAGAAAAACGATATCGTAGTGCCACCGATCCCGAAGAGAAGATCGAGGCATTGCAAACCATGTTGGCAATCATGCCCAAACACAAGGGCACAGATAAACTCCATGCCGACTTGAGGAGACGAATTGCCAAGCTAACTGAGGAGGCAGAGAAGCAGTATGCTACTACCAGGAAGGGGGATACGCATCGGATCAGAAAAGAAGGTGCGGGGCAAGTAGTACTAGTGGGCCTCCCCAATGCAGGAAAATCCCAGTTACTCACGTGTGTAACAGAGGCAACCTCCGATACCGCGCCCTACCCATTCACGACACAGGTTCTAATCCCCGGAATGATGAAGTATGAGAACATTCAAATACAGCTCGTAGACGCACCTGCTCCAACCAATCGCAATGCGCGAGCATGGTTGAACAACACCTTCAGGAATGCAGATGCCCTCCTATTGGTAATCGACCTCGGTGAAGATCCCTTGGATCAAATGAATATCATTTTAGAAGAACTTCAAAACCGAAGAGTGCTCGTACTAGAGAATAGAAACAGACAGGAGTCCATACCCGGAAGTACTGAAAAAAAGGCATTGATCGTGGCCAACAAGACTGACCTTGAAGGTTCCGCTCAAAGGCTGGATCAACTAAGGCAAATATATGGGGAGAAACTCCCCATTGTCCCAACCTCTGCCGAGGAAATGACAGGGCTGGACCAACTGGGTGCTGCACTCTTTCACACCCTGGATATTATTAGAGTATATACTAAAGCTCCAGGTTCTAAGACAGATACTACCGCACCCTTTATTCTCAAGAAAGGTAGCAAGGTAGAGGAGGCAGCAGCAGCGGTTCATAAGGATTTTCGCCAACAACTGAAGTATGCAGTACTTTGGGGCTCAGGTAAATACGATGGACAACGAGTAAAAAGAGGTCACATCCTTCAGGATGGTGACGTCCTCGAGTTTCATGTATAACCACCGTCTATCGGTAGAATAGATAACCAGATGAAAATTATCATAGAATAAACCATGGTGCAATAACCATACTATCCTTCACAATGGCAATTACTTGGTTTAGCCTTCTTTATATGCATACTAGAATTATTTAGGGCACTTGTACTGCTCCAACTGCCCCTTGCAGGATTCCTCAAAGGAGAGAAAGGATTAGACGTGGAAAGAGACCATTCGGGCTTGTTAGTAGATAAGGAAAAACGAGTCACCATGTTCAGTGGCAAGGGAGGAGTAGGAAAGACTACCTGTGCTGGTGCTACAGCATTATATTTTGCTCAACGTGGGGAAAGAACCCTGGTTTTATCAACAGATCCAACCCCATCGCTTTCGGACATATTCGAAGTGCACTCCAAAGAGAAACCAGCTAAGGTAACGGAGAACCTGTATCTTGCAGAGCTGGGTATGAATGAGGTAAAGCAGAAGTGGGACAAGAAATTCGGCCGAGAAGTATACGAGGTCTTTTCAGCAGTAGTATCGATAGAATATCCTGAGTTCGTCGACTTCATCACCTCCATATTACCTGGTCTGAGAGAGGAATTCATGGTGGACTATATTAAGGAGCTCACCAGGAGTGGTACCTACGAAAGGGTGGTATGGGATACGGCACCGCTAGGTCAAACCATGGACCTACTGCATACTCCCGGTATGATCAGAGAGCATCTCAAACCTGCTCCCAGAATCTATTCCAGACTCCGGTTGGGCCACCGCAGACGACGACCAATTATGGATATAATCAAGCGCTGGGAGAAACTATCCAATGAAGATATAGATTTCCTTCGGTCAGAAGTAGACTACGTCATGGTCACCATCCCAGAGGCATTAGCAGCACAGCAATTGGAAGGCATCTTCAAAGAGGCAGAAGAGCAGGATTTTAGATTCAAGCACCTTGTAGTAAACAACGTCATAGCAAACGTCGATTCGGCGTTCCTCGAAGAAAAGAGGGCTCAGCAACAAGGATATTTAACAAGCCTACACGAAAAATACGGAAGCATGGGGATAGTTGAGCTACCCCTGTTCCCCCATGAGATTAAGGGAGAGGAGAAACTGGAACTGATAGGGAAAGTGCTGTTTAGCTCGAAAGAGAGCCTGAATTAGATTTTGGACCTATCACCCAGTGGGATATTGAGATGAAATACTGTATTCTCATCATGGATGGAGCAGCAGGATGGCCTCTCGCTCAATATGATGATAAGACCTCTCTCCAGCTGGCTCACACACCAAACTTGGACAGCCTAGCACAACAAGGTGTTGTCGGCTTGGCACGCACCGTACCCCCAGGGATGGAACCCAGTAGCGCTTGCGCTTGTATGGCCATAATGGGCTATGCTCCAGATGTCTACTACAGTGGAAGGGGGCCCATAGAAGCTAGGAGTATGGGCATCCAAATGACATCAGAAGACGTAGTCTTTCGCTGCAATCTCGTTGCTATTCGTCACGGTAGGATGTGGAGCTACAACTGTGGCGGTATAGGCGATGAGGACTCCCATCCTTTGATACAAGCATTGAATGCTGGCATTAAAAATAGACACGTACAATTCTATCCTGGTGTTGGATATCGGCACATTTGCAGGATTACGAATCAATCAAATACGTTGAAGGCCATCTGTACACCTCCACATGATATATCAGGTAAACTGATACGGGGTTTCCTCCCTCATGGTATAGGAAGTGCGTTCCTCAAGAATCTCATGAGTAGCTCAGAGCCAATCTTGAAGAATCATCCTGTTAACATTGCGAGGCAAGCTCGTGGAGAGATTGCTGCAACAACCATTTGGCCCTTCTGGGGAGGAACACAGTGTCAGGACCTTCCCCCGTTCCATGATCTCCATGGCATCGACGCAGCTATTACTTCTGGAGTTGACCTATTGCGCGGACTGGCAAAGCTATCGGGGATAGGGATACTGGACATACCAGGGGTTACCGCAGGGGCCGATACTGACTACATTGTTCAAACAGAGGGCGCATTGCAGGCCCTAGATAAACACGACCTGGTGATCATCCATATTGAGTCTCCTGATGAAGCAGGTCATAACGGCTCTGTTGAAGAAAAGGTTCATGCTATTCAGAAGATCGATCGTGAGGTGGTAGGTCGACTGATATCAAGGAAAAAGAATGGATTCCGTATGCTTATCATGCCAGACCATCCAACACCAATAGATATCAAGACCCACGTATCGGATCCTGTTCCTTTCATTCTATGGGGAGATGGTTTTCAGGGTAATGGGACAAGAGCATATAGTGAGATTGAAGCTAGTAGCACAGACCTCATTATCGAGCAGGGGCATGTCTTAATGGACATGTTGGTGAATGGAGTGGGTATCGCCAAATAGGCTTTCATCTACAGAAGCAAAGGGACACGTCATATGTTTGTTGATTAACGCTGAGGATCGTAAGCTTGTGCCAGTGATTATCTACTGGGTAAAGGAATTACCTGCCATGTAGTGAAGCGTATATCAGTATCGTAAACCAGCGTAGGGAGATATAGCTTTACTTCCTAGAGAAACTGAAAATGACTATCATCCAAACAATATATATATCAATGTGCTTAAACGTCATAGCCATATCGTGAATGGCATGAGGTCAATTACCTCATATAGACGTACTATAGAATTATACGACCAGGAAGATGATGCTCATGTTAGATAGGAATCCAGAAAACCATCGATAGCAAATTAAAGAATCCAGGGTAGGTGCAATTATATGAAACAAGTTGGGGCAAACATATATGTTGAGACAGATTGGCAAGGATGTAATCCGGGATTCGTGACAACAAGCGAAGGCGTAGTGATGATAGACTGTCCACACAAGCCTTCTGATGCCAAGAAATGGAAAGCCACTGTATCCTCTAAGGGCGTAGTTCGCTATCTCATCAACACAGAGCCTCATATCGATCATATAACATGCAACTATCTCTTTCCTGGAATAGTCGTATCTCACCAGGGAACTCGCGAAGCACTACAGATCACTAGACCGGAACTTGTGCTAGACTATGCAAAGAACCTCGATCCGCAAGGGGCTCACTTGTTAGAGGATTTCTGGATAAGAATGCCAACGGTCACGTTCACAGATAAGATGCGACTATTCGTAGGCGAACATACCTTAGAACTAATTCACTTGCCAGGCCATACAAGTAGTGAGATAGCAGTACATGTGCATGAAGAAAAGGTTGTCTTCGTTGGAGACAATGTTTTCTGCGAAGTTCAGACATGGCTCCAAGACGCACTACCCTTCGAATGGTTAGAATCTCTAAAGAAAATTGCGGCTCTAGAGGTAGATTACATTATCCCTGGACATGGCAATATTTGCCAAAAGGACTACCTAAAACAGCAAACATCTATTATTCAGGGGTGGATAGATGTTATGAGCCGGGCGATAGATGAAGGGATGTCTCACGAAGAGGCAGCCAAAATGATTTCTTCTACCGAACAATACACTAAGGAGCTTGGATTGGGTAACTTTAGCCCTGAGGTCCAACTGATGAATGTACGACGTTTGTATGATCAACTTAAAAAGAGGAAGGCCTAAGATGCTTGTCTAGCATTATTATTACCTAACTCTCCTATTTAAATAATATAAACAGGTAAACCTTAGT
>JAXHVC010000143.1:0-3817 GCA_034189315.1 Chloroflexota bacterium | reverse complement strand
TATTTGAAATAGCCACGACGAGAGAAGGTAGTGGAGTGACTCTGATAACAGAGCTACCGACTGACGATGAAGGGGGAACAGGAACCTCGTGTTCTTGGTGGAGACGGGGGAGAGTCGAACTATTCCTGAAACGCAAGACTGTAGTCTGGTTTGATTTAGGTTGGATCTTGGATTCGGTTCACCTCAACAAGCCTGAGGCCTTATCTCTCACTGAACCCTACTATTACGAAGGGGAAGACTTGGATCTGCACAATGCTCTGGTTAACTAGGGGGGGGATGATGACAGCCAGGAAGGTGTAAGGCTTATCCCTGTTCCTGTGTAATTAGCGTTTATTTATCGGGTGTCCAATATTTGTTAACTTAGGCGTTTAGGTATGGTTGTGGTTATTGTGTAAATCGTTTCTCCTCGTTCGTTTATAGTAGTTTTCTCTCCATCCTTAGTGGTGGCAAGAGCCAGACCGTTATAAAATGGCTCTAGCTTAACGTATCTTTTGTTATAGATAGGTTTACCATGCTTATCTATATGAAAATAACCAAACTTGTCCTTTGCTATGGCGAGACCCTTGTGGTATATATCCAACTCTTCAAAGTATTCCCCATGAAGTAGCTCCCCGCTCTGATCAATATGGGTAGAATATCCACTTTCTGTAATGACGACTGCAATACCATATTTGTAGTCTCCAACATAGCAGTAATCTTGTTTATAGATTCTGTCTCCGTGAGTGTTAATGTGAAAATAGTTATTGTCATGATCTCTGACTGCACATCGGGTTTCTTGAAAGTTACCAACCCATGCAAAGCGGTGAGAATAAAGGTTCTTTCCGCTATCATTTATGTGGAACCAACCTTTTTTATCCATAACTGCTGCAAGCCCCTCGTAAAAACCAAAAGCTTTTTCAAAGGAGCGAGAGAATAACTTCTCTCCTTTAGTATTGATAAAAAAGGCTTCAGTATCAGTTTCGACAGGTGCATATCCTGGTGTATGGTAACTCATTACATGTTTATAGCGCTGGGGGTAAATGGACATTCCTTCATATATATGATGGGTTTCATCCAATGAAAGGGCTATTTTCTCAAAGGGCACGTTCTGCATACTTCTCTGCTCTTGTATTCTTGCATTAAATCTCTGTAGTTCTCTGTGTTGAATAATTCTATAAGGCGATTGTTGTTGATATTACCAAAATTACCGAGTTTCTCTCTTTCACGAGAAGGGGCACAGCAAACGTTGAATGTCCCATCGTGTGCAATCCAGATTTCATTCCCAAGAAAAGGGCATTCATAAGTCTCTGGAACAATATCCTTGGTGGATTCTGTATCCGGGATTTCTGTAAAATTCTCCAGTTTGATTTTGTTTCTATATTTTTCAACCTTATCAACAAATCTGTTCCATTGCGCTCTATTGGTACCTTTTCTTAAATCTTGGTATTCCAGCTCGGGCCAGGTGATCCACAGATGATGTCCCTTTACACGGTCAATGCCGTTTTCAATAGCGAACTTGATAATATTCTCCATATCATGCAGGTTTTTCTTTACGAAAGTAACCTGTAGAGTAACTGTAGGATTATTAATATCTCGAATTCGGATGTTGTTGCGTACTGTGGCAAATCGAAGGACATTTGAAATAGCTTCTTTTGTATTGGTTCCGATCATTATGGAATCGTTGATCTCAGGATTGATCCCATTTAGAGAAATCTTGACATCACTTGCTAAAGGGAGAATATCATAAGCCCATTTCTCAGCACCTTTCTTTGGAAATGAACCATTTGTTGTTAGGTTCAGTTTAGTACTTGATCTCTTTAGTTCGTCGATGAAAATGTCGAAGTGTTCGTATAGGAGAGGTTCGCCCATTGTACTTGGGATGACTTCTTTGGCCCCTTGATCTATGGCTTCTCTTAGTACTCTACGTAACAGCTCAGGACTCATTGGTTTCCTGTCGCTTTTGCGATATCTGTTGTAGATACTATGTGTGTCACACATTATGCATCTTAGATTGCACAAGTCAGGATTGGTATCTATTGTTACTCGCCATGGGATAATAGTATTCATACCTTTCGGAAGGTTGTTTTTACTAGCTCTTGGTAGATTTTAATCATTTCCTCTGCGTCGGTATTAATGTCTCTAACTTGATCTCGTGAGTGACGTAATCGGTTGAGTATTTGAGGGGCATCTATAATTCTTGAGACTATTGATCTTAAAGCTTCAGAATTCCCTGCTTCAAATGTGAATCCATTCTCTCCATCTTTGACTAGTTCTCTCATTCCGCCGAGTTCAGAAGTAATTACTGGAGTTCCTGCCAAGAATGCTTCCTGAATCACTAAAGGGGAGTTTTCGTACCATATTGAGGGCACAATGAGAACATCGATCTTTTGCAGGACTTCGTCAATCTTATCATTATGATAACTTCCCTTGAAATGAACATTATCATGCTCAATGAAACGCTTTCCGTTATCGATGTTCCCGTAGATATCCAAGTGAGTATGATTGAGGTCCTTAAAGGCGTCTATCATTACTGTGATTCCTTTGGTGGGGATAACACGTCCTATAAATCCGAAACGAATTTTACTGTTAGCATTGAATGATTTTGGTCTAAATGTGACCTTCTCAATATTAAAGCCGTATTTTGAGTAAATTACTTTAGTTTTAGATATCCCTTGGTCGATGAAAAAGTCTCGGAGTGTATGTGATGGTGAAAGGAAGATGTCAACCATATCCATTATTTCTCTCATGTGACAAAAAACAGATTCAATGTCTTCAATCTCTGTTGTGAATGGCGAGCACTTTTGACAGGTACTAGGATCAGGACCCGGACAGATTTGCTTTTTATGATTAATTAACTGTCCTCTTATACAGAACATCCAGAAATCATGTATGGTGAATACTATTGGGAGTCTGTGTTCTTTCTTTGTAATTGGGATGATGTTGGTTGATAAATGACTTAAGTGCCCAATGTGGACGATATCTGGTTTGACTTCCCTCAGATATTCCTTAAAAAGGTTATCAATCTGGGGATCGAAGAGTTTTTCTTTGTATTGGTAGTCACGCTTGACCTTATTTATCCTTCTTATGGGGATTTCTTTGTATTCCTCGTCATATATTCTGTAATCATCATCAAACTGATTCTCAACCCTGGTAAATACAAATGTATCAACGTTTCTTTTTTGCAGCTCTTTAACCAAGTGATATGAATATACTTCAGATCCCGTCATATAATCGGGAGGGAATCCATGAATAACCTTTAAAACCCTCATACTTACTCCATAGGTATGTGTCTATTCAACCATATCGATTGTCATTCTTAGCTTGCCTGATCGCGAGCTGGCTCAGTTATTCTGAACGTATCTATGCGAAGTGAATAATCTCGGAAGGGGATTGTAGACTCGTCTTCCCTCCGCTTCTTAGAATAATGGATGGTGAACGGTTACATAGTTATTGTATATCCATTAATAGCGTTGCTCTAGAGGATGGATGTCATCTGGGTCTATGTCCATATGCCGGGCAATTGATTCGGTATCTTTCCACGCTGATATTCCATTTATATTCGTATTGACATACTTCCTAGCATTACAAATGACCAAGTTTCAATCCACACCCTCGCATGGAGGGCGACTTATTGGCCGTAGCTGGTGTAATACTAGACGGATCGGTTTCAATCCACGCCCTCGCATGGAGGGCGACATATCATATATGGCGTAAGACAGGCTGTGAACCAGTTTCAATCCACGCCCTCGCATGGAGGGCGACAAATCGCGCGATTGGTTACCGTGGCATAGGATAGTTTCAATCCACGCCCTCGCATGGAGGGCGACACAAGTGGGGC
>JAXHVC010000142.1:0-9223 GCA_034189315.1 Chloroflexota bacterium | reverse complement strand
CTGTAGACCATCAAATAAACTGCATGTTGAAGAACTCCTTTGGCTTCGGTGGAATAAATTGCTGTAGTCTTATTAAGCGATTTGATGAATAGAGAATGAATACCTTTATAACAGGTGGATCAAGGGGTATAGGGAGAGCTATTATTCGCAAGATGGTAGATAAGGGATGTGGGTGCTCCTTCGCCTATAGGGATGATAGGCAAGCGGTGGAAGAGACAATCCAAATAGCTAAAGTAGTGAATCCAGAAGCTATCGTGAAGTGTTTTCAGATGGATGTAATCAATTCCGCTGAGGTGGAATGGCGGGTGATGATGACGATTGATGATTTTAAAGATATCGGCATCGTAGTAAATAACGCTTCTGTGGTGCGTAATAACGCGGCTTTTATGATGAGCGACGATGAATGGGAGGTAAATTCCATATGGTCCCTTCTATGTCATACGTAGTTTCCTAATACATCTTATAGCTGGGAAGATGGGCGGGATCATGAACATATCTTCGCTGGCCCAAGATGATAGTAGTGGGCAATCCAATTATGCCTTAACATTCCATCTCATAGAGGTTGTTGATGAAGAGTATAGGAATTGAAAAGATAAACCTATACGGGTGTTCTCTCTATCTGGATCAATTTAAACTGGCGGAGGCAAGAGGAAAGGAGCTAGGAAGTGGGACAACTGCTTATCTCATTCAACAACGCTCCCTGAATCCACCGTATGAGGATGCAATAACCATGGGGGCCAATGCTGCAATAGGGCTGTTGAGTGAAGAGGATAAGTGCAATATAGGGATGCTCATTGTGGGCACTGAGAGCTCTCCTGATTTTGGCAAGCCGATGAGCACCAACATTCATAAGGCACTTGATCTTCCTCAGAACGTGAGGAACTATGAGACTAAACATGCTTGTTACAGCGGTGTAGCAGCGCTGGATACTGCTATCAACTGGCTAGCGTCGGGTCTCAATCACGGGAAAAAGGCTCTGGTGATCTCAACTGATTTCAGCAGAGAACATCTGGGGAATAAGGAAGAGTTCATAATGGGGGGTGTTGCCACTGCACTGTTGTTGAGTGATGAGCCAAGGATATTGGAGTATGAACTAGACAAAAGGGGAACCTGGACTGTGGACATCTATGACACTTTCCGCCCAAGTGCCAGAGAAGAGAGAGGTAACAGCGATCTTAGCCTCTATAGCTATTTGGATGCCCTTGAGGGAGCTTACGTAGATTACGTGTCAAAATCAGATCGGAATACTGATTTCAGAAGCCACTTTAATGCAATAACCTATCACACGCCCTTTCCTGGAATGACCTTTCAGGCGCATAGAACCTTATGTAACACAAATGGATTGAAAAACAAGTCTGATGTTAAAGAGAGCTTTGCCAAGATGGTGGTCCCCTCGCTCCACTACGTTAGTAGAGTGGGTAGTACCTATGGATCTAGTAATTTTGTTGGATTGTGTAGTCTGATAAAGTGTCTTGATACACTACAAGCGGGGGATCGCATTGGCTTCTTCTCATACGGTTCTGGATCAATCGGTGAGTTCTACAGTGGATTAATATGCCCCGAAGCAAAGGAAAATCTTAGTCATTTGCACATCGATGAGGAGCTTGATCGGAGAAGAGAGGTGACCGTCGAAGAGTATGAGGCGATTGAGCGAACTCGGGATGGCTATGTCGAAAATCCCAACTTCACACCCGATTTTTCCCTGCCTCACCATTGGTACGAGGAACACTACAAGGGCAAAGGATATTTGGTGTTGAAACAGGTGAAGGATTTTCGTCGCATCTACGAAAGGAGCTGAGGATTTGTCGCTAATCCATTCGTACATCGACTCTCAGGTGGCATTGATCACTTTGGCAGACAGTTCCAATGACAACAGACTTAATCCGAAAATGTTGCAAGGGCTTACATCTGCATTCACATGTGCATTAATGGACAAAGAGGCTAGGGTGATTATGCTCCGTTCCGCTGGTAGGGATTTTTGCCTGGGGATGGATTTGGCTCGATTACAGTCTGGGGAAATTGGGGAAAGCTCGATCGAAGAGGCAGTGTCTCTCTATGCGGATCTCCTCCACACCATCCACCTTGCTCCCAAACCGGTGGTTTGCTTGTTACAGGGAGACGTGAAAGCTGGTGGGGTGGGGCTTGTATGTGCTTGTGATATTGTCCTAGCCTCCGATAAGGCCACCTTTGAATTGAGCGAGGTTCTCTTCGGTTTGATTCCGGCCAACGTTTTTCCATTCCTGTTATCTTCTCGCGTTTCTCCGCAGAAGGCACGTTACCTCACTATGGCATCTAAGAATATCAAAGCAGAGGAGGCTCATCGGCTTAACCTAATCGACGAAGTGTTCCCAGAGGAAAACCTAGAGAGTGGTGCTCGGGACGTTATAAGGAGACTTCTCCGCGCTTCGCCACAAGCAATTGCTGAGACTAAATCATTTACGCATCTTATAAGGGGGAGTGCTATAGATCAAGCGCAAGAGCTGGCTAAGGCAAAGACTTTAGAGCTGCTAAGGAAACCAGAAGTGACGGAGGCAATCGGTGCCTTTCAAGATGGAACGATCCCTCAATGGTTTTCCCGATATAAACCAGAGAAACCACTGGTTTGTGGACAAGAAAAGGTGATTGTGGAAGTGGAGGATACTGGGATCGCCTATCTGAAGATGAACGATGTGGTGGGGAGGAATACCTTCTCTGGTGAATTTGTCGATGCGTTGGTCAGTGGCATTGACGAATTGGAGAACAAACATCAGCCCAAGGTTGTGATACTCCAAGGCCTCAGCGACGTCTTTTGTGGTGGGGCGGAGAAACAGGTGTTGCTGGATCTATGCGATGGAAAACTATCCGTAAAAGACCTGATTGTGGTGGAAAGACTGGTGAATGTCCCCTTTCCCATAATTGCAGCTATGGAAGGACATGCCATGGGTGGGGGATTGGCTGTTGCCCTCTGCTGTGATGTGGTTCTAGCAGCTATGGAAAGCCGTTATGGAGCGGTGTTTATGACTATGGGATTCACCCCAGGGATGGGGTGTACCAAATTGTTGGAAGAGCTAGTAGGTCCCTACATCGCTAATGAGATGATGTTTACTGGTAAACGATTCAAGGGAAGCGAGCTAGCTACCAAGGGGACAAATATCAACTATATTCTGCCCAAGGAACAGCTGTTGCCCAAAGCCCGAGATATAGCCATGCGAATAAGTGAGAATAGTAAGCAATCGATATACCTATTGAAGACATCGTTAAGTGCACAAAAAAAGAAATTGTTGATTGAGGCTAGGGTGCAGGAAGACCTGATGCATCGAGTAACCTTTGCTCTTCCGGAAACCAAGGGGGCTATTAATGCACTATATGTAATAGATGACTAGAAAAAGGTGTAACGATGGGTGACCTCGTGACGTTTGTTATTAGTTGATATGTGGATGGAAGGGGGTAGTATATGGTTACGAAAGAAAAGATACTTGAGGTAATCAAGAACAATATGGTGGAGATTGTTGATGATTTGGACATAGATAGTATAGATCCTTTGAAATCAATGCGTGACTATGTCTCCGATAGCCTAGACGTTGTTGAGGTAGTATCCTGCACGATGCGTGAACTGAAGATCAGGGTTCCTCGCTCGGAGTTGGCAGATATAGGCACTATCAATGAGCTGGCTGGGAAGCTTCATCAGTATGTTGAAGCTCAGTAGGAGGCAATAATGTTTGACCTGTTGAGTTATAGTCTTGCGGATTTTCACTACAACGATAATCCAAATGTACTTTTGCCTCCAGAGGACTTTGATAGTTGGGTGAATCACCCTCTGTTGGCAGACACCTTTAGTTGTACGGGGTATCAACTCGCAACCTCTCCCGGAACGACAACCTACTTACTAGATATCACTAATAATGACAGAATAAAGGTAATCAATCTTTCATCTTTAAACTATCTAGGGTTGTCATACCATCCGGAGGTGATTCAGGCTGCAAAGGTGGCGCTTGACCAGTATGGGCTGGGATCTGCAGGTGTCCCTTTGGTGGGAGGTACATTTGACTTACATTTAGATCTGGCTAGGAAGTTGGCAGAATTCAAGCAGAAGGAAGATTGTATTCTGTATTCCAGTGGATTTGGGGGCAATGTGGGTGCCTTACAGGGGGTACTAAGGAGAGATGATGTACTAATCTTAGATGAAAAATGCCATAAGAGTATGGTGGATGGAGGAACCCTTTCAGGTGCGAAGATGCTGTTCTTCGATCACAATGATCCGGAACATCTGGCTACTATACTGGAAACTCATAGTGGGAAGCGAATACTGGTAGGAGTGGAGGGTGTTTATTCTGTGGATGGTGACCTAGCTAGGTTGGATGAGATCATTCAGGTTTGTGATCAGTACCAAGCTGCTACCTACATAGACGAAGCTCATTCCAACCTGATCTTTGGTCCCAATGGGCGAGGAGTCGCTGAGTACTTTGGGGTAGAAGACAAGATTGGAATGACATTTGGTACTCTAAGCAAGTCTTTTGGAGTCGTGGGTGGATTTGTCTGCTCCAACGCCAGGATAATTCGATACTTGAAAGGATACTCTCCGCCATGGTTGTACTCCACTACGCCTCCCCCTCCGGTCATAGCTGGACTCATCAAGGAACTGGAGATTGCCACCCGTGATTCTTCCCTGCGCGACAGAGTTTTGGCGAATGCGTCCTATATGAGGAAGAGCCTATTGGATATGAAACTGGATATAGGCTGTTCACAATCTCATATCATACCCATTATGGTTGGATCATCTGGGGAAAAACTGTTTAATCTAGCGGCGGAAGTTAGAAAACGAGGGTTGCTGCTTATGCCGATCGACTATCCAGCGGTCCCTGCCCACTTGCGTCGTTTCCGTTTATCGGTCTCTGCTATGCTCACTAAAGAAGAGATGGATACCTCGCTTAATATTATTGAAGATGTCATTGCTAAGGCTCTTAGGGCAGAGGAAAAGAAGTCGTAGCTGTATTTATGAGGCGTCAAGATTACCGCGAGGTTCTTGTGACGATAGAGAGTAATAGGATATGTCGATAAAGTTCATCTAGAGATATTGGGCTGATATGGTGCGTTCTGAGTTTCTATGAAAAGAGTACAGTGTACTAGTTTATATGCTTTCCAACCCTAGGTGTGAATCATTCCCTAAACGCTGAGATCACCACACAGGCGTTTTGCCCGCCAAAGCCGAAGCTATTGGACAGGATATGCTCTACTTGGATCTCCACTGGTTTGTCCTTAACTACGTTGAGGTTGATTTCTGGGTCCTGTTCGAATTGGTTAATAGTAGGATGTACGATTCTGTTGTCTAGGGCAAGAATCGCTGCAATTGCCTCTACAGCACCGGCTGCTCCGATGAGGTGTCCAATCATCGACTTGGTGCTGTGCACAGGTACTTTGGTGGCATGCTCTCTAAAGATCTTGTTAATAGCTGCGCTTTCGGCTTGATCTCCCAGGGGGGTTGAGGTACCGTGGGCATTGATCAGGTTGATGTCCTTTGGGGCGAGTCCCGCATCTTCCATTGCGAACTGCATAGCTAGCGCCGCTCCTCTCCCTTCCGGATGGGGTGCTACCATGTCGTAGGCATCACAGCTGCAGCCAAAGCCTGTGAATTCGGCGTAGATATGAGCACCACGCTTTTGAGCGTGGCCAAGTTCTTCTAAACATAGGACACCCGCACCTTCACCTAGGACAAATCCATCTCTATACTTATCGAAAGGTCTACTGGCTGTCTGAGGGGATTCATTTCGCTCTGATAGGGCGAATATATTGCCTAGGGCTCCAATGCCTATGATATTTGCCAATGTCTCTGATCCACCAGCGAAGATAGCGTCAGCCATGCCCATCTTTATAAGAGAAGCTGCTATCCCCAATGCATGATTGCTGGTGGCGCAAGCGGAGCTTACAGAAAAACAAGGACCTTGCAGGTTCCATTTCTGCGCCAAATATCCTGCACCGGTGCTTGGAAGTGTGTTGACACAATAGAATGAGGATATAGCTCTCATGCCTCTTTGGCTGATTTTGCTGATGTCATCAAATCGGGTCATTACACCCCCATCTCCCGAACCAATCAATGCACCGTAGCGATGGGGGGCTTTATCGATATCGATTCCTGAGTCTCTGATAGCTTGAGTACCGGCAACGTGTGCCAGAATAACATAGCGGTCAAGCCGCTTGAGCATCTTCTTCTCTGGAAAGTACTCAGACAAATCAGGAAGGTCGATCTCACCAGCTATCTTTACATCATAATCGCTAAGGTCCGTGTGTTGTGCCAAGCGTATTCCGGATTTACCTTGTATCAGGTTGTCCCAATACTCCTTTACATTGTTTCCTAACGGATTGATTGTGCCGAGGCCGGTGATGACAACTCTGACATTATGAGGATTCCTCCTTCGTTTTCTCATGCTGTCGATTCCTCCAGGTGATTTATGCTTATTGTGGCTCAATTACCACTGGTGCGTAATGGTAATAACTGTAGTGTATATTATAAATCAAACCAATCTTATATTGCATATGTTGGAGCTGAAAATATGAGTGCAGAAATTATGTACATGTACTAGGTTTTAAGTGTAGTTTGCATAATGTGTACAGGATTAATGGACAGAGGTTTAAATGGTAATACCCACATTAATGGTGACTAGTCTGAATGATAGGGACAGAAGTTCTAAACTGTATATTCCGATCCTAATGATGGCTTCCCCCGTTTCCTTTCTTAGAAGGCAGTGCCAGTAGACTGTATCACAATATTATCATCACGGGAACGGTATACTCTCACTGTTGTATGAGTAACAGAAGGGATCCGGATTGTGTCATTACCATCTATACGATCGGGAATCCAGAAGGAGGGATCATCATCTTGAAGGTTCAGATTGTCTGAAGAAACTTGTGGCGTGTGAATAGATTACTTGACCCTGCGCAGGAACTATCAAACTAATCCCCGGAGAGTGGAAACAAGCGTTTGCATCTGCACACGGCTGTTTAGCTCCTTCACCTAACCTCTCTCTTCGAGGGAGAGGCATTTGAGATACTGCAGCCCGGAACATAGTTGACAGATTGAAAAGAGCATATGGTTAACGCGTAAGTCCATGAGGACATTGATTAGAGCTATCCAGGGGAGGTGGAATTTATCAGTCTTGCCCTTGATGGTGGCTAAATAGGTGCTCGGAAGAACTCGATAGAATCATCATTACCACCATGCATAATGTTAATGTGGCATACAGTGCATTCATCACCCAAGCCCGTAGATGAGGTATATTCGGGGTAGGGGGCGGGACTGTCCTGATGACACTGCATTCGGCAGATACGTTTATTTGCCGGATTACCATTAAAACCAACTCTCATAATACCGCCTAAGCTATTTGCTTGAGTGGCTCCTGTGGACGTGACGGTGGGGAATCCTGCATCAGTGATATATGAGAACTCGAGCCCGTTGAATGTTGCAGCGCTGTCCTTATCTCGATCTACTAGTTTACCGTCTCTAATCATTCCAGGGTATGTTGATCCATGGATGTTATGGCAGGTCACGCAGGAGTGCCCTGAATCTGCCCACTTGCCAGCATCACCTGTTGAGGGATCCCAGTCTGAATCCCAGAATAGACCTTCAGATGAATGTAACCAATGAGGTTTACCTGATGTTGCATCGATGATTTGACCTGTAGATGGGTATAGCCCTAAAGTATGAGTTCTATGGCTATTTACATCATAAGATCCGAAACCATAGGCAGCATTTACTCCACTGTTGTTGAAGTTTGTAGCATATGGAGCAGTGTCGTCAAATATGTCTGCACTCGGATGGCACTCTAGGCATAGCCTGTAGTCATTGACTTCGGGGAGTGAATCTGACTTCGGTATGGCCATTGGGAACTCTCCGCCCACCATCTTGAGCCTGTAGCCGGTTTGATAATCTGCATATGACTGGCCTACTCCAGTGTAGGTATATGTTCTGTCTTCTCCATCGATGTGGGTACCGGTGCTAGTATCGTGGCAGTCTTCGCAGACCACGGCATCGTTTCTGCCGTGGCCACCATCGGTGGACCAGAACAGGCTAACATCTGGCGCAGTAACACCATCGATCACTGCTGCTTGTTCATCATGACAGCCGACGCACCATTGCCTCTTCGCAAATGGCAGCGGGCTATTATAGACACCGGAAGACCAATTGTTCTTGGCACCAATGATCGGATCATCAACACCATCGTATGTACCACCTGGACTGTGACAGGTATTGCAGACGTCTGTATCATTCAGATTCTTGCCGTCGTTGAAGTTAGGATAATTGGAAGTATCATGGCAGTCCGCGCAGTCATCCAGCGGAGTGGCTGGACCCTTGCTATTAACAGTGGTATGTGTAGCATGGCTGCCTGTGTAGCCGTGGCAGTCTTCACAACCACCACCGCCACCACCACCGGTGCCTCCACCAGTGCCGTGCATATAGACCTGTCCGGATAGATCGACATGGCATTGAGCACATACACCGCGGTTATTCGTGTGGAGTAGGGCGCTACGTTCGTCGCCGCTAGGAGAGGTATCTCCTCCAGGCCAGGGGACAGTGCCGGAATAGGTGCCCATAGTGGCGGAAGTGCCGTGGGCAACATGGCAACGAATGCAGCTGAGGAAGGAGCCGCTGGTATTGTGACGATAGGTGAAGATTGCATCGCCGGAATCATTGTGACCGGCGCCTCCTCCAGCCATGTATCTAGTATGGCATTGAGTACACCAGAGGCCTAGGTTATCGGCGGCGTAGGTAGTATCGCGGTAGTTATTGGGAAAATAGGCCGCGGTGTAGGATTTTCCGTTGATGGCGAGTTCGTCGATGTATAGGGTGATAGAATCATCACTGCCCTCACCGGCATCGGAATCAATGCCAACGAAGCGAATCTGTGCGGCATTAAGTTTGGTAAGGTCGTCGAGAATGGCCGACACATCATAAGGGCCGTATCTTCTGAGAGAGTTGATGCCAAGAGAGTCCAGGGAGAATTGGGCTCCGGTAAGATCGTTCCAAGAAGTACTGTCATGGACTTGAAGCTTGAAGATATCGGCATCTCCGGAAACTGTCCCGCTGGCGCTGAACCTAACGAAAGCTTGAACTGAAGATGGATAAATGGTCGAGTCTTCAAATGCAGAGAAATTCCAAGTTGCATCGATATCACCGAAATTGGCGGTAGCATTGGCTACGGAGTTATTGAAGGCGAGATCGATGCTATTGTCGGGATCGATAATAGAAAGG
>JAXHVC010000141.1:0-2807 GCA_034189315.1 Chloroflexota bacterium | reverse complement strand
GAATAAAGAACCAGAAAATATGCTGGAAAAGCACCGGATCACCGCCCCCTGCGGCATTGAAGAAACTGGTACCGAAATATTTATCGGTCAGCAACATGGTCACGCCGCCTGAGAGAACTGGAGCACATAGAACGCTTCTCTCAGACAGAAACTTTGATACCTTCTCTATAAAAGAGATTACCGCATCATCTGTGCTCGACAACCGCTTGAGCTTTTTAGAGGCATCTGTATAACCTTCCGACTTTATGCTGAGTTTCATGAACTCCTCCGATTATAAAGTGACTTCTAAATGCCTGACCACACCACGCTTGTCTCTCATCTTAGACACTTGAACGACTGTATAAAGAGTTCCATCTATCTCTGCTTGATCCCCTTCTACGATTAGCACATCAGGATTGAGAAAGATACGTGTTGGTTTGGAGACCGTCATCTGCGCATCTGCAACGTGAAGAACTTTGCTGTCTTCTATACGACATTTCTCGCTTGAGCTGTCTGCTGTGAGGGGTTTCGACCACTTATCACGTGAAGTTACGTGGTAGATTGTTACCGGAGTATTCATAAATCTATTGAAAGACATCTACTCCTCCAAGAGTTTAGCTACTAATTGCATGAGCTTATCAGGTGTGGTAGAGTATGTTGTGGCTACGTACGGTAGACCATAAGATGACCACGAATATCTGTGATCTATCGGTAACGGATGTAAGCTACTATCGTCTGGCCACAAAATGATAGTAGGAATTCCTCTAGACGCTGAGTATATAGTTAGACCAGAAGGTCCTCCAACTACCAAAGGAGCTCTCCTAATCTGAGCAAGTGCCTCTGCTAAAGTAGTAGACCCCACTAAAGATATTTGAATACCTCCGTGACAGACCACTGATTTATCTTTGACTACATCATGCCCCATGCCTAACGAGACTGGGGCTGTTTTGAACATCTCGAATAAACGCTTAGTAACGGTCGCCCAGTCATCATCTGTCCAATCACCGGACCACGATACTTCGGCGTGTCTGTCTCCAAAATATAAAACTGGACACGATCTTAGTTTCGCCAAAGTAGTGTCTGGTTCTTTAAACGAATACATATATTCCGTCTTCACATCGTGTATCCATTCACGGTAATTGCCTGAGCTCATCATGATTTTAAGCGGATCGAATATATAATCATAGCCAAGAACATCTATCATGTATCCACAAGCCGGCGTCCTCACTTCATCCCTGACTTTGTATGTTTCGTCGATGAGAGGACACATAGCTATGAACTCTCCAATCCTATTGTTCTTGTTGTAATAATCTTGTTTGTCATTGAGGCTAGTTGTGTAAAGAATGATTTTACTTGCGTTGCACCTGGATTTCAAGTCTGACAGCTTCATGAACAACCAATGCAAATCTCCTATTCCATCAGGTATCATCCTAATTCTAAGGACGTCTCTTTGAAGGAACTCCCATTCTTGGACAATAGGTTGACAGTAGGGACCGTAAATAGACCATTCATCTTCACTGATATTAATGTCAGGAACTCTCTTCTGCAATGTCTGTATTCCATGCTTGGTCTTTAACTTCAATGTCAGTGTTGCATCATACGGTATCACTTTCATGTCAGATCTCCTATCTTTTAGATGTTTACACCCTGCCATCTATGAAGACAGTACTCATCTAAGTCTCTCGCTATGTTTGATGGTATTCCCTTTCGCATCCCTCCTTGTTCATATGAGACCGAGTAAGAACCAAGTCTTTCTGAAACTATAGCTGAGTCTGGTGCGCCATCCATGTGTTGTGCTAAAGAAATCGCTATCAGTTGGATCATTGCAGGCAACGATGCAGCTCCCCACGTGCCTGTCAGCCTAACATTCTCATTTCCTTTTGGGAACCGTGGTTTAATCGGTCTGACGTAATCAGGCATGCGAGGTTCCTCGTAATAGGTGAGCTTCTCAACATATGCTTTCCTCCATACGTACGAGTCTGTGTCTTGCTCAACCCACTCTCCAGTTGAAGAATATATCTCTACCTTGGAAAGAGATCTGAGTCTTGGTTTAACATACAAGAATCGCTCATCAGAGCCATTGAATAACTTCACACCCTCTGTTGGAAGGAACTCATCCTCCGTGTATGCATCAATCAGTTCCTTGGTTGCTCTGAGATATAAATCAGCCTTTTCATGCGTTATGCCTATGGCGTACAGGTCTTGCCGAGTGCAATAATAATCTCCCATCAGTCTCTCCTCTAGGATCTATATAAAGCTGCAATCTCTTTTAACACTGTCTGAACACTTTCTTCATAGGTTAATGGTTTGTATGTGGGTAGATGGTCTTTTCTGATGCCGATGTTCCACATCTGTCGTGGAAGTTTCTGTCTTGCGTTGTTTCCTGGCCACAGCGCTATTGTCTTTTGTCCCATCCATGCTGATAGAAAGGTCAGACCGCTGACATTTCCTACATACATTGCTGAGGACATTATGGTGTCTAAAACTTCCTTGAACGTCTGTTGACCAACCTTCTGTGGTACATCTACTCCATAGGATTGAACCTCTTGGAACTTTACGTCGTCAAAGGCAAGACCTATCACTCTGACGATGAAGGTCTTTTGAAGCGCCTTGATCAGAGCAGCCCAATCTCTTGATGTCCAATCACCAGCCCAGTTGGTCTCACTCCATTTAGATGAGATATGAATTGTTATAGTTCTCTGTGCTTTCTCATCCGGTGGCTGATAATTGAAAGGGTAATCTAAATTCGTCTTGATTTGAGGAATCCACGTCTCTAAGGTCTTTCCTCTGAAAAGGGGATCCTGATTGAACACGAGGTCGTATTGCCG
>JAXHVC010000140.1:0-27649 GCA_034189315.1 Chloroflexota bacterium | reverse complement strand
TCCATATTCATTAGGACACGACACAGAGAAATGGAGAAATCCCTTTTTTGTTTTTATAACACGCCATCTTGATAAGCAGGTTATGATGCAGCAGATTGTAAAATAGGAGGACTATTGCTCTCTAAGTACTTCTGTAACGTCTGCATCGGTGGTTATCACTCCATCTACTATCATATCGGCAATTTCGTCCTCGGAGTACCCTAGTATCTCGTTATAGACATACTTGTTGTCTCCACCGAGACATGGTCCAGGCTTCCAGATATGATTTGGGGTTTTGGAGAGGTGATAGGCTGGTGCATTATAGGCCATTCTTCCAATTACATCGTGATCTAGGAATCTAAAATGCTCACGGTGATTAAGTTGAGGATCGTTGAATAGGTCTTCCGCAGTCCGAACAACTCCGGCTGCTACCCCTGATTGCTGCATGATATCCATAACCTGCTCAGGGGTATAGTCTTTGGTCCATTCGGTGATCAGCCGATCCAGCTCATCCTCATGCTTCTTTCTAGATAGGAATGTGGAGAACTTAGGGCTTTTTACCCATTCGGGACTACCGATGGCTTGGCAGAAGCAATCCCATTCTTTGTCACTGGACACAGATATGGCTACCCAACGGTTTTGTCCGAGGCATGCGTAGATACTATGTGGTGCTGAGTGTGGGTCTTGGTTGCCTGCACGACATTGTGTCCTACCGTTAATTGTGTAGTCTAAGATAGTAGGGCCCAGAAAGTTAATCCCTGCTTCTACCTGGCTCTGATCTAGATATATCCCCTGTCCGGTCTTGCGCCTATGTAGTAATGCAAGGATGAGAGTGGCACATAGATACCAAGGTGCTATGAAATCGCTATAGTTGTTAATAGTGGGTAATGGTGATCCATAGGGCCATCCTAGTAGATGGCAATATCCTGCGTATGATGTGCCAAACATACCATAGCCGCCAAAAGTTGCAAATGGCCCCTTTTGCCCCATCTGACAGGTCGAGTAGTATATGATATCTGGTTTAATCTCCCTGCAGCTCTCGTAGCTTAAGCCCCATTTTGCCATCGTTCCTGGTGTCATGCTATCAGCTACGATATCGGCCCATTTTACTAACCTTTTGGCGACTTCTTTTCCCTGGGGGGTGCTAAGATCGACACTCATCCCATATTTGTTGGTGTTGTAGCAAGCCCCGAAACCACTGCGGTCTATTCCAGATTGGAAGTCCTTTATTGGCATAAGCAATCGCAACGTATCTGGATGACGGTGGGACTCTGCTCGTACTACTGTTGCTCCGTGTTCTGCGAGTTCCCGGGCAACTTGGGGGCCAACACCGACCCATGAGAAATCGGCCACCTTTATACCTTGAAAAACCTGCTGTACCATTCATATCCTCCCTTGTTATATCCAAACTTGGTTTGCAGTTGCCGATTGAGCTGTGGTATCGCTGAATTTGTAGATAAATGGCTGTGGGAATACGTTTACATCTATATTCTAGTTGTCTTCTGAGTTCAAATAGCCCCAGTGGCTTTAAGGAGGATTAGATCCTGTTTAGATAGTCCTAGTTCCTCACAATAGATCTCCTCATTATGTTCTCCGATCAATGGGGCTCGCCGCTGGGGTTTGTAGGGGGGAAGACCAGTGCCTTGGATAGGGAATCCAGGATAGGTAAATCTCTTGCCTAGTTCAGCGTGGTCTACTTGCACCCAGAAGTCGCGTTCTGTGAGCTGTGGGCTATCTACAACGTCTTTAGTGTCGCATACTGGTATGAGCAGGATTGCCTTCTGTACTGCTTCGTCGAAGAGTTCTTGCTTGGACTTAGTAGGAAAGAATTCCTCTAATTCCTCTACTAAGTGGTCGATGAGTTTGGTCCCCTCAGTCTCCATTCCAAATGCCTTAGCCAGTGCTACAGGGGCGAAATCGTATGTGCTCCAATCGAAGTCTGCGAGGTCGATGAGGTAACCTTCTCGATTCGCCATAGCCACTAAACCTTTGGTGGAGGTGACAACACCTGCTTGTCCTCCTCCCCCCAACATCGTGAATACATAACCATCTCGACAGCGGTAAATCAGCTTGACGACGGTTCTTCCCATGAATCCAACCCACGTCCCTGCTCCCGTTATGTTCATCTTCTGTATATCCCACATCTCAATAGTATTCATCAGGGTGAGCACCATAGCCTGCTGGCAAGAGACATCAACATGCTGCCCTTCTCCTGATATCTCTCGATGGTAATGGGCTACCACGGAACCTAAGGCACCTTGCGTCCCACCTTGGAAATAAAACTGGGGTGTGCTTATACGTACTGGGCGGTCGAACTCACCATATATGCGACTCATTCCTCCGAGTGACACCCCTACGATATCGCTTACCTTGTAATGAGAATATGGACCAGTCTGTCCGAAAGGGGTTATCGAGGTCATGATAATACTTGGGTTTATCTGCTCGAGAGCTTCGTAGCTGAATCCGAGGCTTGCCATATGGCCAGGTGAGAATGACTCGATAACAAAATCGGCAGTTCTCAATAGCTGCTTGAAAAGCTCTTTACCATCAATGGAGTCTAGGTTCAGGGTTATTCCCCTCTTATGTAGAGCCGTCCAAAACCAATATAGGCTCCGTTCAGGATGGGGGATATCCTTATAGAATGGTCCAATATTACGGGCTGAGTTTCCTCTTGGTGGTTCGATCTGTATGACATCTGCTCCTAAGTCTCCTAAAACCCTTCCACACATCAGCCCACCCTCGTCTGTCAGGTCTAATACACGAAAACCACCTAGGAGGGGCTGTTCTGTCATAATCTCACCTCCATAATAAATGTGCCATCCAAGGGATGCTATTCCTACATAGAGACTTTCACTAGAACGGCCTTATTTCACCCGAATTCAACTAACCCAACACGCCATATTGGTATTGGTAATGTGGATTCGATACTTGGAGTTATTTTACAACATCCATGTTATGTTGAGCACCATCTTGTGTCTGGTCTTATGTATTTAAACATGACTCTTCTAATGTGTTGTCTAGGCGAGATCAAATCTTATCCTTAATTGCTAATTTACTAGATTTAAAGGGAATTTATATTCATAGGTGACATTTATCCCGGTGTACAAATTATAGTTTCAATTAAGATGTATCAGAAAACGATATGTTTGCTTGTAGTTTTAAAAAATGCATAATAAAGAGGATAATATAGAAAATAATATGAAAATGTTATCTAGCACTGAAGAAAAATAAACAGAAATTAGTGAAAAACCTAATAAAATTGCTTGACATACTGGGAATCAATATCATAATATCCGCTTGACTCATGGATTTTGGTTTATGTGGTGGTCGGTGATGGTGAATAGATACTCCTCTATATTCCTGTGTTAGCTCTTAGCTTTCCCCCAATAGCGGATGCTTTTCCTCAATACAGAATACTTCGTGGACTTTAGTATGACTGGATCTTCATTGCGCATAGAGGGTGCCATTTGGTGGTATGAGGGAGTCTATACGTTAAGTTGTCTTTTACTTGACAAACACCAATTTATACTAGGAAAGGAGGTTACTGATTGGTGAAACAATATAAGAAGTTTGTACGTTGTATAGCAATGTTGGCGTCGATGGTGGCAATGCTGGTTGCAGTGTCGACGCCAGTATCGCAGGTAGCGGCTGATGGGATACAATCACCCGCCGCTGCAGGCGGTGAGGCTAGCGATATGGATGTAGAACTGATACCTGCGCCAACCGATCCAGATCCCACGCCACTTCCGCCGATATCTGGTCCTAAAAGTCCTGACGAAGGAATTCGCCTGGGTGCGCCGATGTATAATTGGAGGTATACAACCAATGAAGCAACTTGGATCGCAGAGCATCTTGATTTTGTGATCATGGAGCAGGCGGGATGGCTAAATCCGAGGTTGAAGGCACTCAATGCGCATATGCGTTCCATTAATCCAGATATTATTATTCTCGTATATCGTCCTTGGGCTGAAGCAGACAGGGGATCCCCTAATGCCGTGGTAAAGAACTGGTTACGCAGTGTAAATAAGTATGGATTTGATGGGATTTTTGTGGATATGTGTAAGAGTATAGGCACACAAGGGCAACGGGAGTATGCTTTCTTTGAGTACGCTTATCCATTTTTTGAGGCGGAGAACAAGCTCCTTATCCCCAATTTGGATGGTGCTAAGTATAATGGCCTTGATGATACCTGGCAGCGTATTATCCAAGTAACTCATGGGGGATTGGAAGAAGCGTTTGTGACCTATTGTGCATGGATTCCTGGTCATCCTTTTCAAACTGAGGCTCGTTGGGAGTGGGAGGTAGAGCAGCTGGAAAACTCAGGTGAACAGGACAAGTACTATTTGGCAATGGGTCAGAATCGGGGTATGGCTCGTAAGTATACCATATACAATGCTGCATCTTTCTTGATGGGGAAGAGTGGTACCAAAGACTTCTTATACAGTGGGCCTCAGGCGACCTATGCTCTCAGTGAGTTCAAGGCTGATTATGAGAGATTCAAGCATATATATACCGCGCCGATAGGCTCTCCATTAGACGGTAAATATAAGGCCGATGGTGTGTGGCAAAGAGACTACTCTGAAGGAAGGGTTCTGGTGAATCCAACGACTAACACATACACCATTGATTTAGGTGGTACCTATGCGACTGTGGATGGAGCTATGGTATCAAGTGTGACTTTGGGAGCAAATGGTGCTGAGATCCTTCTGAATGTAGTTACGGTGCTATGACAATGTGAACGACTACGACATCTAAAGGTGTTCGTAGCCTTGCTTATACGTGAATCCTTGTGGCCCATCATGTAGGTATGTGCCTACTGATGGGCCATTGTGATGACAAGGACGATCTCTCAACCACTTGGTGATTCTCAATATCGGGACGTATATGGACATCAAGAAGAGTATTCCATTCTTGCTGTATGCCTATCGGAACACATAGAACGTTTAGGCTTGTCGGATTACCAGTGTGATGCCTAACAGACTATTCTGCGCTAATATCTCCTTGTCAATAAAGGACGGTCATCTTATTCCCTGTGTTACCACAAAGCGTTGATTGCACAAATGGTGCTGCAACGGTGTAATAGGATAGCGGGGGGAAAGGTGGCCAATATAGGCGTTGCCATTGCGTAAAACAAGTAGACGCTATGTTTCTGCGGTTGTTAGGAGGTTCACGGTGAGAAGGCTGGTGCTTTTGCTCCTGATAGTATGTCTAACCCTATCTACTACATATCTTGGGATTGGGTGCCGTGGCTATTTCCCTCGCGAACATATAGATGCCCTTGGGAGGGTAGTTAGATTAGATCTTAAACCTGATCATATAGTATCACTGTCGCCGAGCTATACTGATATCCTGTTTGCACTGGGACTTGGGGACAAGGTAGTGGGACGTACAGATGGTTGCGAATATCCCGAGGAGGCCAGTGAAAAGGATATCGTGGTGACTTCTTCCGTGGTTAATTTAGAGAATATCGCTATTAAATCACCAGATCTCATTCTGGCCACGCGTGACCATGAAAAAGATGTGATCCCTGCGTTAGATGAAATGGGTTTGGTGGTGGTGGTCCTACCCGATGAAAACGTCCAAAACCTTATCGAGATTATTAGGTTAATAGGTTCCCTAACCGGGGCGAGACAACAAGCGAATGACCTTGTATATCAAGTAGGCAGCAGGATTAAGGGCATCGCTAGCAAGATCGGATCATTGTCGGAAGATGAAAGGCCTCGCACTTTCTATGTAACGTCGCAAGATCCAATTCTAACCGCTGGAACCGGAAGCATAGTAGACGAGCTAATAGCATTAGCTGGCGGGATAAACATTGCTCGCGATATCCCTAATGATGGACTGATGGATATCGAAGAGGTTGTTAACAGGGATCCAGAGATAATCATCGCTGCTACCGAAGAAGGAGTTGGAGGAGATGCGCTACTATGGTGGGCAAAAAGGGATTATGACCTGGGAAGTACCGCTGCTCGTATAAACCAGAAAGTTTTCGAGGTGAATGTCAACCAGGTTGGCAGCAGCGGGCCTAGTGTTTTGGAGGGCTTGGATCAGATTGCTCGTTTGCTACACCCCACACTTTTTACCCAGTCGCATTCGTAGGATATAATATAGAGTCAGACAACAATAAACGGGGCCTCGGGTATGTTGTTTAGCCCCGCTCAGTAATCCTATTGTAGACCAAGTGGCCGAGTCATTCGATGCCAAATGGCTCTGGATATATCTCGTGCCTGCTCGCGAACCCACTCGTCTTCATCATCTTTCCAAACCCCAACAAGTGGCTTTAATACCCTAGCATCACCGATATGGCCCAGACCCAATACCGCAGCTGTGCGAATACGCCAGTCCTTATGATCCAGGAAAGGGATTAGTCCTTCAACATCGCCGCTGTAGGCCCTCTGCTTTATATCGGATATTATATCAGTACCCTTCTTTTCCTCTCGCTCTGCTGCAATCCTCTCTACGACTTCCACTGCACCCTTAACACTAGATTTGTAATCCCTTTTTTTTGCATCCTGCACGGTGGTGGTCATTCTGTTGCCTCCTTCTTTCGTATCTGAGGGGTACTCTCAAGGTTATTCCTACGTTGATAGTGTACCTAGGGATATACCATAGATATATGACTTATGTCACAGGCCTAATCGTAGCTCGGTATTCAGATATATCATTGGTTCCACATCAATCCTCTATAACAGGCAACTTTATGTGGTATGTTTCCCTTATGACTACTTTCTTACCGTAACTTCCCGATTTCATACCAGTCTAAGATCAATGAGTAAATCCGTAGGTTGATAATGTGAGTAGCCAGGTAGATGTTCTATGAAATAACGGTAAATATCATGGTGTACGGATGGGATATGTGGGTAATTATCAAATCAGGCGTAGTGTTTCCTATAAACTCAAACAGTGAGCCAATCCTTGCTAAGGCACACTACAACCTGATTATGTGGAATCATTGCAAAGCTGGTGGTGGTACAATACACTGATTTGTTGAGGGATAGCCCTGTCTAAACGTGAGGGGAATAGAAGCGTTGTCTCCAAAGCGAGGTGGATGGGGTTTGATACAAGATAATGAAGCTTGGTTTAATCTCCGATACTCATATTGAGAAAGATTGTGACGTACTTCCGGAAAAGATAGGAAAGGTTTTTGCTGGAGTTGACCTCATCCTTCACGGAGGAGACATCTACGTGCTTTCTGTGTTGGACGAATTGGAAACCATTGCTCCTGTGTTGGCAGCGCGGGGAAACGGAGATATTCGTTTGACTCAAGATCCCCGTGTGAAGGATAGCCTTGTCTTAGATGTTGAGGGTTTTCGTATAGGGCTAACCCATGGGATAGATTATCCAGAACCGTCATGGAGGACCCTTGAACAAGCGATGTTGTATGAATTTGAAGGGAAGGTGGATATCGTTGTTATTGGCGATACCCATATAGCCATGCTTGATATTTGTAGGGGCACTATGTTGGTCAATCCTGGCAGTCCCACCCTACCAGGGCAGATCAGGCGGATAGGGACTGTGGGACTGCTTGAAATAAGTCCCAGCAGTAAAGCAGAGGCACAGATCATAGAGCTAGATACAGGGCATGTCTCCCACAAGTTAACTCACTACATTCATAAACCCGATCCTTCTCCACCAACCATTGCATGAGCATGCAGACGTTGCTGATTCTTACAGCCATCCTTCCACATCTCCACTTCCCAGATTGACACTTTTCGCCATTCGAGGATTGGTTGCTGTTGTTTTATCTTGGTTCGATGTCTCACTGGCTTGGTGGGAAGATCAGTTGGTAATCTCGGAATCATCCTCACCCTAGCCCTCTCCCTTCGAGGGCAACATCATTCAGTTAAGCCTAGAACAATCGCTGTTAAATTCTTCATATCTCACTGTGTGCTAATGAAATCCCAATCTCCAATTTCCAAACAAATCCCAATGACCAAAACTCAAAAGAGGAAGGCATCCGACCGTATTTTGGTCATTGGAGTTTAGATATTGTCTGGGATTTGCTACTTGGAATTTCGGATTCAACACCCAATCACTTCCAACGGTGGTAATTCCTTAACTTAATGACACTGCCCTTCGATGGAGAGATGACAAAAGGTGTGCAATTCGGAACATAGCTAACAAATCAAACTGAGTACATGCTTAATGCTTTTATGATGTTTTTTCGATGGTGTGATCGTTAAAAGGAACACCCCCGCAATGCCTCTGGTCAAGCGGGGGTGCGGTGTTTCTATTCGGTTGTCTCAACCTGAGAAGGCATTCCTCTGAACACCTTCTCAGTATCTATGATCTTACTATTAGAGATCAATATTAAAATCAATATCCATGGCATCGACGAATGCTGGGACATCGTACTTGGTCACACCGATGTAATCGGTATGTACACCACTAAGACCAAACGAACGCATCATTGGTCGGACCATAATGGTCAGTTTGCCATCTTCTACATAGTCGTCATATCTCAAAGTGGGGAGAAGGAACTTGAGAGTATCGTCATCCTCAAATAGCGAGGTCTCTGGTATCCAAGTCTTCTCGATAAGCACCCAATCTCCATGATCAACGTTCCATATATAGATGCCGGTATTTCTGAAGCTATCGGAATAGCCTTCCCACTCTATCACTAAAGAGCCACGATCTGGTCCAACTGCAAACTCGAAGAGTTGCATGGAGGTTTTAAGTCCACGGCTGGTAGTAGAAGCTCGAATGTCATCCGATGCAGCTATTGCACTGAGCTTGTCACAGTCGAATTCCTGACTTCGCTCAATAATCCATGATGGGCAAACATCTATGATGTGCATCTTGCCAGGATCAGCCATCCCGGAGTATTCCCACGCGTGGGCGAGACTGCCGGGTTGTCCGACCATAGACTCGATTTTTTCTACACTGATGCGATCAGTATGGATGCCACTGACACCAAGATCACGTAGCATTGGTCGAACCATGATAGTCAGTTTGCCATCCTCTACATAGTTATCATATCTGCTTCCCAGCAGGAAGAAGTCCAACACGTCGTCGTCATCGCACAATGATGTTTCCGGTATCCAGGTCTTATCGACAAGGACCCAAGCTCCATGATCGACGTTCCACAGATACACTCCTGTGTTCCTGAAACTATCAGAATAGCCTTCCCACTCTATAGAGAGGTGGCTTGTATCGTCTCCTACCTCGAACTGGTACAATTGAATCGAAGTGCCGACCACTCCACTAGTTGTTGTGGCACGAACATCGTCTGAATTAAATGTCGCGGCATACTTCTCTGGGGAGAATTCTACGCCCTTTTCTATGAGCCACGAGGGTAAAACATCGATCACGTCAAGTATGCCAGGATCAATTACCCCAATGTATTCCCATGCATAGTAAACAATCCAATCGCATTGATCTTCGGGTTCCTGATCACAATCGGTATCTTGATCGCATTCGGAGTCTTGATCACACTCAGAGTCTTGATCTCCCTCGGTATCTTGATCAGCTTCTGGCTCCTGATCGGCCTCTGGTTCCTGATCGCATTCGGTATCCTGGTCGGCTTCGGGTTCCTGATTGCACTCAGGTTCCTGATTGGCCTCGGGTTCTGGATCCACGGCACAGCCAAGCTCCGGTTCAGAATTACCATCCTGGTCACCGTTAGTGTCTTCTTCACCCTGTCCGTCATTTTCACCAGCATCAATGGGCTCTGACTGGATCAAGGCACCAAGATCAGGATCGTCTGATCCCCCATTTCCCATAACCGCTAAGGGTATAGTAATGAGGGCAACAATGAGCACAAGGGCCGTTCCTACTAAGAACGTCTTGTTATGCCTGAGCTTACCCAACCTCTCTCTTATTCCGCTCACCTTCTAGCGTCCTCCTTTCGACACCCCACCACGATTGGTGGTTGATATTATTTTCACCCCTCCAAACCGACTCTGCCCCATATCAACCATAATTAGCTGTAAGGTCAGCATGTTTAAAGGAAGAGTAAACATGTTATTACCCGATAAGAGTATTCTTTTACCTGATCAGGTATCTATTACCAACTTAGTAAATTGTATGTTAACGAAAATGTCATTTAAATAACCCAAAGTAAACAGAATCATGGATATATCGTGAAAAAATGATCACTAGTGGAGAAATGAGATGCTTTGTCTGATCTTGGCTAATGAGCGATATATACTTTGGGAAGAATCATTGCCGTTCACCCGCTTTCTGTAATTGCGTGCAAAGCACGGCAATCTGGATGGATAAGGCGGACAATCTGAACCTATCACCAGCCATGTCTGCTATGAATCACCCTTATCTCCACCCAACGTTCCCAATTACCATATCGCTACCGCTACTCCTAAGAAACTGGTTGTTTCTTTCGCTAATAATCCGTGTTCCTCAAGGGTCCTGTCCTCGAATTACGTAACATCTATAGCAATGACGCACTGGGTGAACGGTTACTAAGAATCGTTGAGGCGAGCGCTGAATCACTGCATTGTTTCAATCTGAAAACTATGGTACTCCAACCTATGCAAACGTGGCCCAGGTTAGAATGAAGAATGGATGGGATAAATGAGCATCTGTACGTGGATTGGTTGGTGTGGCGATAGAACGAGGGGATGAGGTCCTGTATCTTTGCCCAACGCAAATTGGAATAATGATGGTGCTCAAATTCAGTATGGGGATAAGGAAGATGACAGCCTATCAAGTTTAGTATTCAGGATCCTGCACCATATAACAAGAGAACCCGCAATCCGAATCTATAAGCGTTGAATAATACCAAGACCCAACATCTCAATGACCAGGAAACAGAGGGTTTTGAACATCTGATTTGAATTTGTTCAGGAGTTCGTGCTTGGGATTTAGGATTTGGATTATTATGACTGTTTAGGTCAGGATTGTCATGGTTGTAGCAAGGATGCGAGGTATCAGTTCTGGTTGTAACTTACTTATTTTCGGTCCAACAATCTGAGAACCAGTGGGTGGGATCCTTCTTAACTTCTGGGGTACGGCGATCCTCACACCGAAATGCCCCTCGCTTCAACTCGGTTACTAGCTCTGCTTCATTTCTGATGTTACGATCAAATATGGTGACACAACAACCCACTTGCCAGGGAACATGGGCATCACTTCCTCCCGTGCCACTCAATTTCAACTTCTTGCTGACCTTGCTGGCGAAGAGAACTTCTTCTCCAGTTGACCAGCCATTGAATACTTCCATGGCATCAACCAGCTGGGTGAATTCATATCGGCATGCTTCGTCAACTGAGGGTTTTGGGTACCGAGCCGATCTAAGGAATCTGCTTCTAAAAGGATGGGCTGCGATCATCACCCCTCCCTCCTGCTCTACAAACGCCTTCAATTCTTTGGCCTTTGATATGTTTCTCGGACATTGGTTGACACCGAAGATCAAGAAATCACCTAGATCGGTGCTTGCCTCCATGCCACCGAAAACAGGGAAATCATGTTTGCCATCTATCATATTGGCAATCCTTGATTTCTCCCTTCCATGTTCGGTTATGCATATCCCATCCAAGTCGGCATTCCTGGCCAATTGAACAAGGTTCTCATGTTCGATTGTACTATCACCCGACATTGTAGTGTGTATATGTAAATCCAGGATCAAATCAAAGAACTCCTTGTCATATCTAGTCAGTCTAACACAAACCCACTGTAATAGATAAGGGAGGCTTGAACCTCCCTTATCTAGGAAAACAGCACCATTTCGTGGAATAACAACTATCGCAGATCGTATTCAGGATTGCGCCCTTTGTCTCTGCCTATTGTAGCACCCTTGATTCCTTTGTCTCTTCTTTCTTTGAGAAGGTTGAATTCTCCAGAACGATAGTGAATTCCCGTTTGCATCGCATGACCCACATAGCCTATGTATTCACCGGTTCCTGCTCCTGCGGTATCTATGATCCCCTGCAGAAAGGTTTTCCCCATCACAATACCATCAAGTGGCATGGCAGCGGCGGCTTCAGCCATTTGGGCTACCTCCGCTTCCAAGTCATCATAGGAGACTACTTTATTGACTAGTCCAAATTCCATAGCTTCCTCTGCGGTAAATGCCTTCCCTGTCAACACCATCTCCTTGAGCCGCCTTACGCCCATGACCTGTAGCCACAGTGCCATATCAAGGGTAGGTCCAATGTATCTGAAACCAGGGTGAGTGAAGCGAGCGTCCGGAGTGCAAATCACCAAATCGCAGGCCATGGCCACTTGGAAGTGGTACCCGTAGCAATAGCTATGCACCTGGGCGATGGTAGTCTTCAAGCTCTTGTAGACTGGGTCATATATGTAATCCTTAAGCCCCATGTCTACCAGCAGCCTTTCTGTTTGGCTTGGACGTCGTGCTTCTCCTTTTGTATCATGGCCATGCATTGTTCCTAGCTCTCCGACATCATGCCCAGAACCAAAACAGCGCCCTGCTCCCTTGAATATGATTACCTTTACATCGTCGTCCCAGTTCAACTCTGACATTATTTTCCCTATGTAGATATAATGGCTTCGCATGGTGGTGTTGAGTTTATCGGGGCGATTGAAGGTAATGGTGGCGGTTTTTTTCTCGGGATTCTTTTCCAGCAGGATCTCCTGCTTTACCCACTCGAGATCCCTCTCCAATTGCGCGCCTGGTTCTATAGCTTGTCCATAGACCCTATCTTCCATGTATTCAACCTCCTTTTACCCTTTCGGCTTAGCGTAGAAACGATTCTATTGCAGTCAGGCGTAAACGCCCATTTTTATAACCGTTCACCCGAGGGCAGATGTCCGAATCAAACGTCATTGCCGATCCACACGGCGGGAGGGCAAGAGATCAAGAATCCCCTTCCCTCTAACTCTCTCCCCCGTGGGGGAGAGAGGAGCTAGCCCCATAAGCGCTAACTTAGAATTCAAATCCTTCTAGCCCCCTTTAGTAAAGGGGATTGGAAGCCCCCCTTTTTCAAAGGGGGATTTAGGGGGATTAGCTGCCTGATTTCACTTAAGTTACTAATAGTCTCATAATAATCTGAACCAACAAATTAGCTTTATGTGGTTATCTCGCATACTTGAAATGACTCATTTCAAAGCTAAAGAGTGCGTCCATTTAATTATGAGACCATTAGTAACGCTAATAAGATCTAACTGCCTCTCCTTTGAAGGGAGAGGACTGAGGTGATTCCGAGATGTCCTGCCACCTTCTCTCCACAGATTCGTAACAACAGGGTGAATCGCCAATACTCACGGTCATGATTGCTTATCAACTAATCCCATATCATGTCCAAACGAGCAAGATGCTCTAAGCCAAGGGTTGTTCAATCTGTGACACTAAGACATATCCTTAGAAAACAAGGGGACCTTCCAGGCGACGATGCATTTATCGTTACCATCCTCAGCCAATCCCAGAAACGTTTTAGCGCAGTCCGTAAGAGCCCAGGCACCAATAGGTATGAATAAAATCCAGGCAAAGGCATTCATCCCCACAAAACCAAGTAAAGTCGTAGCTGCTAGGCCAATCACAAAGAGACTCAACATCATAGCGCCACTCCGAGGCCTATCGGCATAGAAGTGATGTGCACCCAACCACCCCAAGGTTAAGGCCAATAAAGCGACAATCATCCTGGACTTCTCCGATATTGGCCTACCCTCAACAGTCCACAAAGTATCCACTCCCCTATTTCATCGACGATTTTATGGATGTTCTCAAATACCAGTGTACCAAGACAGGACTTTACCATCAACACAGTCATATAAAAAAGTAACCAAAAACACTATGCCCCCAGTTAGGACGTGTCGTGTCCGTTTGAGTTGATTTGCACCGTAGATCTGTTCCTGTGCCGTTTTATTCGGTTGTTGATAGTATCTTGGTGCATACTCTGCCTTGAAGGATGTAAGATCGGTTAGCTATGTTAAATATGCAATTCGACATAAATATACGACGCTGGTGGTAGTATGATAGAGTACACCTTGGCTTAATCATCTTTGTTTTTAACCGGCCGAGTACACAGTAATCTATGTCACACGTGGGGTAGTATCTGCTGTATATAGCTAGGATGTCGAAGGTAATCTCCCCAAGCTTGGTTGTACATTAGTTAGTGTTTGTGTTCGACTTTATGATTTTTTGGTGTGATTGGAACTTTTAATTCGGTTAAGGTGAGTCGTAGGGTGATCTAGGATAAACAAAGAAAGGAGGAATGATGCATGTAGGTCAAAAGACTCTTGATGCGCTGGTTATGATTATAGTAGGACTACTTGCTGGTAAGGTGGGAGGCAGCAAGTAGAGCTCAAACGTTCTCAAACCCGCAAGCCTCGTATGTGATGCTGTGGTATCATGCATATCATGATTTCCCTAGCTTGATGAGGCTCCCCTTTAGGTCTGATGCACAAACCAATTTCGTCGGTACTGAAATAATTCGGCCACCGACCTAAAGAACTCCCCCATATGCAACAGGCTTACATGTCTAGTTAGATACTACCGTTCTTCCCTGTTTAACTCGTTGTGTTGTTCATCACGGACGTTATCCTCACAGTACAGTGATGTGTGTTATATGCAACAAGTAGATAGAGATTACTTGGTCTACCCTGGATCGTATATATAGATATTAGGTGGGTTGGTATGTTTAGCTTGATCTCCGATGGGATTACCAAATAGGATGAGCTGTCTATTGATTTCTATCTGTGGGGGCAGCCAACTGAGATAACGTTGTGGGCGTTAGTATGACGAGGCAGAACAAAACAAACATAAGGAGGAAAGATGCACATAAGTCAGAAGTCTCTCAACTACTTGATTGTTGTCATCATAGTATTGCTCTCTGGTAAGGCTGGTGGTAAGAAGGGAACTGCATAACAAGAGTGCCTTCAAGTGGCTGTTGGTCAAACATCGGTACGATATGACTACCAGTCTGGGATGGCCTGAATCAGCAAATGACAACATCGGTTTTTTACTATGATGAGGCATGATATTGGTCGCAACTTGGAATAAAATAAAGAGTGGTATCGTGCATAGGATATTTGACTAACTAGTTCAGTATTATTGCATTTAACACCATCGCTGGTATTTGTGGTTGAGTAACTCCTGGCAAGTTATATGTAAACGTATTGCAACTAAAATCCTGCTCAGTCCGATCTTACCGATAGGAAAGCATGTCCGAGAATCACCTAATACGCTCACCTTTCTATCAAGGGGGCGTCTGGAACTAGCATGTTATGCCCCCCTCTAGAAACCGCATAGTCAATACCTCTTCTTTATTTGAGTGATGTTTTAACACATTGAGGCAAGTAGATTATCGTTGTGTATTTCCGTCATCGTTCTCGGACGGCTTAGGTTTATACCAAGGATTCTTACTTCTGTAACAACAATTCTAGTGGTGTGATTGACAAGGATTATCAATCATGTCTTGCTTGACCATAAAACAGCTTTGTGTCTAGAATGGACAAACGGTATTAAGAGGAGTGGGGAATGGCAAAGGGACGAATCGTGATAGATGAGGTGGCTTGCAAGGGGTGTGGTATTTGTGTGGTCACCTGTTCACGCAAGTGTATTGCCTTGGGCAAGGAGAAGATTGGACACAAGGGAACTCCTGTTGCCGATCTCTCTTTACCCGATAAATGTAATGGTTGTGGCATTTGTGGATGGTTATGTCCGGACTTTGCTATTGAGGTATATAGAACAGTGGAATCCAGATCGTCTTAGAATCACATGGAACCAGTCTTTAGTAAGGCAGTGTTTGGGATTTCTGTATATAGAGAGCCCTTCAATCCAGAATTGAAAGACGCCAATCGGAGTCTCCCCTTGCTTAAATGTGAGATGTCTTCTGTAATTAACACTGTTTCGGATTCGGCCACTAGACAAACCTAAGATACTGAGAGTCTATTCCAAAGCAGAATGGCTTTTACCTTTTGGGATTGCCGAGTTGGTGCCCAGTTAATTCGAATTTCGACCCAAAATCTGTTTCTCTTAGGCCCTATGATCTCGGAGTTGGTTATCGATTGTGTGGGGCAAATAATAGCAGTGATTTCCGATGTTTTCTCCTTGATTTTCGTCTCATCTGGGTTAGGAGATGGTAGTTATGACTGAGAGAATCTTATGTAGTGGAAACGATGCCGTAGGCTGGGCATCGATCTATGCCGGATGCAAGAGCTTCTTTGGATACCCCATAACCCCTCAGAACGAAATCGCCGAGTTCATGTCGAGGGAGCTACCCAAGCGCGGTGGCGTCTATCTCCAATCTGCGGGAGAAGCGGAGGCTGCCTATATGCTCTTTGGGGGAAGCTTAACTGGTGAAAGGGTGATGACTGCTACATCTAGCCCTGGGCTAGCTCTCATGCAAGAGGCATTCTCCCACATAGCGATGGTTGAGGCGCCCGTAGTTGTTGTCGACGTAATGAGGCTGGGTCCGGGTGCGGGAACCGGGGGGCAGCAAGGGCAGACGGACTATAGGGTGGTTACTAAGGGAGTATTTGGAGGTTTGGAATACGTTATATTAGCGCCCAATTCAATACCCGAGATCTTTCAATTCGTGCAACTTGCCTTCCATATCGCCGATAAGTACCGCATCATGGTAATGGTAATTACGGACTTTTTGCTGGGAAGAATGTCCGAATTCATCGAGCTGAAATCATTCGATTTTGGTCCGCTTCCCAAGAAGGATTGGGGACTTATGGGCAAGGACAAGAAGAATGGTAGGAGCGATTGCCATTTCAGTGGACTTGTCTTTGGTGGGATTCCCAATTTCTTTCAAACCCAGCAGGATAAATTTCGGAGAATCGCAGAATCGGAGATGAGATACGAGATCTTCAATGCCGAAGACGCAGAACTGCTTATTGTTTCGTACGGCTCATTGGCAAGGATATCCAAAGGAGCTGTCAACATGGCACGAGCACAGGGATTAAACTTGGGGCTCTTTAGGCCTATAACCCTTCGCCCCTTTCCTAAGGATGCCCTCAGGGAGCAGGCAACTAGGGTTAAAAAGGTATTGGTAGTAGAGATAGCCCAGGGGAATTTGTCGAGGACGTAGAGGCCTCTATACAGGGAAATGTCCCTGTACACCTGCTCAATATTCAGGCACGGCATATCCCAGGCCCTTCGGGCTTGATCTTTCCTGAGAGAATCCTAGCAGATGTAAGGAGTCTATTATGAACCAAGCTCTGGCTGAGGAGAAGGTCTGCAAAAAGCCAAAGCTTAAGGATCCACTACCCTATTGGCCGCTTCACCATTGTGCAGGTTGTCTTCATGGAGTCATCCTGAGATTAATAATCGAAGTCTTAGAGGAAGAGGATTTAGAGGGGCGGGCAGTGTTTATCGGAGGAGGCGGATGTTCTGCACGCTGGGCATCGTATTTTGATATTGATTCGGAATCGGGGATACATGGTCCGAATACTGCGGTGGCTAGTGCCGTCAAACGCATATACCCTGATACCCTGGTATTTGTGGTGCAGGGAGATGGAGAGATTGGAGCCATAGGCTTGGGTAGCTTTGTAAGCGCAGCTATGAGAGGTGAGAGGATAACCAGCATTTCGTTGAACAATGCCTGCTTTGGTACAACGGGTGGACAGATGGCACCAACAACTCCCCTGGGAATGAAGACCACCACTAGCCCGGAAGGACGTGATTCTAATCTAACAGGCTTTCCCTTTCATGGTCCAGAACTCGTCGCACCTCTTCCAGGTGTGGCATATGCTGCTCGCGGTAGCGTGCACAATGCGGCCAACTTCCAAAAGTCAAAACGCATGCTAAAGAATGCATTCCGAGTGCAGCTAGAGGGGCTTGGATTTGGTAGTGTGGAATTCATCTCTACTTGTCCGTCCAATTGGAGGCTTTCTCCCATTGAGTGCCTAAGGTTTGTAGAAGAACAAATGATTCCCGAGTTTCCTCTGGGTGAGTTTAAGAACGTATTGCAACAGAATGAGGCACTATAGCCATGGAACATTGGAAAAACGAATTTCGGGTGATCTTCTCAGGGCTTGGGGGACATGGGGCTTTAACCTTTGGGCAATTCTTAGCTGAAGCTGCAGCGACCAAATATAAGAACGTGTCACTAATGCCTTACTACGCTACGGCTATGAGGGGTGGTGAGAGCGAGAGCACAGTCACGGCTTCCAATGAAGAAATAGATTCTCCTATTACCTATGAAATGGAGATGGCTATAGTCACTAGCCCCACTATGTTTTGGGTTATCGAGAAGAGGATGAAACCCGGGGGAACTCTGGTAGTAGACGACTCTGTAATCCGAGACAAGGTTGAACGACAGGACCTCAACGTGTTCTATGTCCCTGGTTCTAGAATTGCCACCCAAGAAATTGGAGAACCCCTGACTGCCAACTTAGTCCTCATGGGCGCTTACTTGGAGGTAACCAAGATACTTCCCTTTGAGTTGGTACAGGAGACTATGGATAAAAGCCTCAAAGGAACATCGAAGGAAAGGTTCCTGGAAACGAACAAGAAAGCCCTGTGCAAAGGGAGGGAGTTCATACAAAGGCATCAGTAGGATCTGGCCAAGGAAATATCACTCCTGACAATCCCTAAAAAGGCGATCCCTGTTTTCAATCTAATCTGTTGGTTATTCAGATAGGCGACTAGTCTCCCCTTATTTGCCCCCTGATGCTCTGTGCTACGTTGGCTAATCCTCGAGCTTCTTCCATAGTAGGCCCATTGGGTTTGTCAGCAGTTGCCTCCAATTGTCGTATAAACGCATTCAACTGGCTAACCGCTGATCTTTCATTACCTTTCTCCAGTGATTTTAACGCGTTATTCAGTTTCGATTTCAGAGCGTTATTAATTCCTTCCGAAGCGCTACTCAAGTCAACATCATCAATTAGTCCGCCGATCCTCTCTTCAGGAGTCCCACTGGTGACATTGGTATTCAATGTAGCACCTTGGGTTGTGCCATGATCCGTACCTTTGTCGTATTGGTCGGATGCTTGGTCGATCTTGTTTAGGATTCTTTGTCTCTCCTGCTCTATTTGCTGGTCGACATTGACCATATTAGCATGAGCATTGGCGATGGCGTCTTCCGGAGTGGTTCCTGTTCCAGTTGCGGTAAACGTTGTTTGAGGTGGGGGACTCATATTAGCAAGTGTATCTTCGGCGACCTGTACATGGCCATCCTCGTGATCCTTAAGAGCAGCTACATAGCGATCCCATTCGGCTTTTGCTGCATCGCTTGCCTGACCATATCCATCCCACGTTGGAAGCAGAATCTGGGCTGCTATGCTCCAGGTTACTGTTATGGTTATCGTTGCTTGATACAATGGTTCTTGGATGGGCTTTACTACAGGCACACCCTGGTGCTTGTTTGGGACAGCGTCGATATACGTCATCCCCGGATAGTGATCTCCATCTTTATCTGTTGGACCGTGCTGGTCCATGTATGCTTTAGCTTCGGCCAAGGTATTGCCTGGTACGTGATACGGTTGTAAATAGGTGGTACTTGCAGTCACTAATATCGGAAGCACTAATGCTAAAACTAAAGCAATTCCCAATGCTGCAATCAATCGCTGCACTATCTCACCTTCCTTTCAATTCGATCAGTCGTCCATCGACAGGATGAATTCCATTCTATGGTCAATGGCAGTGTTATGCAATGTATCAACCACCTGAAAACAAAAAATGCTGCTAATCAATCTATCCATGTCATCATTGTATATCGATAGGTATCATGCCAATGTCCTAATATGTCACTGTGACGCAAACTCTTTATCAAGGAAGTGAGCTAGCGGTATATGAATGTATTAATATTGCTTATTAATCAAAATGAAATCATAAAGAAAATCTATTGGTAAAGTCACTTATTGCTATGATAAGCTCAACTCTGTAGGAGTAACATGTTTGTCATTGGTTGGGTTGTTGATCAGGTATTCAACCAATGACTTTGATGGCAAGAGGAGGATCAGAGTTGACAGACTATAATCAGATGTGGGCTGACCTAGGTATGGATTTGGAGCGTCACGATGTGCTTATGTGTGCGCTGCCGGCAATTTATAAACCAATGTTCTTGGACCGAGAGAATCGGCCTAAGGCCATGGAATACTTCGATTATGTTGTATCTGAGATACATGGGTTGCGTATACAGGAGATAATGGAACATAAAGCAAAGGGAGGTACTGTTGTTGGTGCCTTTTGTGTTTATGTTCCAGAGGAGATGGTAATTGCTGCGGATGGTATTTGTGTGGGATTATGTGCTGGTGCAGAGATATCGGTAGGTAGTGCAGAGGAGATACTCCCTCGTAATCTATGTCCCTTGATCAAGTCTGCTGTTGGCTTCAGATTGGAAAGAATATGTCCCTATTTCCAGGCATGTGATTTGGTTGTTGGTGAAACTACGTGTGATGGAAAGAAGAAGGCCTGGGAAGTGTTGGCGGACTATGCTCCGATGTATGTAATGGAGTTGCCTCAAAAGAAGGGTGATCGGGATAAGGCACTATGGACTAGTGAACTTTTCGAGTTTAAGGACAAGCTCGAAGAGCTCACCAGCAATCAGATTACAGAAGATTCGTTGGGATCAGCGATTGCGCTAGTTGATGCTAAGCGGGCGGCGTTACAGCGTCTGTATGATTTGCGAAAGGCGTCTCCTTCACCCATTAGTGGGCTTGATAGCTTGTTGATTGCCCAGGTCTATTTCAATGATGATCCTGCTCGGTTTACTGCAAAAACCAATGAATTGTGTGATGAACTTGAGACAAGGATGAAGGAGAATGGTGGTGTCCAAGAATCTAGTGTGCCTCGAATCCTGATCTCCGGATGTCCTATGATTATCCCTAACTGGAAGGTTCCCTATTTGGTGGAGAACTGTGGCGCTTCTGTGGTCTGTGAAGAGTCTTGCACTGGAACACGGTTACTCACGGGTAATACCAATGTTAAAGGCAACGGTGTTGAATCTCAGATTTCTGCCATTGCTGAGCGGCAGCTCAAGACCAACTGTGCTTGTTTTACCCCCAACGATGATCGTATCAATGACGTTCTTAACCTGTGTGATGAATACAATGTTGATGGTGTGATTCACTACTCTATGCAATTCTGTCAGCCGTATATGGTAGAGGCCGAGAAGATTAAGAAGGCATTGGGGGAAAAAGGAATTCCGATGCTAGCTCTTGAAACCGATTATGGAGATGGTGATACTGGCCAACTAAGGACTAGGATTGAGGCCTTTTTGGAGCAGGTTTCTAAATAGGGATTTGTCATGGATGATGTCCTTTAGAAGGGGGAAACAACTCCAGTATGAAGTTCATAGATCGGCCAGATTTTGTCAAGGATCGGACTGAGATAGAGTATTCCATCTCGACGTTTGCTGAGCAACATGGGCTAATGATACATCCCAAGAAGGATGTGAATTCGTGGGCCACCAAGGTTGTGAGTGCTAAGGGATGCCCTTGTGTAGCTGAGAGGTTAGATTGTCCTTGTGACGAGGCTTTGGGGGATATAGATAAGGCTGGTGTGTGCCGATGTCTGCTCCTGTGCACACAAGACAGATATAGGATTTTTGCAGAAGGGATTGTGGATTAATCGGTGATGTCTAGAATAGGTGACGCGAATCGTATTCTTATTAGGTTTGTGATCTCATGTTGGCATGTCATTCCTATGTATCTTGGACTTGGTGAAATTGACGCCAAATTCAGGGAGACACTTATTCTCAGAGTGGCTAAAGTAAACTCTTGCCGTGCCTGAACATCCGCTCATACCGAGTTTGGAAAACTCGCGGGTATGACCAAAGCTGAAATCCTTGCACTGGAAGGAATGGATGTAGCAGACATGGACAAAAAGCACATAGAGGCGTTGAAATATGTGGAGCACCTGACTCTTAATAGGGGGACGTGTTTGGATAAAGAGCTTCTTGCTGAGATGCAAAGCCTGTGGACTGATAGGGAAATAGCGAAGATCGGCTCAATTCAAGCCTTCGCAGATGGTACAAATGCCCTTTCTAATACGCTGTTTGCTCTACTATTCAAACTACGGATTGTTAAGCAGCCAAGGCTTGATAGTCCTTCCACTTAAGCCCGGGATCATCTCAAGGGGTCTCGGAGACGTAGTGAACCTAGGTGATTATTGTATCTTAAGCAAGCTATTGTTTAGAGATATGATGTTTATATGGATATCCCTTACTAGCATCTTGTGGTAATAGCCACTCTTCCCGCTTGTTCATCATCTTGCCCAATTCACTATGGAGTTATCGCGATGTGATGGTGTTTTGGGGCTTTGTCATTTCTATCAGATGGCAAACTGTTGCCTGTTGGTGATGCACACGTTAAGTGGACAATGAAATATCGTTTACCGTAATATACTACCAGTGGAAATTGTCAGCCTCACTATAGTTGTATAGGTGTTTCTTAGCCGGTTTAACAACGATAGCCTCACTTTCCTTGTATAAGGCCAATACGCTACCATGCCATGTGAAATGTGAGCATGGCGATAGATGTTAGTGTAGACTTACTTTGATATGGTGAGATAGGCCCTCTCCAAGCAGGTGATTCTGACAATATTCATGTTTTGGTATGCGGAGCTGTTTGTGGAAATCCTGAAAGATATACAGGTGAATATATCGAGAGAAGAGGTCCTCAGGTTGCAGGGCTGGAGGGGAAAAAGATCGAGTCGGAATGTGGAGAATGCGCTGACCAGCCAGATTGAAGAGGGTTTCCGACTTGTTCAACCCAAGGCGATGTATACCATGATTGGGGTTGTGCAGTTACAGGATGACTGTATTAAATTGGATAATGGGCTTGTTCTGAAGATACCGAATGCTACACAGGTCTGGGGTGGCTCCCAGTGGTTAGTGGTTGCCATATGTACCATAGGCCCTACATTGGAACATAGGGTTTCTGAACTGTTTGATGCAGGTGAATATCCTATGGCACTTATGTTGGATAGTGTGGGCTCAGTTGCTGTAGAGAGTGTCGCTGACTATGTAAATGCGCATTTGTGTCAATTAGCGAACAATATGGATACAGCCACAGGTCCTAGATTGAGTCCTGGTTATGGGAGATGGGAACTAGCGGATCAGCAGGTGATATTTAGCATCCTTCCGGGTGAAGAAATAGGTGTGCTGTTGAATGAAGATAGCGTTATGCTGCCCCAGAAGTCTACATCATTTTGTATGGGTATTGGTAGGGATTTGGTAACTATTCCTGTTGGCAATAGGTGTGAGCACTGCAGGATAGAAGATTGTGCTTATCGTAGGCGGCCCTAATGATGGATGAGCATGATTTTGTATTGCCTGGTAGGAATGTGCAATAGCTATGAATGGAAATAATCAATGGCAAGTCTCTTGACTTGTAAAAGTGAGTAGTCAAGGAGGGGGCTTATGGATGAGCTGCGGGAAATTGCAGAGAATCTGATTCAAGGTGAAGCATCTAATGTGAAAGAACTAACACGAGCAGCATTAGATAAGGGGATTGCTGTTGACAAGGTCTTAAATGATGGATTGCTTGCTGGTATGGCGGTAGTGGGGGAACGATTTAGAAAAGAGGAGATGTTTCTTCCTGAGGTGCTCTTTTCCACAAGGGCTATGAAGGCTGGGATGGATATCGTTGAACCGCTATTGCTGGATTCTGGCGTAAAACCGATAGGAAAGATTGTAATCGGGACTGTAAAGAGCGATGCTCATGATATTGGGAAGAACTTGGTATCAGTCATGCTGAAAGGGGCGGGTTTTGAGGTGATAGATTTGGGAACCGATGTTGCACCGGATAAGTTTGTCGATGCCATAAAGGAGCAGGAACCTTCTCTTGTCGGTATGTCTGCTATGCTCGGTACCAGCATACCCTATATGAAAACGACTATCGATGCAATCGAAGCTGCGGGATTAAGGTGGCAGGCTAAGGTGTTGATTGGCGGAGCCATCGTGACACAGAGTTATGCGGATAGTATTGGTGCCGATGGCTATGCCCCTGATGCGGGTTCGGCAGTAGGGAAAGCCAAGGAATTATTGGATATTAACTAATCCCTGACAATTAGTGGATACTTGCTGGAGGAGGCTATCGAAAATGAGCCAATATACAGGTAGGGATCATGTATTTGCAGCGTTTGAAAGGAAGTTCACCGATAGGGTTCCGGTGAGGATCTGGTATCAGGGAGAGGCTCCAATGGAGATGGCCTTTTTGTTGGAAGACTTGAGAGAAAATCCGGATGTCTTTGCCCAGTTACTTATTGGAATGCATTATGCGCTTGCTTCGGATACTGTTGCTTCTATAGTTGCCGATCCTCTGCTGTTCGCTGAAGCGGCAGGCCCCAAGGTGGGTATTACAAAACAGGCGGTAATTGAGCGTGTGGCCAGTCAAGGTGGAACTACAGGGCTAGAAATCCTAACGGATAAATCCCTCTTTTCCCAGTTTGATCTCCCCGACCTAATGCAGGGCGAACGACTCCCCTATCATATGCAGACGCTCAAAACGCTTAGCTCTACAGTCCAGGATTCAGTGGTGGATGAGGTCACAATTGGTCCCTGGACAATGGCTATGACCTTGAGAGGTACTGAGAATCTTATATATGACACCATAGATGATCCTGACTTTGTGCACTCACTGCTACGCTATTGTACGGACTGTGCCAAGATGGTAGATCTTGCTTTGGCTCAGACGGGTATAGGGATACTAACGATTGGAGACCCATCTTCGGGTTGTAGCGTTATCTCGCCTAAGATGTTCAGAGAATGGTCTATGCCCTATCTTACCGAACTTATAACCTACTTGAAGGAGCGTACCTCTGTAAAGATCTGTCTGCATATCTGTGGAAAAACAGATCCCATGATGGAGGACATGATTGCTACTGGGGCAGATGCGGTGAGCATTGATGGACCTTCATCGTTAAAAAAGATGGTGGAGATTTCACAGGGAAGGACAGTGGTTATTGGCAATGTGCCAACGGAGCTATTCCTGCCCGGTGTAGAGATGGGTGAGTTGGATGTGGCGGTCAAGGAGTGCCTTGACGTAGCTGGCAGGGGAGGGGCATACATTCTTTCTTCGGGCTGTGGAGTCACAGGTACTATGGAACATGCCAAGCATTTTCTTGAAGTGGGCCGTGATTATGGCCGTTATGAGCGGTTATCGCCTAGCTAGTAGATGTATGGTGAGTTGCGATTAATCAGCCTTTGATACTCGTAGGTAGCATGATATATGTAACTATATTTGTTTTACTAAAGGGGGGAGGAATGCCCCCATTTAGTAAAGAGGTATGGGAGATTTGGATTCCAAGTTAGCGCTTATGGGGATTGCCACGTCCTCCTTCCGGTACCGGAAGGACTTCTCGCGATGATATTGTGACACAGTCTGAAAGAGGGGGGTGATGTGAATAATTGGAACAAGCATCTTGAGAGCCATAAGGATGAGATCTTGACCAAATGTACACGGTGCGGCATTTGTATCAGCGATTGCTCTATTCGAAAGTATCGAGTAGGTAGTGACATTCCTACGAAAGAGTTCTTGGATAGAGTGATTGATTGTCTTCATGGGAAGAACTCAAGTCAAGATATGTTGTCCTGGGCGCTACAATGTATGGGATGTGGCCATTGTGATATGGTGTGCCCAGAGGGTCTTAGGCCTTCGGTCATGTCCCAGCTTATTCTAATACCGATGATTCAAGCGGGACAGTACGTACCCATGGCTAAATCGTTCATGTGTCCTGAAGAACGCTACTACGCATTTGAACTTATTCGCTCCATCATGATGCGTCCAGATGAAGTGCGTTGGCTGACTACTATTCCGGAGAATCCGGTACAATCGGATGTCGTAGTATTTCTGGGCTGTGGAATAAACATGATGCCAGATAAAGCATTTGTCACCCTAGATGTGTTGGAGCGGATGGGGATCGACTTTGTAGCAGTGGGGGGTGGTGCGGGTTATTGCTGTAGTGTAACCATGGCTTACATGGGTGAATTGGATAGAGGGGATATTGATGCCAAGAAATTGGTTCAAGACCTGTCCGCTTTTAATCCCAAGACCATTGTGTTTTTGTGCCCTACATGTGACCATATCTGTCAGGATGTCTTCGGAGATCGATTCAACCAGGGGATAAAGGTGCAGCATATCACCGAATTTCTTGCTGATAATATTGAAAAAATGCCTTTTACCAATACCATTACCAAGAAGGTTACATATCATGATCCATGCCACCTGGGAAGGGGTAGAGGCGTTTATGATGCTCCCCGTAAGGTTATCCAAGCGATCCCCGGCGTGGAACTAGTGGAGATGGCTCATAATCGTGATAGTTCATTGTGTTGTGGTGGGGCTGCTGGTATGGGATCAACCTCAGGAGAGGGACCTTCGCAAATAAGGAGACAAAGGGTACACGAGGTCGAGGAGTGCCATGCGGATATTATGGTTAATGCCTGTATTGGATGCCAAGGTGCTTTTGCCCGCCGTGAAGCCACACATCCCTTCCAGGTTGTACATATAATGGACTTAGTGGGTGATGCTATGGGTATTAAGTATCAGGACAGATATAAAGAGTACCTATGCCAAGGTGATTCCAATGAGCTATTGGCGAAGACTGAGGGAAATATTGAAGCCAGCAAATATTCCATGGAGGAGATGCGCAATATAGTTCCTCTTGTCTTTCAGATGCTCAGCTGAATCTTAGTCGTTGTGCTCAAATACTGAGAAATAGATCAGGGGAGTCCCAAGACTCCCCTATTCAGGTAATAGCCTTCTCTAGATAAATGGTGAGTAGTGTGAAATCAACTATCCTCTTGTTCGGTCTGACTCTACACGATACGCTGTCTCTATATTACCCTTGAAATTGCCCTCGCTGTCGTATTCAGTGTATGTCACTTTAATATCTTCAAAGTTGTTGGCGACCACTATCGCTGGGGGTATTCCAGATCCTGCTTGACCCGATACATGATAACTGGTAATAGATACATTCCTGAGCTCATATTTCAAGTAGGTTTGATTTAGCTCCTGATAGCGGGTTGTCAGTTCGATTTCAAGCTTTGGTAGGACTTCTCCCTTTGAACACTTCTCCAGAAGCTTTGGAGCTGCCTTTTCCTAATTAAAGGTAATTATGAAATCGTCTATTTCAACATCACCACGTCGTCTTGCTGGACCTGTGGCTGCGCTTCCTGGCTGATGAACACCCCAATCTATGGAGATCACCACTATCCATTTTTCGTGATTAGTATTCTGGGATTCACCATCAACTCCTTCGCACTTGGCAAAGTATGCCATGGAGGAAGAAGCTATGATAGGTGGGATTGAATCATCCGTTGACGAAGTAGAAGCGCTTGCATGGTTAAAAGCCCAGTAACCTGCAACGAGTCCAAGGATTAGTACTATGGTTAGAATACCCTTGAATGAGGTGAGCGGTTTCATGAGTGAAACCATTATTCTCGCCTTTTAAACATCCAATGATCTAGGTGAAGTCTATCATATATGATAGGTTCAAATAAAAGAGATGTATATTTTGGTGGCGCTGCCTATTTGATGTCGAGAGATGTTGTGTGTATGGTTGATCAGCAGCTCTCTTAAGTCCCGGAATCGGACTGGATGATAGCTGAAATTAAAAGAGGCCGCGTTCCAACGCGACCTCATAAGCTGAGCCATTCGCTCGAATCTAATCTAGAACCATGTCTTGCTTGATCCTACGCATGATCTTGGTTCTTGTGCTAGTCTTAATGGCTTGATCTGTACCTTGGGATTCATGAGTAATTATGACTGTGTATTGGCCACCTCTTAATCCTTGGAATGCATAGTCTCCATCTTTGCTTGTCCTAGTGATATCTATTAATCTACCACCCTTTTCCCTAAG
>JAXHVC010000014.1:0-15271 GCA_034189315.1 Chloroflexota bacterium | reverse complement strand
ATAGAGCACTGGCTGCAATCAAGGCACGCAAAATACTCCAATGCATTGCTAGAGAATTGAGCCTCTTATGAGTGGTATTTCCGACTCATTTCAGCGTCCGATTAATTACCTACGTATCTCAGTGACAGATCGATGTAATCTCCGCTGTATTTATTGTTCCCCTTCTGGTAGCTTTCATCATATACCTCGTAAAGAGATGCTTACTTACGAAGAGATCTCCCATATTGCCCAAACAGCTGCTGAACTTGGTATTAGTAAGATCCGTCTCAGCGGCGGAGAACCGTTATGTCGTGCAGATATTACTAGATTGATCCACATACTAGATCAGATACCTGGATTAGAGGATATTTCGCTGACAACCAATGGAATCTTGCTCCAACAGTATGCCGCAGAGCTTAAGCAAACAGGTCTACAGCGCGTTAATGTTAGTCTAGATACGCTAAGTCGTAAGAAGTATCAAGAGATTACTGGTCTTGACAAGCTGGATCAGGTAATAGAAGGTATCAATGCTGCCGGTAAAGTGGGTCTCAAACCAATCAAGATCAACATGGTAGTCATGGGTGGCCTAAATGATAACGAAGTAACTGAATTTGCCCGCCTCACTAGAGATGAGGGTTGGAACATCCGATTTATCGAGCTGATGCCCTTTGGGGATAAACACCTTCAGTTCGTAGGATTAAAGGACATTTTACAAAGACTCCGACCTTTAGGTAACCTCAGTCCCTGCTCAGCACCTAAGGGAAATGGACCAGCCAAGTACTATCGCTTCGATGGTGCTAAAGGTACGCTAGGCTTCATTACTCCTATTAGTGAACACTTCTGTTTCCTATGCAACCGTCTCCGTCTTACTGCGGATGGCAAACTACTCCCCTGCTTGATGTCTGATAATAGTATAGATTTATTACCATCTTTGCGCAATGGAGTCCAACCTAAAGATTTGAAGCAATATATCAATAAGGCAATAGCTTCGAAACCAAAGAGGCATCATATTAATAAGGACATTCACTCTTCAAAGAAAATGTCCCTGATAGGGGGATAGTCATGAAGCATTTCTCTAGTGTTAGTATGATCGATGTGGGGGATAAACCTACTACTCAAAGAGAAACGCTAGCGAAGGGAATAGTCCGAATGAAACCCTCCACAGCAACTATGATTTTAAATCATGAACTTCCCAAAGGGGACGTCCTAACAGCTGCTCAAGTAGCAGGTATATTGGCCGCTAAGAATACTCCCCATATCATTCCATTATGTCATCCGCTTTTGCTCTCCAATATAGGCATAGAATTTCATACTGATGAGCAGAATGGCCAGGTGGAAATCAGCGCACTGGTGCGATGCCAGGAAAAGACCGGTGTAGAGATGGAAGCATTGACAGCTGTAACCGTAAGCGCACTCACCATATATGACATGTGCAAGGGCGTTGATCCAAGTATGCATATAGAGAATATTCGAGTTGTTAAGAAAAGCGGAGGGAAGAGTGGAAGTGTCCAGCTTGAATAGCACCAGTAACTCCAACACAGACTTCGACTGAATTGCCACTGTATGTTATCTTATTCTACTATTATCGTAATGATTATTACCACAGCTCCGAACCACATTTTTTATCGTGCAAACCCCGACTGTCATTGCTAGCACGGGACTCGTGAGGGACACGAGTTATTAGTAGACAACCAGTTTCTTAAGATTGGATCGAAGCAATCTCGCGTGTTTCATCATGCCACCTCTCTAAGCTTGCTTGGTCGCTAGCGTTCCTCGCAATTAAATAACAAGTTTGTCTTTATACAGCATCATGACGGAGCTAAGGGTATAATCGTTTTATCGTATAATTGAAAGACACCTAGTACATCGACCATCCTAGAGTTCAATAGTCTTCCTACCATCACCAACAAAAATATAGCCATCTCCCACCATGACTCCAGACTAAGACTAGTGCAGATAAGGCAAATCAGGCCACCCCTTGTTATATGCCCTATTCTTCCAAATTAGTCTCACACAACTCCTTCGAATAGTTCCTTCCCAGTTCACAACACTCGCTTTCTACTTGGTCCAAATCAACAAGAATAAAAGTAACCAAGAATGAACCGACCTAGCCAAGAAGGTAAACAGACTCTTACTTAATTTTTACCCCTCTATCTAAAAATCAGTACCGTATTTACCCACCCCTTTACTAATTGGTGATACTCTCTTTTATAGATGTAACGGATGTTCGGAAACACAATGCTCTGAGGAGGAAATCGCAATGGGACAAGTAGATAATGTAATTCAAAGGACCGAATTATATCTTTCAAGCACAGGTAAACATCTTCCCTATCCTACGGATAATCAGTTGTTCCAGAGTATCTATTCTCAATCCATTCACCCTAAAAGACGAATAATCCCCATCCAATCGCAAGAAGGTACCGGGATATCCAAGCCTATTACAATCAGAAAGTTCAATCTACAGTCTTGTAGTAGCTGCGCAACAGACTAACGGCAACACAAAACATATCATTTCACTACATCCAACTATGTATGCTACAAGATGCAATGGGATTCATCTTGTAGCATATCTTTCTATCTATTGTTACCTACCGTCATCATGGGTACGCGGAATGGAAAAACATCCAGCATAGACTAACCCCCACATTCACGTCAAAACACCACTCTACTAGCATATGGTACCTGTTGTTATGATGACCGCAGGTCACACAGATAAACTTATCATTTATTACTACCAAATACAATCGATTCTCTAATACTCCAAAGGATGATCATAATGTGCAGCCTCTACATCACTCATAATCAGCCATGAATCCGGTTATCCTACGATATCTCAAGCAAGCATTAATCGGAAGAAACCCCGACTAGCGCCAGAAGAGTATTAATATAGAAGAATTTACGCGCCCTGGATATTCCTTAACAGCATCGTTAATATCCCCAGAAACAACTCCACCCCCCATCACGATCAATTAGAATTAAATCAAGTCAAGCTCAGTGTTTCCCCTAAACCTAATGAATGTCTGGATTCATCCCGCTACACCTTGACAACAAGATCACAATTGCAGTTGTATGACAGCAAAGGACAAATAGTACCGAGTACCAGCAACATATCATTGAGTAACGGAGACCAATACAGTCAAGAACACAATTAGGCAGGAACCCAACTAGAAGGATAGTGGGTATCAACAAATATAGCACTGATTCTATATTGAGCAATGATTTCGAACAACTACAGTATAGCGTACTATTGATATAACTTTTAGATAATTTTTTTTATTTTTATTAGTTATTCTTATGTTATGGGTATCCTTGGTAATTTTTGCTGTTTTTGTAAGTTACATAGAGTTGAGTGAAATTGACAGTTCTGGGTTTGGTGATATGTTATTAGACAGTAGACATGTTTTTAGGCACAATAAACATTTAGGTTTCTAAACTGAATATAGTAGTGTGTGCCTAATGTTACTAGTGAACTCTGGGATTCATGGCTATTCAGCCTAGCATCTGTTCCAATTGAACTACGTAGAAAGACACAACCAGAAGATACGTATTCGATTGGTTTTTAACCAGATATATCGGCTGCATCATGGATTACCCGTTGCGATCTCGCTCGCGATACTTATTGGAGTTCCACCAACCGCTTGAGCAAAGGAGGTCAACGACAAGGAGTAATCCGATATTGTTACATAGTGAAGAAGATCCTTACGGCAGGATGGAGTTTTACATAGAGAGGATTAGAAGGATACTCTGAGTATGGCCAAGCAGTCTTTTCATTAGATTCAGGCTTAGTCAAAGGCTGGCATAGTCAGGCTAATAGAGGTATTGCTGTTATGAATGATATGACCGATTGAATCAACGGTCTTTGAGCAGTACATGCAGATAAAAAGATGCGCGCTGATTCTTATACGGTATAACTATAGGTATATTATTTGTATCTTCATAACAGCTTCTTTGGACTACCTGTTTTCAGTGCATCCACGCAAGAAATGGGATGCAGGAATTAGGGTATGTTGATATCTAATCCGCCGTTTAACAGCGTGTCTATTACTGGCATATCAAAGAATACGGCCATCTAGGGGTTGTTATCGGGGATTGTATGGAATATCATCTACTGAAGCAGTCCATCAGTGGCATCCGATAACAATAGGACTTTAACCCCATCATCTCATGTCCTCATCTCATTGGATTTCATCCAACCAGGAATATGGCTGATCTCATATATCTTTTAATCTTTGTAGATCGTCCGACAGACAGGTCTTTGCTATATACTCGTAGTTTGCCATAAGGAATGAACCAGCTGTATGGATCATATTGACCATAACAATCAAACACCGTTATTCACTCATATGTTTACAGGACAAATAGACTGATGTCTAAAGAAACGCCTATAGTAATAGGGATGGGAGAGTTTAACATTAGGAATCCAAGTCATTGGGACAAATACTAACCGTGATCATACATCCTAACCAAAATAGAGCAATACAATCCCATGGGTATCGACCCTAGGGAGGAAATCAAGTGGCATGGGATCGAAATCATAAGAGAAATGGTTTCTTGGCCATCTTGGTCTTTCTAGGTTGCATAGCCTTGATTGTGCCTACTGTTGCGTCCTCTGATAAACATAACGGATCAAATATGGCAACATCATACGAAATGACTGTGTCCGCCTTCGACACTCCTAGTGAGTTGAAGGCCGATGCTGATTATATATGCGATGGAATAAAGGATGAGCATGAGATTCAAGCGGCGATAGATGCTACACGATCGGGTGGCATAGTAAAACTCCTCCCTGGGACATACACTAAATCAACAGCTGCAGGAATTGATATTTGGAAGGATACTATCACGGTAGAGGGAACAGGGAAAGACACCATCATCACCCTAGCCAATGATATTAAAGGTGATGCCTGTATATTCCGTAGCTCCAATAAGAAAAACATCACCATCCGACAAATGGTGCTCAATGGTAATGAAGCCAATCAAAGTAAAGGCAATCATTATGCGCTTGACTTCGATGATGTAACGGAATCCAAGGTGAGGATCTGGATTGAGGATTTCCGAAATGGGGAAGCCAAGTTGCAGAATTGTACCGTTGACCTTCTCAATATCTACTATGCGCCAGGAGTAAATTCGACATTTGTTATTGATGGTTTCGACGTCTTGAGTAGAAAAGAACACAGTAGCAATGTGTCGATAGCAGGGGATACTGCCGAGGGAAGAAAGTTCTCAACACAATTGATTCCCACTGACGGATCCTTCGAATACGTAGACATCATATTGGATCCCCCCCTTGACCTTCGGTTCAAACAGTTTGAGATATGGTTCAAGATCGACAAACCTGCAAATGTCAGCATTATGCAACTCCAATTCTGGACAGATAATAGCAATAGTGAGAGTTTTGTGTTCGACTTTGGACATGTCCTAAGACATCAGATACAAAGCAACGAGTGGACTAAGGTAGTTATCGGCAAGTCAGCAGCCGATAGAAATCCTGTAGATCTGGGTGATTGGGCATGGCGTCATATCAAACGCATTAGATTCGATGTTGTGAGCGAGGAAGGAACATCCGCCAGCGTTAAAGTTGATAATCTTATGGCAATTACCCCATTGGAGCATCCGTTATTCACTTTTGTGTTTGATGATGGACAATCCTCTGATGTCACAATCGTAGCCCCAGTATTGCAGAGTTATGGTTGGAGCGCGTCTCAAGCACTATGCATATCAAATGCTGGCACGCGAATAACAACTGAAGAGATCAATAGACTATACAGTGAATTTGGTTGGGACATTTTGTCTCATGGTCTCCATGACATTGAGCTGACCACCCTACCAGCGGAAACGGTACTAGAAGAACTCACACTCTCCAAGGTATGGCTAGAAGAACAAGGCTTCACAAGAGGAAGTGATATCTTTGTCTTTCCTCACAGTGCCTTTAACAGTCAATCCCTGAGATTAGCGAAAGAAGTATATGCCTCATGGCGCACCGGAATTGAACCTGTGGATGCTGATGTTCCGTTGATTCAAAGGGTCTATCTTATGGACTATCCACAGACCTTTGATAGCGTTCAATCAATGATTGACACGACTTTCAAATTTCACGAGTGGCTCGTTCTAGTTGGTCATGAAGTCGTTGAATATCCGGTTGAACATCAAACATCGGCAGATCTATTTATATCCATCTGCGAATATCTGAAAGACCTTGGTGTCACAGTACAAACCATGAGTGAAATACTCACCGAATCTATAGCTCCTAGGCCTGAGGCGAATTCATGAAACAGGATAAAGAATACCTACCCACCGATAAGTCGGGAAGGCAAAACCGAGCAAGGATAGTAGTAACAATTCCTTGCTTTAACGAGGCAGATTTTATAGGCGATGTAGTGAGACGAACAACTCACTACGTAGATGAGGTAATCGTTGTTGACGATGGTTCCAATGACAACACTTCTGAGTTAGCCAGAGAAGCAGGGGCATTGGTAGTGCGACATCCGTATAGGAGGGGAGCAGGAGCAGCAACCAGAACCTGCTTCAAGACAGCTATAGCAAACGGTGCAGATATAGTCGTCACTATGGATGGTGATAATCAACACTACCCAGAGGAAATCCCTCAGCTCATTGCTCCACTTCTCCGAAACGAAGCAGACTTGGTGATCGGCTCACGGTTTCTAGGCTCTGATTGCAATACACCTAGATATCGTGAATTGGGGATCCGAGTGATAACAACATTACTTAACTTTGGATCAAAGGTAGCCGTATCCGATGCACAAAGTTGCTTCAGGGCGCACGATAGGGCACTCATCGATTCACTGTCCATAACAGAAGACGGATTTGGTTTCAGCATCGAGGTACTCATGGAAGCGGAGAGAAGAGGGCTTCGTATAACCGAGGTATCAACTCGTTGTCTATATCACTCTCAATGTTCCACTATGAATCCAATACGTCACGGGTTTGGTCTTATTGTCGTACTGGCAAAGCTTCGCCTTAAATACTTAAGGAGCAGGTGGAATCGTAACGGGCACATCGATATCAATCGTTACCCATGATTATCAGCTAAGCACTTCATAGATAATGAGAATTGGGCTACTAACAACCGAGTTCATACCTGGATGGGGAGGAATTGCCTCCTATTGTAAGAATCTATGTAAAGCCATATCCAATGACGTCGACCTTCACGTCATCACGAACTCCAATCCAGGGAACGGGGATATCACCAAGCATGCCAGTGCGGAGACAGATTTTCCTAATGTGACTATTCACAACCTATCTACATCCAATGGAGTCTTCCTCTCAGATATTCGATATCAGCTACTGGCGGCTCGTAAGATTCCAAGCTTTATCAAAGAACGTAATATAGATATTGTACATTCTGCCGGACCACTTGCCGATCAATTGCTCAGAATCATAGGAAACGATATCCCACACATCGTAACTTATCATTCAACCTTACAAGGCCAGCGTCAGGGAATATCCAATTCCAAAGTAGGATTCTGGGACTTGGATAGCTCTGAGAAGACCACCATACTCACTTACCCCCTGGCAAGAGCATACGAATCCCTTAGCCTAGCTAGAACTACCAATATCATAGCTGTATCAAACGCAGTGAGGAAAGATTTGATGGATCAATATGGTTATGATAAGGCGATTACAGTCATCCATAATGGTATAGATTTAGAGTTATTTCAACCATATAAGAAGAACAATAGCAAACCAAGGGTAATCTTCAGTGGGAGGCTTATTGCTACTAAGGGGCCACAAGTGGTCATGAAGGCCATACCTCATGTATTAAGGGAACACAAAGATGCTGTTTTTATTTTTGCGGGAGCCGGAGACAAGAGACCATACGTTAGACTAGCGCATAAAATGGATATACCACATGATAGGATCGAGTTCTGTCATGTGGACTATGAGTATATGCCCCAGCTATACAACTCAGCACATATACTCGTGCTTCCCTCATTGCTCGAGAGCTTCCCCATGAGCATTCTGGAAGGAATGGCTTGTGGTTTACCAGCCATAGCTAGTGACGTTGGAGACGTATCCGAATTAGTCAAGGATGGAATAACTGGATTTCTAGTCCCAAAGGGTGACCATATGGCACTTGCTACTAAGATCAACTACCTCATTGAGAATCCCTCGCTACGGATATTGATGTCCCAAAATTCAAGGGAGTTGGTCTCAGATAACTACTCTGCGGAACTGATGGGTAAAAAGACTCTAGACCTATACGACCGAGCAGTTAAGAACTAGTCATGAAAGAACAACGAACAAATATTGGAATAGTCACTCCCCGAGCTTCTGGAGTAGGGGATGTTTTCTTGGGAGACATAGCGAAGCTACTTCATGCTTTCGTAGACAAAGTCTACATAGTAGCCGGTGATACGGCTCATAAAAGCGGAGGAAGCACTATCTCCTACTCAATTCGAATGTGGAAAGAAAGCGGTCCACTCGCACAAATGATCAATCACATTCGAGTACAGATAGAGGCATCGCTAAGATTGGCCATAATAGGGAAAAAGGTTGATACTTGGATCTTTTTCTTAGGAGGGGAGACACTACTGCTACCTATGATAACAGCAAAGCTGTTTCGCAGGAGAGTCGCAATCGCTTTAGCCGGTTCTATGGAACAGGAAGGACAGCTAAAAAACAACAAGTTATATATGCCCCTTAGGGTATTCAAGAAAATCAATTGCACACTATCTGATAGTATCCTGGTCTATTCGCCCAGGGTCATCAAGGAATGGAACCTTGAAGGATATCAGCACAAGATAACCATATCTCAACACCATTACCTCGATCTTGATAACTTTAGAGTACAAAAGTCTTGTAGTGAACGAAATAACACAGTTGGTTACATAGGTCGATTAAGTAAGGAGAAGGGAATTACAGACCTTCTCAATGGCATCGCCAGCTTCTTTGCAGAAAACGGGCATGATACCAAGTTTCTCATCATTGGCGATGGACCACTACGATCACAAGTCGAAGAACGCATCAAACATCCCGAAATGGCTGGCAAAATAGAGTTGGTTGGTTGGGTAGAACACTCAGACATACCAAGGCTTCTAAACGAAATAAAGATACTTGTTCTACCATCATACACCGAAGGACTCCCCATGACTATGCTCGAAGCTATAGCATGTGGTACACCCATTATAGCGACATCAGTTGGGAGCATTCCCGACGTCATAGAGGATGGGCAGACGGGTTTTATAATAAAAGATAATTCCCCACAGAACATAGCCACAGCTCTGACAAGAGCCCTAAATCACCCAAACCTAGAAGAGATCGCTAAACAAGCACGCGCTCTAGCCGAAAGGGAATACACATTCGACGCAGCTGTATATAGATATAAAGATGCCCTATCCATAGATATGGATAAGAACAACTCCGCTACTAATTAATAGATAACTAGCGTATCGCAGGGTGTTAGAGTATTGAAGATCGATAGAATACTGGCAATTGCAGGTACGGTTTTCATGATTATGGCATTTAGCTTGATCAGGAATACCGAAACCTCCTCAGGATATGAGGTATCTATATATAGTGCATATCCTGGCATCCTCTGGGTGTTTCTCATAGCCACTATTGCTTGCGGAATAACAATCGTTGTCCATCAGGCATTCACGGATAGGAAATCTCATTTATGGTTGGTTGGATTAGGCATAGCGATACTGGCCAATACCATCCTGTTGCTCCTACCAGAATTCAGAGACTATCCATTCTATGGGCGATGGGATACGGCCACACACCTGGGTTACGTAAAAGATATTCTCAGCACAGGAAAGGTTGGCGATACCAATTTCTATCCTGTAGAACACATCCTAGGGGCTATTATAGTACATGCATCCGGCATTCCAAGGGAGGCTCTGCCTAGTCTTTTTTTCGTACTGTTTTCTGGATTCTATATTGCAAGTATGTATATGCTAGGTAAGGCAGTTGCACATTCGCGAGGACAGGCGTTGCTAGTCCTGGCATTTGCTCTTCCACTAATATACAGCTTCTTTCATGCCGCTATTCATCCCAGTGTACTTGCACTTTTCATGCTGCCCTGTATGTTAGCTCTATATCACAAGGCAGATCAATCCTCAAAGAATCGCGTCACAAATTCACTTATGCTGATCTTACTTGCCTTGGCCATCACCTTTTTCCACCCAATCACAGCCATCTTCACCATTCTCGTCCTTTGCGTTTTTGGAATACCATGCATACTTCATAACTATCGAAACGCTTGGGCCATACTATATGCAAGGCTCTCTCGCCAAGCGCTACCACAAATCGACCCGTACGTCGGAATGGGAGAAAGATTCCTCGGTGTTACTCTAATCATGACCATAACCTTCTTCACATGGTATCTGTCCTACTCACTCATAAGAGATAGTTTCAAAAGGGTTTATCATTGGCTTGTCTTTGAAAGCGGCACACCTCTTATAAGAACAGACGTCACTACAATACAGGAATCAGGATTGAGTTTTCTCCAGACTGTCCGACTAGTAATGACTTCCGATGGTGCAATTATTATTCTACTCGTAATATCAGGGGCATCATTCCTATACATGATATCAAGAGGTCTATCAAAAGAAGCAGAACTCGCTCCCACTCAGTTCAGCTATGCCATACAGTTCGTTGTTGCCTTGCCTCTTGGCATAGTCATGGTATTTGGCAATTTCCCAGAATACGAATACAATCCCGTTAGATTAGTCAGGTTGGCTCTACTTATGGGTACAGTCCTAAGTGGACTTGCCATATACGATTTCATTAAATCGCGCTGGGAACAAGGGACACGACGTCAAGGAGTATTACTTGCCACATCGGTAGCGGTGATTCTGATCGTCGCTGCTGCAATCAGTGTAGGGAGTGTCTTTTCCTCTTCATGGACATACAGTCCCAGCGCACAAATGACTTACACAGAAATCTACGGGGGCAAGTGGTTCGAGACAACGAAAAACCCTGAAATCCCAATAGTCGCTAGTGCATCAGATATGGTCAACAGACTCGCAGACTACAATTTCGGGATCGATTCATCCAATATCCCTCGGTCCACATTGGATGATCCTCCACGATTGCCATCCCATTTTGGTTATGACCAATACGCCAGCCTCGCAGAATCATTCGAACGCCAACAAAGATATGCCTTAATATCTGACTTCGGCAAGTTGAAACCTAAGGCCTATCCCGAGGTGGCACGGCCAAAGGTCCATCAATGGACAGAGGAGGATTTCCTCCGACTTGGCACCGATTCCACTGCGGCTAAGCTCTACTGCAACACTGGATTCGAAGTATGGACGGCAGATGGAGGTATCGACGAATGAATCTCAGCGATAAGTATGCTCACGCGCTTTCGAGAACACCTCTAAAACAATCAACATTCATAATGAGCCTAGATACTGAACTAGCTTGGGGTTTCCTGCTTCACCCAAAGAGCAGGGCATTAACATCCCTTCAGAACGATCCCTCCTATGGAAGAGACATGGTCACATTTCTATTAAGGCTACTAGAGAAATACTATATACCAGCAACTTGGGCAATTGTTGGGCACCTATTCCTCAAACCTGGAGAAGGAAGACCTCTGATATCCAAAGATATGGCCTCATTCAAGGAAAATTGGTTAGATTGGGAGTTTTATAATAATTATATAGCTCATAGTCCCCTCTATTGTGGTGGTGATATCATAGAAAGAATACTTTCGTGCCGAGTGAGCCAAGAGATAGGTCTACACAGTTTCTTCCACTTACCCCTTCCTCAATGCAGCAAACAAGTGGTCACAGATGAATTAGAGATAGGGGTAAAGTTGGCAAGAGAAAAAGGAATCGCCCCCAGGTCCTTTGTGTTCCCAGGTAATGATATTAAACATATAGACATTCTAGAGAGCGCCGGATTCCAGTCCTATAGAGGCAAGAATTTACCAAGATGGAATCTGCTCAATACTATAAACTCATCGAATCCACCAAAGAAGAAGCATGGATTGTGGGAGGTGCCTTCGTCTATATGCTTCGTAGATCCTCTTCTCCCGTCAAGTCTTCTACCACGAGCCAGAATTCTGCTGAGCAATGCCATCAGAAAAATGGAAGTGTTTCATGTTTTTCTTCACCCGCACAATCTGTTGACACAGCCATCACTAGCCAAGTACCTTGACCAGTTTCTTGGTACCGTGGCAAGGAAAAGAGATGAAGGCAAGCTGCAAGTAATGACCATGCAGCAACTAGCAACACAACTAGATTCAATTAGCTAGAGAGACGAGGTAAGGATATTGATAGCTATTCTTGGAGCAGACGGTTATGTTGGATTCCCCCTTTGTATGCACTTAGTGAATAAAGGCTTTGATGTAGTAGGAGTCGATAGATTCCTAAGGAGACAATGGGTTGCAGAGGTCGGATCACATAGTGCAGTCCCTATAGTATCTATGAAAGAACGGCTTAAGGCAATGGAAAGACATATCGGTAAGTCCATGTGTTTTGAATATGGTAACCTTACGGACTATGACTTCGTCCACTATGTATTAGATAAATATAAACCAGATACCATAGTACACCTAGGTGAACAAGCCTCCGCCCCTTTCTCCATGATAGATGTCAAGCATGCAGTATTAACCCAAACCAACAACTTGGTTGGCACATTAAATATCATATATGCCATACACAACCTTATACCACATTGTCACTTGGTCAAACTCGGTTCAATGGGAGAATATGGCACTCCAAATATCGATATTCCCGAAGGATTCCTAGACATAGAGTACAATGGGAGAAAAGATACATTGCCATTCCCTAAGCATGCATTCACCGACTGGTACCATTGGAGCAAGGTTTACGACTCCGACAATATGATAATGGCATGTGAGATATGGGGACTAAGGGCAACAGATATAATGCAAGGGATAGTATACGGAACCCGTACTGTGGAGATGTGTGATGAGAGTTTAAACACTAGGTTTGATTTTGACTCAGTGTTTGGTACTGCCCTCAATCGATTCTGCGCACAATCAATCCTAAACCACAATCTGACTCCCTATGGAGCAGGCGGTCAAAGAAGGCCATTTATAGCACTAGCAGATTCAATACAGTGTTTCCTGCTAGCAATAGAAAACCCTGCCGAAAAAGGAGATTATCGAGTCTTTAACCAATTCGATGAGGTATACAGTACTATCGAACTAGCACGACAAGTGAAAGCAGTGGCCGACAAGCTCGGATTTCATACAGAGATAGAGCATTACCCAAATCCCAGGGTTGAGGATGAGCACGTCCAATACTACAACCCATTACATGAAAAACTCTATCAGCTGGGATTTCATCCTGCCCATACTTTACAACAAGAACTAGAGGTCATGTTAAAAGACTTAAGCAAATACAGGGACCGCATCATGGCAAAGAAGGACAAGGTCTCTCCCAGTATACAATGGAGAAGCTAGAGAGCAACTATGTCTGACATACCAATGTCAGTGGAACTATTAGAGCATAGAGCTGAATGGGAGAACTATGTTGCCAGTTCCGATGAAGGTACTTTCTACCATAGTCTAAAATGGCAGGCTGTTTTAGAGGATGTTCTTGGGACTGAGACGCACTACCTAGCGTTCCGAGATATGGATGCAGGCGTTCTAGTAGGAATTTGTCCGTTTGCTATATCTAGAAATGCCGGGGTGTTTAAAATTCTGGATTCACTTCCAGATTCAGATTTTGGTGGCCCACTTATTTCCACTGGCTATGGTACCAAGATAGGTAAAGCCTTGGCTGATCAAATAAGACTACTGAGCAGAGAAAAAGGCATAGCATATACCAAAATGAGATGTACAACATCAGAACTCAGTCATATGCTTAAGACCAAAGACTCAAGGATAGAGACCCCTGTTGGAACAATGAACCTCAACCTGAGCCATACAACCCCAGACATCATCTGGGAAAAGCACTTCTCAAAAAAGAGTGGTCAGAGGAAATTCATTAGAAGATGTGAGCAGGCTGGTTTTCAGAACAGGGAAATGCAAGACAAACGAGATCTTGCTTCCTTTTATGCTATCTACAAAGATAACCTACAACACATAGGTACCCCACCCTACCCCTACCATTTCTTCCAAGAGCTCTATAACCGCCTCTATCCCGATCATTTCAATATATTGCTCACAACGGACGGACATAATTGTCTAGCAGCCCAGGGATTCTTCGCTTTCGCATCAAGAAAAGCCCTGTATCTCACATATCTCGGACTGGACCGTAAACTAATGAAACAGCTTCATCCATCCGACCACCTCCATTGGGGAACCATTCAATGGGCACAAAATCACGGGTTTGAGCAGATTAGTTTTGGTTCCACACCCTCAGATCCACAGTCGCATCAAAGATCCGCTAAAAGTAGATTTGGCGCTGCTTTCAATCAAGATTACGTCTTGTACACACCACTCAATACAACATTATTTACAGCAAGAGAATGGGCAGTTAATATTGGTAGACGTATGGAAAAGAAACTACCAAAGCAGATCAGCGGCAGGCTCTTTGCAATGGGTAGAAACCTATAATGTCATCCGGCGCACAACGTAATGTAAATAAGGCTCACATAGTTTAAGCAACCTGCTAAATGGTCCTACCATCTCAAGGACTTCAAATCCTAACTCGTTTAGCTGTTTCTTCTGGCGCTGGGGATTTTGATAATACTGTATAATTGATCCCGATCTCGTGGTTTCAATCCTATATTTCCTAAACATACGCAGGTTGTGCATATTGCAAGCTAATACTGCAAGAAAATATGGCAGGTCCATAGGCTTCCATCCTAACGGAAGCCACCAAGAATTGTGTGAGCTAAAGACAAATAACCCGCCTGGGGCAAGCACTCTATGTATTTCCTGCAAAGCGATAATCCTATTACCCTCAGGATATATGCAGTCTATCCCATTGAAAGAAAAGAAGATGTAGTCAAAAGTCTCATTATCAAATCCCAATTCACATGCATTCATCACACGAAAATCCAGATCCTGATAGCTGCTCGATGCCGCATGTACCAGTTTCTCAGATATATCGATACCCGTAACATTAAATCCGGCTCGATTTAAAGGAACAGTGGTCCTGCCACGCCCACAACCAATGTCTAAAATCCTTGCATTATTCTTGGTAAAGTACCTACCCACTAGATATTTCTCTACATCATCTAAACCATAATTATTATAGGCCACATTTACTGCATGATCGGTGGAAAAGAAAGCTAGATTGGATTTCTCCACCCCATTCAGTTCATAAGCCATCTCATATCCCCCTACTTATACTTCCTAGCAGTTTTATCTTCTTCATAAGTAGCCAGTTAATACCTATTAGAATAC
>JAXHVC010000139.1:0-30585 GCA_034189315.1 Chloroflexota bacterium | reverse complement strand
GCGTTAGTATCGCTTTTATTGGGTGTAGCCCCGGATAATGTGACTGGTGCGACAGAACCTTCCTCACAACATAGAGCTTCACCTACGTATAAACGCTGTGCTGAGGCCAGATGTATAAATCCAAATTGTGTGTCGGTACATGAGCCTTTACATGCAATTCCACAATTTATTGTAGTAAGCTCTTGGCCTCTGAAGTTGCGATGTATCTACTGTGATCGTGAATACCAACCACCCTATGTAGCGAATAATACTAGCGGGCGCTCGTCCTCCGATATGAAAAGGTATCATAGTTCAGATAGCTCGATTTTGGAGCAAGTCAGGTTGGAAGACCTGATTTTTTTTAACTCGGAGTTAGAAGCTCAGGCGCTTGGTTTCAGACCTGCAGTATAGCTTTATTGATGTAGTTAGAGGAGCCGGATTATTGCCAAGTTCTCTAGGTGTCAGAAATGGTCGTATAATTGATCCAAGCCAAAACCTTGATCAGTATGCCGATCTCTTGATTGTGGATGGTAGGATTGAAGCGATCGGTAATAATGTATGGGGTGAGGCACAGTTGGCCTGTATATTCGATGCGCAAGGGATGATTGTCGCACCAGGATTTGTTGATTTACACTGTCACCTGAGAGACCCGGGTTTTTTACACAAGGAGACCATTGCAACTGGGACGCGTGCTGCTGCTAAGGGTGGTTTTACTTCGGTCTGCTGTATGCCCAACACCAATCCTCCTGTCGATAATATCAATACATTGCAATATGTCAAAGATACTGTCAGTAAAGAGAGCATGATACGGGTATTCCCAATAGGCAGTATCACTGTTGGTCAAATGGGGGAAGTCCTGACAGATTTCGAGACGTTGGCTAAGTCAGGGGTAGTGGGTTTTAGTGATGATGGGAAGTCTATAGCTAGTGATCTGGTAATGCGTCGTGCACTGGAGCTGGCAGGTAGTATTAATATGCCAGTGATTGATCATTGTGAGGATATAAGATTATCACAAAACGGTGTAATCAATGATGGTCCGGTTGCTAGACAGTTGGGAGTGCCTGGTATTCCTGTGGAAGCGGAGGAGTCTGTAGTTGCTCGTGACATCGAACTGGCGAAATCAACAGGGGCATGGCTTCATATTGCGCATATTAGCACAACCAAGTCATTACAACTGGTTAGGGATGCAAAGAAGAGTGGTTGTAGCGTCACTGCAGAGGTTACGCCTCATCATCTCGTACTAACAGAGGATAGTGTCTTGAGTCGAGGCTCTTTAGCCAAGGTTAATCCTCCCCTTCGTACTAGTGAAGACACAGAGGCGTTGATCGAAGGTTTGATAGATGGCACAATAGATGCTATAGCCACGGATCATGCTCCTCATTCGATTGATGACAAGCAATGCAGTCTTGTTGATGCAGCCTTTGGTATCAGTGGCTTTGAAACAGCATTGGGTTGTCTTATGCCATTAACGTATGACGATAGGTTTGATATGGTGACTCTCATCTCCAAGCTGGCTACGGAGCCAGCGCAGATTATCCAAAGGGGGCAAAGTAAAGCCCCCTTTTTAGTTGGTGCTGTAGTACCACGAGGACTTGGCACTCTTAGGGTTGGTGCACTTGCCGACGTAACGGTGTTTGATCCTGATATGGAGTGGAGGGTGTCTACCAGTACGATGTTGTCAAAAGGACCCTGCACTCCTTGGGAGGGATGTTTGTTGCGAGGTGGTGTCATAGTCACATTTGTAGGAGGACAATTAGCATACCAGGATGTTCGGTACAAGACTAGATACATCTCAAATGGATGATCTGTTTGTGACGCTGCTTTCCGAAGCACTGCCCAATCTTAGGTTTGATCGGGTGCGAGTCAGAACTTCTGGCATACCCATTCGTATACTTCGTCGTTTAAATGGAGCAGGGATGGCGATGGGGCATCATATCTATGTGCTTCCCGAATATTATGATATGGGGAGTTTTCATGGACTATCGATTATCGCTCATGAACTAAAGCATGTTGAGCAACACGAGAGGCAAGGTATGCTGCGTCATTCTATTATCTATTTCATGGATCTTATTAAGAACAGATTCAAGTATAGTGAGTCTTTGCCGTTAGAAAGAGAAGCATATAACTTCGAGCGTGAGCTTATGTATAGGTATTCGCGAATGAAGGTGCAACATTGAAACGGAGTGGCTAACTGGATCTCAGCCACTGTGTGTTATGTGTGATTGTTGATGAAGGAGATGGATTGAATAAAGATATGATATTGGTACTGGAAGATGGCGCAATCTTCCATGGATACTCTTTTGGTAGTGAGACATCTGCGTATGGTGAGGTTGTGTTTAATACTAGCATGGTTGGGTATCAGGAGATACTCACCGATCCTTCGTATGCTGGCCAGATCGTTGTTCCTACTTATCCCTTGATTGGGAACTATGGTATTAATGATGATGATGTGGAGTCTAATCGGATACAGGTTAGGGGATTCATAGTACGTGAGAGTTGTTCGGCGCCAAGTCATTGGCAGAGTCGCCGTACTCTTCACGAGTACCTATATGAAAGTGCAATACCTGGGATGTATGGCATAGATACTCGTGCCCTCACTAGAAGGCTTCGTTCTAAGGGGGTGATGATGGGGGTCATGACATCCGAAAAAAATCACCAGGAAGCCTTGGATTGGCTCAGTGGGCTTCCCCAATATGGGAGTGTTGATTTTGTTAGAGAGGTTAGTACTTCTGAACCTTATAGATGGCAATCACTATTGAGTGAATCCATATCTGATTCGGCGGTTCATATTGTAGTTATTGATTGTGGTCTCAAATTTAATATTCTACGAATACTGCATAGCCTAGGGTGTAGGGTGACCGTAGTACCATGTACGTACTCCATTGAAGACATAATGATACTAAAGCCTAATGGGGTACTGGTTTCCCCGGGTCCAGGTGATCCGGCATTACTCGATAATGTTGCTCAAACCATAATGGGATTAATGAACAAGTTGCCCATGATGGGCATCTGCCTTGGAGAACAAATCATGGCTCGTGCTCTTGGTGCGCGTACATTTAAGCTGAAGTTTGGCCATCGTGGGGGTAATCATCCCGTGCGTGAAATTGCAAATGGTAGGGTATATATCACAGCTCAAAACCATGGGTATGCAGTAGATGCCGATTCATTACGTGGGGGTCTAGAGGTTAGCCATATTAATCTGAATGATGATACGGTAGAAGGGATTTGCCATAGGGAAATCCCGATATTCGGGATACAGTATCATTCGGAGGCGTCTCCAGGTCCTGAAGACAATATGTATCTCTTTACCAGGTTTATGGATATGGTGAGGGATCATATGTAATCCTGTAATATCGTAAGTATCTGGCTTTTTTCTTCTCTTCGCTATTAGAGTAACGAAGTAACCTCTGAATAAGTCAAGAATATGGTCGTTTGCCGAATGAATTCATCTCACAAACTGGGATTTGATCAGGGGTTTCAAATCATCTATTCACCTAATAACAGCCTATCGTAGCTATGCAGTAGGCTGGTGCGATGATTTTGTGCTCACTTTCGGGCAGTAATCCAGAGCACCTTGATTTCTACGCTGCAACGTTCTTTCTCTCGAATTTGGCCTTATGTTGGAATGAATCAAATAAGCTTAATTCGCTTGGAAGGCGATTGTGGATATTGCAGCAATATCATGTCAATCTGGATAACCTAGCTGCTTGGCGCTTCTTTTGATTTCTGTATGTTATGCTACGAAATAGGGTCTATAATAGTGATTTGTTCTGTCTAAAAACATTAAAGCAAGGAGGTATTGGGCAAAAAAGCGATGGCGGATGTAATTGACTATAAGATTCATGGCGATGATATGCAGATAGTTGAAATCGAATTAGATCCTGGCGAAGGTGTTAGGGCAGAAGCTGGCGCGATGATGTTCATGGAAGATGGAATTGAAATGCAAACATCCAGCGGCGGTATCTTTAAAGGATTCAAGCGAATGATTAGTGGTGAGGGCTTCTTCATCACTACATTCATGTTCAATGGGAAAGGAAAAGGTCATGTTGGCTTTGGGGCCCCCTTTCCGGGAAAGATCATCCCACTGGAACTAGATAAACTGGGAGGTTCTTTTCTGTGTCAGAAGGATGCATTTCTTTGTGCAGCAAAAGGTATTGAAGTTGAGATAGCGTTTAATAAGAAGATTGGATCTGGCATCTTTGGAGGGGAGGGGTTCATTCTACAACGCCTCCAAGGCGATGGTATGGCCTTCATACATGCAGGGGGGACGATTATTAAGAGGGAATTGGCTAATAATGAAACATTGAGGGTAGACACTGGCTGCCTCGTGGCCTTTGCTCCCTCGGTGGCATATGATGTTAAGTTTGTGGGTGGTTTTAAAAATGCCTTGTTTGGAGGTGAAGGGCTGTTCTTTGCTCTGATGAAAGGCCCAGGACTTGTCTATCTGCAGAGCTTGCCTTTCTCTCGCTTGGCGGATCGTATAGCTGCTGCAACTGCATCTTCTAGAGGGGAGCGGAGGGGCTCAGGTGGAATTCTGCTTGGTGGTGATAGGAATTTCTAGTCTAGCAGGAGTATTTCCTGACAGTATGCTAATTCGTATAATGGTTGCGGGTTGAATCTGGCCCATGTATATACATGGGCCAGATTTGTGAACAGTCATTCTAACTAGTAGGAGCATCTCTGTCTCGCAACGCTATATATAGACCGTATTGTATAGTAATTGATACTGAGAATCTGGACTATTGTCAGAAGGGGATTTGTTTTGCCCTAACACATTTTGTATAAGGCATATCTCCTAGGCAGTATCAATATTTTAACTGATGTAATAAGAGGCACCCTTTTTGAAGGGCGCCTCTTACTGTTATTCTATCTAGATGTTATGAGTGTTGCTGCGTTTGCCGATTAATCTGAAGAACTTCTTATGAATCCCTCGCTTCCTATCCCCTGAATTGGAGGATCTACATATCCTTTATAACATTGTGGTTGCATATACTCATACAATACTACTTAAAGGTACTTTGTCACTTGTAGTGAGTTGTGAATATATGAGGCGAATAAATATGATATAATATAAAATAGCTTATTGTAATTTAATGGCAGTAAATCTTTAGGGGGTGTTGCCATAATTCGTAGGAAGATAGCCATCATAGGAGCTTCTACTGGGGGACCAAGATCATTGAGGTCCCTCTGTTCTAACTTACATAGAATGGTCACATGTGTTGTGATTATTCAGCATATGCCTTCCCATTTTAATGGGGCATTTGTGGAGATGCTTAAGGATGTTACTCCTATGCAGGTGAAACTGGCTGAGGATGGGGACGTGTTGGTCGATGATCAAATCCTAGTGGTGCCTAGTGGTGTGCACCTTGAGCTTGTGAACAATAGGCGGGTTGTTTTTACATATGGGGAACGTGTTAATAACGTCCGTCCTTCCATCGATGTTGCCATGAAATCGGTACGTCAAGCGAATAATATGGATATCATGGGCGTTCTTCTCACAGGGATGGGATGTGATGGAGTAGAAGGGATAGAGCATATCAAGTCCATTGGAGGGACTACCATAGTACAGAATAAAGAGACATCTGCTGTGCACAATATGCCGGCTTCTGCTATAGATACTGGAGCAGTTGATTTCTTCCTATCCCCTGAAGAGATTGCTGATAGGTTGGATGAACTGAGGGTACTGGTGCATCAGCAAGAGGATGTAATTGAGGCTCGGTATGTGGGGAAGCGGATTGCAGGTGATCTTGGGTTTAGGTCAGTTCAACAGACGCAGATTGCTACCGCCATATCAGAGCTAGTGCGTAATGCAATTGTGCATGCTGGCAATGGAATAATGGTGCTCAAACCATTCAGGGAGGGATCGCTAGATAGAGTTGGATTAGAGATTACAATTAAGGATGAAGGGCCTGGCATAAATGATATTCAGTTAGCCATGGAGGATGGATTCTCCAATAACGGGGACGGACTAGGCAAAGGTTTATCTGGTACTAAGAGGATTATGGATGAGTTTGATATTAAGTCGGAGGTAGGTGTGGGGACAGAGGTTTGTGTGAAGAAGTTAGTGTGATCAACTGCAACCTTTATTAGTTTGTAAGAATTCTACCACCCCCTGGTATTTGAAGAAGATCCTCAGGTGGCTCATTGTACTTTAAATGTCCGCAACCCTCATGTTTAAGATTACCCATCAAAGAGTCCTCCATACAACATGGGATGACGATATCACAATCGCATTTTAGAGAAGGCTAATTAGTGTGGTAGATACTCATGTGTTGGTAGTGATATGTGGTTTCCTCTGCTAGACAACTAGAGTAAGCTATTAAATTGAACATAATTGCTATATGGTTGAGCTTTGACGAATAGAAAGATAACATTACCATATGCCTCTCTCTTAGGCCATGACTGCGATACTAAATTGATCGATATCGCAACTGAGCATCGGAGAACTAGTAGCCGATCTAATGAACCGTGACAAAGGAGGAAGAGAATATGGCAAAGATTTGCGTTGTGAATCTCATACCAGAGGAGATTGGACACATCTTTACTCATTACGCTAAGGAGATATCCGGAAAAGTCTGGAGGCCAGAAACAGAGCTTGGAATTAAATCACCGAATCCTGGAATGGCGACCCTCTCCCACCTCTGTCTGTATTTTGACCTGTTGAACAAGAGAGAATTGGTCGAAAAAGCGCTGGAGGCGGAACAAGAGGGATACGATGCGGTGGTTATTCATTGTTTTTTGGATCCTGGGGTTCGTGAGGCTAAGAGTGTGCTGAATATCCCTGTCATCGGGCCAGCGGAATCATCATTGCTCGCAGCTTGTACATATGGGCAAAAGTTTGGGATTGTGACCATAAGCGAACCTCTGGGTGTGAAACAAATGGAAACTATGATAAGGGATTATGGATTACAGGATCGAGCTATTCATAAACCTGTACGGCCGATATCTATGCCATGGCCGGAGTGGCTTAGAAAAGGTACGGATGAGGCGATCGAGGAAGTCTTGCCAGATATAATAGAAAAGGCTAAAGATTGTGTGGATGATGGTGCCGATGTTGTGGTGATAGGCTGTACTATGCTTGGGCCGATTTGTACACTAGCAGGTATATCCAAGATTCCAGATATGGATGTGCCAATACTTGATTGTCTATCGGTGGCCTTGAAAACTGCTGAAACAGTGGTTGATTTCAATACGAGTCTAGGACTACCATGTGTGGGTAGATCCGGTATCTATCGAAATCCACGGGCAAAAGACCTCGAAAGGAATCGAACTGCTTTTGGATTGAAACCGCTTTTGATACCTGTATCATAACATAGAGTAGTTTGTGTAATGATAGTGTATGACTGCTGCATACAAAGTACAGCAGCTTATTGAATTGATTTCCACAGAATCCCAGATCAATCAATTAAAAAGAATCTAAATTTCGTTGGTTGATCTAATATGTAGCTTAACGTAATTACGTTCTATGTAAAAGTAGACGGGAGTCGAAAACGAAGGGCTCTGGTATTAGTACTTCGATCAGGTTAAATTCATGGTGTGCTGGATTGATAAGGATGCTATAGTCCTGCTCAATTACAGAGGAAGGAACGCGTAGGAGCAATGACTGATTAGACATAATCCACTTGGTTCCGATCGATCCGAGTGTTTGAGGTGGTGGATAATCCCTCCAATTTGGGGGTAATGAAGATATTTCTACTTGCAGCGGTAGGATGGAATATGGGAAATTGAGTTGTACTATGCTCAGATCAGTTGGGACTATGGCCATTGGGACATGAACCAGGTATTCAAGGGCTGCCAGGGCTCTTGTTTCTGAAGTAAAGATAAATGATAGGTAGTTGACAAGATGTAGTACTGCATCCTTGGTTACCCCTTGAACACACAGTTCAACAAGGTCCATTCTCTTTTCAAGACGTTTTCCCAGAACGTCTTTTCCGCCAAGGACTTACACAACTCGTAGTAGTTCAATATACAACACCTCCAGATATCTGCTACATCTGTCTATGATTATAGCGACGACGGTCCGTTGGGTCAGTGGCCTGAAATAGTGTACAATTACGCCTTATTAAGGGAAGTGGAATACGCAGCTTTTATAGGGTCTCTTGCTGGAATACTGACGACCATATCCTTTGTTCCGCAGGTAATAAAGACGTGGAGGTCTAAATCTGCAGAGGATATCTCTTCTGTTATGATGATAATCCTTGCTTCTGGAGTCTTCCTTTGGTTTGTGTATGGGGTCTATAAGAATGATATACCTATTATTGCAGCTAATCTGGTGACTTTCCTTTTAACTTCCTCGATCTTGGGTTTGAAACTCAGATATCGCTAGGATATCGTGGAACTGCAAATGACAACCCTACTACCTTCGGTCTGCTCTTAGATGCTGGATAATAATAATCTCATCATACTTTAAGAGTGACTATGCCAATTGGTGATACATAAACTAGTAGTTCAATAGCAGATAACATTCTTCTTAGTGTAACTTACATTTTTATCTATTTTGTGGCATACTACGTACAATTGTTACCATGAGGTTTGTCTGTCGTTATTCAGTAACAATCCCTTGCTCTAGGCAACTGTGGGTATCATAGGAGGTATTACGGGTGACGAATCAAGAGCATAGTACCCGAGGAAATGGGCATGATGAGGAGGCATCCACCCGTTCCGTTAGAAAGGCTAAACAATGTTATCTGTCCCTTTTAGATTCGGTTCGGAGTTTCACTGCGGTTCTTGATAACAAAGGGGTGTTGAGATTTGTAACCGAAGATACTCCTAGGGAATTTGGATTTTCGACGAGTGATGTGATAGGAAAACCGTTTTGGGAGGCTATATGGTTTCGTCCGTCTAGTAAGTCACGATCTAAGGTTAGGGGGGCTGTGGAAGGAGCATTACGAGGTCGGGATACTGTATGTGAGACAGAGGCCTTTACTGCCGATGGTGCTATTGTACCTGTGGTATTTAGTATGCGATTGCTTCCCGGGGAAGACAAGAACATAATTAGCGTCTTTGCCCAAGTCAGAGAGGAAGCTAGTGACTCTGCCTTGGATATCTTAAATGATAAATCGGTGCCTGCGACAGCTGATAATCCTATCATATTGCAGAAGGTCGGGGATGGGATTGTGTTTTTTCAAAAAGATAGGATGGTGTTTGTTAACCAGAGTATGATGGAACTTACCGGTTACATTAAAGATGATTTCAGACCGCTGAGCTTGAAGTCGATGATAGAGCTATTGATTATAGAAAATAATACTGTATCATCAGACACTCTTATACAGACGTATTCTCGATTGTCAAAAGACGAGGATAGCATCTCAGAAGTTGAGATCTTGTGTAAAGATGGGACAAAACTGTCTGCTATGCTTTTATTATCCAATACTACATGGCAAGGTAATGCTGCAGATATGATGCTTATCAAAGGAATCATCCCATCTAACGAGGTTGGGAGAACTGCTTCGGGGGCGGAAACCAGATTATTTGAAGCGATGTTTAATAATCCCCTACAGATTGTATATGTTCATGATGAACAAGGTCGTTTTGTCGATGCAAATGATAAGGCACTTGAGATTATGGGGTATAGACGTGAGGAACTAGGGAAAGTCTCTTTCCCTGATATCATTCATCCCGACGATATTTCCAAGACATTTACTGCAGCAGCAGAAGTCTTGGAAAAGGGACATATGGAGAAGTCTATACAGATACGGATTTATAATAAATCCGGACAGATGTATTGGGTGGATTGTCACAGCCTACTATTAGAGCAAGATGGAATGCACTTCAAGGCTATTGGTATTGCCAGGGACATCACGGGACAAGTTTTGGCGGAGGATGAGCTCAGGCGATCTGAGGAAAAACTAAGAGACTTGGTAGAGAAACTTAAATGTTCACAAGAGCCACTATCTGTACCCGTTGTGCAAATATGGTCTGCAGTACTAGCTCTCCCACTTATTGGTGTGATTGATGAATTCCGTGCTCAGAATATAATGGATGTTTTACTTAGTAGAATAGTGGAAACACAGGCAGTGGTAGTCATTCTGGATGTTACAGGAGTTTCTTCGATGGACACCAGTGTAACAGGTTGCCTTATGAAGACCATAGAAGCAGTGAGACTATTGGGTGCGGAATGTGTGGTTACTGGTATACGACCAGATGTGGCTCATTCTATAGTGGGGCTTGGAGTAGATATGGGCTCAATAGTCACCAAAAGGGATATGCAGGAAGGTCTTCGATGGGCGTTGAATTGGGTTGATGATACTCTAGAGTAACGTTATTATCTTACAGTTTAAAATGCTTATATTCGTGTGGTTTTGTGTGGCTGTGAATGGTTCTCGTGTCTATGGGTATGAATGACTTCTGTGATGAATCTAGGTGGTTGATTGCTCCCAACGATCTTAGGAACCCTTTAATAGGTCAGGAATATCATCCTTTGCGGAAGTTGTTCATCTTGAAATCTGGATTATTAGCAGTTTACTTATGGAAGACTTGATTTGTGCTTGACAAGGGCAATTGGCAGGCGAACAATAATCGTGTTTTGAGTGTTAGTTGGGTTGTGGGGCTTTTGTTGGATGGGAACATGTGAGTTCGTTTCTTGGGAGGCCGGGTAATATGCGCAGCAAAGTCACGATAGTAGGTGCCGGTGGTGTGGGATTTGCCACCGCTTATGGTATAGCGGAAAAAGGTTATGCCGACGTTGTCCTCATAGATGTAGTTAAGGGTTTAGCAAAGGGGCGGGCACTTGACATTATACAATGCAGCTCTATTCTTCAGATGGATACACACGTTCTTGGGACTGACCGCTATGGGGAGTCTGCCGATTCAGATATAGTTGTTGTCTCTGCGGGAATAGGCAGGAAGCCAAACATGAGTCGCGATGAGTTGTTGGAAGCAAATGCTACGGTTATCCGTGGAGTGGTAGGCGAGGTGGTAAAGTATTCTCCAGATTGCATCATCTTGGTTGTGACTAATCCATTGGATCCATTGGTATGGCTGGCACTTTATACTAGCAAGTTTTCACGTGATCGTGTAATAGGATTATCTGGACTCCTGGATAGTGCCCGTTTTAAGGCGCTTGTGGCGGCAGAGCTGAATGTATCTGCGAAAGGAATATCTGCCTGTATAATGGGAGCCCATGGAGACACCATGGTTCCAGTCTTACGGTTATGTACAGTTGGAGGAATTCCAATAACCCAACTATTGCCAGCAAAAAGGCTAACAGACATTGTAAAAAGAACTATTGAGGGGGGAGCAGAGATAGTATCACTCCAAGGGAGCAGTGCTACACTTGCCCCTGCGGCAGCGGTTGTTCAAATGGTAGACGCTATATTGTTAGACAGGAAAGAGATATTACCATGTTCTGTGTACTTGAATGGTGAATATGGTATTCGTGGAGTTGTGGGTGTTCCCGTGAAGCTTGGTAAGAAAGGGCTCGAACAAGTCCTACAGATTGAACTGACTGAAAAGGAAAGGTCCGCTTTAAAGAAATCTGCAGATGCTGTCAAGGCAATGTCGCAAGTGATAGGGCTGGAGGAGATCGATAATTGAGAGAGATTCACGTATGTGATATTAAGTCAGCGGTATCACGTTTATGCCAAGAAGCTAACTTCTATTTACCAGAAGATGTGCTGCGGGGACTGAAAGCAGCTAAGAGGAAGGAACAATCTCCTTGGGGAAAGGAAATAATTCGGCAGATTCTGGAGAATGCCGAGGTGGCTGCAAGGGAACATATACCATTATGCCAAGATTGTGGGATCACCGTGGTTTATGTATCTGTTGGGCAAGATGTTCATATTGTTGGGGGGCAGCTCTACGATGCAATAGAAGAGGGTGTGGCTGAAGGATACATCACGGGTTTCCTTCGTGCATCAATGGTTGATAGACCTCTCTCCACCAGAATAAACAGTGGAGATAATACTCCACCCATAGTGCGCTATGATGTCGTTCCTGGTGACAAACTACGCATAGCCGTAATGCCCAAAGGAGAGGGCGCAGAGAATGGGAGCAGAGTGCGTATGCTGGATCCTGCAAATGGACGAGCAGGATTGGTGGATTTTGTAGTAGAGACGGTGGAGGTGGGTGGTAGCAGTACATGTCCCCCTCTGGTAGTGGGAGTGGGGATTGGAGGGACGGCGGGAAGAGTGATGTGGCTGGCAAAGAGGGCGCTACTTCGACCTCTTGGTGAACCAAATCCTGATCCAGAAGTTGCAGATTTGGAAAATGAGATTCTGGAAAGAATCAATGACCTAGGGATTGGGCCCCAAGGCTTGGGGGGAACTGTTACAGCAATGGCGGTGCAAGCTGAGATGTCACCATGCCACATTGCTGCTTTGCCGGTAGCAGTCAATCCGGAATGTCATTGTGCTCGCCATCAGGAGGTTGTCCTTTAGGGGAGCCAGTATATTCTATTTGATATCTTTCTAAGTGGTATAGGCGCTTGATGTCATATTACAATCAAAGTCACCAATAGTGATGGGAGTTGTGATTGACTACTTGGTTGTCTAGTGTCTGATATCTAGCTCTTCCTGCTTCATAGAGGTCGCCTGCGTAAATGTCGTTTGCTACGATAGTTGGGAGGTTCTCTACCTCCAACCTCAGAATGGCCTCAGCACCGAGATCTTCATAGGCCACTATCTCTGCGGTTTTAATACATTTAGCAATGAGGGCACCGGTTCCCCCTGTCGCTGCAAAATAGACGGCCTTATGTCGGATCATGGATCGTTTTACCTCTGCCGAACGTTCCCCCTTACCAATCATCGCTCTCAATCCGGCATCAAGCAGCTTCGGGGTGAATATATCCATGCGGCTGCTAGTGGTTGGTCCGGAAGAGCCTACAGGGTGTCCTGGTCTAGCTGGGGATGGGCCAGAGTAATACAAGGTTTGGCCAGCGACATCGAATGGTGGCAATTCTCCGTTGCGTAGAGCATCGACCATCCGCTGATGTGCCGTATCGCGCGCTGTGTATACGATTCCGCTTATAATCACATGGTCTCCCGCTCGCAGTGATTCTACTGTTTCTGATTTGATAGGGGACGTTACCGATATATAGTTACTCATAAATGGTTGTACCTCTTGGTCTAAGTACACTAGAGCAACTCTAGTGTATCTTGCCTGTAATAGACATTGCAGAGCAGTGTTTCTGAATACTCAGATATGGCTCTTTTTAATGGAAAGATTAGATAAGGGCGATACGCATATCATGATGGGTAAATCTGATTGTGGAATCTTCTCCTGAGACACTACACTTTGATCCCAAATTATATAACAAGTCTACAAGACTATTAAGTGGACTGCAATATTAATGATACATCTTGTGGACCTGTTTATCCGCATTGTCATTGATTGTCTAAGATGGATTATTATTTGCTAGCCTGAAAATATGGCTTGGTGGTAAAATCACATTTTAGTAGATCTTTCTTCGGTCCACGTGCAGCATATACCAGCAATTTCCTTTATGATTCAATCAGTAACTTCAGGAGGGCTGGTAATGCGTAACTATACTCTATGGGGGTGAGCTTATGGACCTAGGTGTTAAAGAGACATTCATGCATCTTTGGAAGACTCATTTTAATAATGCCGACCTTCCTATTGTCTTCTATTTCTCTGATCGACAGGACTCATCTGAACTGGTTCATGCTTCACAAGGTCACCGTTGTCTGATGTCAGACTTGATGGAAGTACAACGAGGTAAATCGTTGCGTTTTGGTGATAAATCATTCGGTTGTTTTGGTGGAAAACGGTATCTTGGATTTTCCAATCAGATTATGCCGAACTTCGAATATTTCCTTTCTTGTGGGATACCAGGACAGATGGAAGGTGAGCGGTATAAAAAGTCGCCAGAACTAGTAAAAGAAATCATGACCAAGGCACCGGTGATGCAACCTCGTGCAGAATTCATAGTTTTCAAGAGATGGGATAAGTTGGATGAGATGGATGAGCCGGAGGTGGTAATCTTCTTTGCTCACTCTGATGTACTATCCGGCTTGTGCACACTGGCAAACTTTGATCGATCTGATGATGGGGTGATCGTTCCTTTTGGTTCCGGGTGTAGCACTATCGTACAATATCCATTCTTGGAGAAGGATGTTGCTTTTCCCAAGGCTATTCTCGGGATGTTCGACGTATCTGCCCGTCCATATGTTCCTGAACATACACTATCTTTTGCAGTTCCAATGACCAGGTTCTTGGTTATGATTGATAATATTGGGGAGAGCTTCCTCTCAACCCATTCTTGGGGTGAAGTGAGGAAAAGAATAACTGCCCATCATGGGGAGGCGTGATTTCTGATTGGAGACATATTGGTAATGGATCAAATCAAGGTGAAGAAACTCAAACCTAATGCGATTGTACCCAGAAGAACCACTGCTGGTGCAAGTGGATTTGATCTTTGTGCTTGCATTGATGAAGGTAACCTTGTCTTAGGCAGGGCACCTCAGCTTGTAGGCACCGGGATTGCTATCGAATTCTCTCGAGGCCTTGATGTTCAGGTGAGACCTAGGTCAGGTCTTTCACTCAAGGGTGTTGGAGTAACCTTGGGGACAATAGATTGTGACTATAGGGGAGAGATCATGGTTACGATGTATCTCTTTGGGGACCAATCTAGCTTTACTGTTAACCATGCCGACCGTATCGGCCAGCTAGTGATTACGAAACTTGCAGATGTTGAATTACAGATGGTTGAAGAGCTAACTACAACGGAACGAGGAGATGGTGGACATGGTTCAACAGGTTTGAGGTAGGTAGTGGAATGGTAAACAAGGCCAAGGTGTTTTCCCATCCAGTATCATTGTCACGACAAGGCTTTTGTTCTGATAGGAGACTTTGCTTTTATCTTCATTTTCTTCATACATCTAACCTTTCGTGATAATTGGATGGGTTCAACCTTAGATAGGTATCAAGTGAACTGATTAGAGTCAATTCTTATGTAATGATATCTTTTCTAGGCGTACGTCTGTACTAAAAGTGTGAGCGGGTGAATTCGTATGCGTAAAGATGTGATTTGCTCTCTGTGGAAATAGCTAATTTGGCAGGAGGTTATGTGATAGGCAAATCTGGCAGTGGCTCTGGTCGTGTGAGATTCTATGCCTTCCCTGTCTATGGTTTGAAGAAAGATGATCCACCTCCCTTGAAGCTATCTCCTCATAGCACAATGATGTTTCGTGAGTGTAGACAGCAATATAAATTTCATTATATCGATAAGCTTGGTGCTCAGTTCTTTCGGTCAAAGCCATACCTAACAATGGGTAATCATGTCCATGCCACGCTGAGGGACTTATTCTCGATGGTTCCTCCCGAAGATCGCACCAAGGAGACAACAGAGAAACTGCTTCGTCACAACTGGCAGAAGTGCAGAATCGGCTTTAAGAATGAGGAAGATGAGCGACGTTGGGGTGAGAAGGCCATGGCGCAACTGGAGTGTTTCTTATTGCAGAGCGACTCAAGTGCCATACCTTATATGGTGGAGAAAACCATCGAGGTTGAAATAACTCCTGGGGTAATTCTTAGGGGAAGAATAGATCGCGTGGACAAAGAGACCGATGGATCGTTACATATAATTGACTATAAAACGGGCAATCCCCCTGAGCAGGTCGACTGGGAGCAGCTATACCTATATGCACTGATGCTATCCCGCCGCGGTTCATTCACTGTGAAGAAAGCCTCTTTGTACTATTTAGCTACAGGGGAGGTATGTACAACATTGCTTGACCAAGATGAAATAGAGCAGGCCACATGGGATTTGCTGGTCACTGCAAAGGAGATTAGAACCGAAAGATTTTTTTTCGCAACACCGGGATCAGGATGTAGAAGGTGTGACTTTGTATCTGTTTGTCCAGCCAAGAATGCTGGCGTTACAGCAGATAGTCGTAATTCCATTAGACCACATTATATTGAGAGGAGTAGTGACTAGGTTGCCCTGTATTGAATACCGTATGAGTTTTTGTATGCAGGCAATCATGTGTAAAGATTGAAAAGAAGTACAGCACTTGTTCAGGAAGAGGGGGTATGTGGATTAATAATGCCCAATTTATGTCATTGTTACTAGGTGATAGTGGTATATCATATATCTAGAATTATGATTATGATTACCACATGTTCATCTTACATGAATGGATTGGGGAGACTTGTTTCCTAATAAAGCTTCATTTTCTTCATGGAAACTTCGTAATGTGTTCACAATTTTACCCATTCTGTTTACCTAAAGTTCCATTCTTATCCGATAGAGTAAAAGATTGAGTAAACGATAGTGTAAAAACAAGCCTTCCTGTTATGTGAATAGCATTTAGGTGGGATTGAGGGGGAGGTATCCAAAGCATGTCGGATAAGAGTAGGATATTAGCGTTGGAGGAGAAAGCTAACAAGCTACAAGATATAATAAATGTATTGCTTTCAGCTTCTCCTAGGAGCCCGGAGCATTGGGCTCTGTGTGAAGAACAGGCAATCTTTCTTGCTCAAGAGCGGGATAAGGTGATTGCTATGATAAATGACGATCAGAAAAAGTAGTCTTTTATAGCCGAAGGAATTGGCTTAACTTTGATCTAAGCGTTGAGTTCTTCATATTTGTAGATCGATCGCATTGTACATACCTTACACTCCTCATGTATCATACCTCAAGAATTATCCTTAACTGAAGCCTCGTTGATTTCCTTATTCTTAATCTTTATGATATGTCTTCTTTTATTCTTTCGTATAGGGCTCTCATCGTATCTATGGGGCGGATAGTCTCGGTATATGTTGTGATTTGCTATGGTGCACGACCTGTGCTATTTTAGCGGCGGCATGTGACAGGTTCCTGGTGTATTGTGATGGCGATGAGTAAGTATCTGGTGTTGAATGTGGTTCAGTGTAACACCAAGGAGTGAATTGATTAGGGCCGTAGAGTTGGATTGTCTCTTGCCAGGTAGGGTGTTAAGGAGGAATGTCGATGGAATCTATAGTGCTTCAAGTAGAGAATAGGACAGTATCAGGCAAGAAGGTAAAGGCCATGAGACGTGAGGGGGCGACTCCAGCTAATGTCTTTGGCCATGGGATCGAGTCCCAAGCCTTGAAGGTGGATACTGCAGAGTTGGAGAAGGTCTTATCTAGGGCTGGGACAACTCGCTTAGTTTCTTTGAAATCAGCATCCACCAAAGCGAGTCGACGAGTTCTAGTTAAAGGAATACAGCGCCATCCGCTAACTGGTGAACTGCTGCACGTTGACTTTCACCAGGTGAGGATGAAAGACAAGGTCAAGGTTGAAGTACCGATAGTGTTTCAAGGTGAGGCCCCAGCTTCTCGTCGTAAGGACTTGGTGTTATGGGAAAACCTGCGCTCAGTTGAGGTGGAATGTACGCCTGATGAGATACCGGAGACAATTCCAATCGATATCACTTGTCTCGCAGAAGCAGGTGACGTAATAACAGTAAATGATTTGTTGTTAGGTGAAAGCATTGGCATACTGACGCATGCCGAAGAAGTAATAGCAAAGGTTGATATGGCTAAAACAGCCACACAGATGGGAGTCCCTGCTGGTGAAAGTGTAACCACAGAGGAAGTGGAGGCTGCGGAAGCACCGGCAGAAGACACTCAACAGGATGAGGGTTCTACTCAAGAAGACGAAGGATCCTAGTGAAATAAGTAGTCTATATGTATCAGCGGGGAAGATAACCAACGAAGCAATTCTCTTTCAGAGGGTTGCTTCGTTGGTGGTGGCTTGAACTAAAATCACTACACTTGATACCAGCTCTACGTGGCTTTCCTAGGGTTAGATAGTAGAGCATAAACCTACCCGTTTAATGCTAACGGGTTTTAACCTGTTGTGATCTGGACACACAAAGCATCTGGTTCATACGATTTATTCCGCTTGCGCAATACTGTGTTTTAACAATTGTAGATACAGATATACGTGGGTATGATGTGTTTAGGTAGTTACTGGCAGTGTAATTGGACCAATCAATATGTTGGTTTTCTTCGTACAGCTTGGCATATGGCTACTGTGGATTTGCTATAGGTCTGGGCCTGTGTTATTTTAACACCATATTTGGCAGGTCTATTGGTGCAAGCTGCTACAGTCGTCTGATTACCAATAATTATTATGTTTCATCATCCTTTATTGTAGAGGATATTTGAGGAATACAGATGATTAGTTGTAGCTGTTTGTGACATGGCAATTATTATATGTTAGCTACGGAAGTTTATAGAGAGGTTCTAGTAATACTAAATATTCATATTCTCTATATTTCCGCAGTATGCTTATTAGCATAGCTCCGAAACGCATTGGTGGTCGGGCAAATCACGCCTGTCATTGCAAGCGGAGCGAAGCAATCTCGCGTGTTTCGTCATGTCATCTTTCTGAAATTGCTTCATCGCTGCCGTTCCTGGCAATTAAATAGCAAATTTGTTTTTGTATGGCATCATGCGGATGGGGCTAAGGGCATAGTCGTATTTCAAGATTGGTTGTTTAGATTAGAAAGCCTTTGTTTAGTAAGCTATGAAGGAATCTGGGAAAAGGATCGTCAATGGTTATTGTTGGAGAGAAGATCAATACAAGTCGTAAGAGTGTCGCAGAGGCTGTCAAGACGCGAGATGCTGCATTTATAGCAGCGCTGGCAAGAGATCAAGCGGAAGCAGGGGCTGACTATATTGATGTCAATGCAGGAACCTTTTTGGAACAGGAGGTTGAATGCCTCTGCTGGTTGGTGAAGATTGTGCAACAACACGTTGATATTCCCTTGTGCCTGGATAGCCCCAATCCAGACGCGCTTTCTGCTGCGATTCAATGTCATAAGGGTGAGCCAATGATTAATTCGATTTCCTTGGAGAGGGATCGCCTGCGTGCGCTTCTTCCTGTAGTCACAACTAATCCCTGCCAAGTGGTTGCCCTTTGTATGGCAGAAACATCCATGCCTACTACAGTGGAGGAGAGGGTAGGAGTAGGATCCGAGCTGATAAAAAAGCTCACAGATGAGGGAGTCCCTCTAGAAAAGATTCATGTAGATCCCTTAGTGCAGCCTGTTTCGGTAGATACTTGTATGGGGCTTGCCATTCTTGATGCTATCAGCACTATTATGAGAGACTTTCCTGGGGTGAATACAATCTGTGGCCTTTCCAACATTTCATTTGGTTTGCCGGAGCGACGCCTGATTAATCGTAATTTCTTAGCACTATGTATTTCGTACGGCTTGTCGGGTGCCATACTTGATCCCACCGATAAGAATCTTATGTCTACTTTGCTGGCTATTGAGATGATCTTGGGTCGAGATGAGTATTGTGAAGCATATATCGACGCCTATCAAGACGGACGCCTTGTTGGTGACCAATAGTATTAGGGTAGTTGCCAGGATATAACATGAAGGTTGAGGAGTGGTGACTCTTGGCGAAATTACTTAAATCCGGGCAAAACTAAGCTAAGGGGGTAGAATTGAGTGACCTTACTATGCTGACTGAATCTGTAATCAAGGGAGATGCAAAAACAGCAGTAGCAGAAACCCAGCGTGCTTTGGATACTGGAACCAGTGCTCAGGATATTCTGGATGGTGAACTAATTGTAGCAATGGATATTATGGGCCAGAGGTTTTCTAAGGGAATCGTGTTCGTACCCCAGCTGTTACGATCAGCAAGGACCATGCAGGAGTGCATGAAACTGCTTGAGCCGTTTTTCAAGGAAGGTACTGCTACTTCTAAGGGAAAGGTTGTGATAGGAACGGTGAAGGGTGACCTTCATGATATTGGCAAGAACTTGGTATCCATGATGATGGAGGGAGCTGGATTTCGTATCACCGACCTGGGGGTGGATGTTCCTCCGGAGAAGTTCGTACAAAAGGTACAAGAAGTGGAGCCGGATATCGTGGCTATGTCTGCACTGCTTTCCACTACCATGCCAGCCATGCCTCTCACCATTGATGCCCTACGAGAGGCAGGGCTAAGGGACAAAATCAAAATCATGATTGGAGGGGCTCCTGTTACAGAAGATTATGCCCGAGAGATTCAAGCGGATTCCTATGGGGCAGATGCTGGATCTGCTGTGATAAAAGCCAAGCAATTATTAGGTATTAGCTGAGGATGGTGGTGAGTTGCGATGATGTACACTGAGCCACATCGGTGTTTCTGATTTGGATGTTGTTCTGGTGATGACCGGATGGATGCGAGTTTATGTAGTATCATCTTGGGGCATTGCATTGTGCTTTGTGTGTTTGGAATGTCTGTGCGGTGAAGGTAACTGTCTGCATAATAGGCGTTTAGTCACTTCGGCACCTTAGCCGAGGTTCATATTTTGGGGAAATATGGGACTTGGACATAAGAATACTGTTGCAAGATTATGGTTAGCCCAATACTGATGAAATTGACGGTTCTTCATCTATGTTGATGCATACAGTATTAATTGACTATATGTTGGTGAAGTAGGATCGACCAATGAATTCGATAAAGGAGTAGGCTGTGAAACCCATAGAGGTTCCCACGTTTTATCCTCGGTTGAAGGTTTTAAATCGCGAGCAAGCGTTGGCTATACATACTGCTGCGCTAGAGATATTAGAAACAACTGGATTCAAAATGGAACATCCAGCTGTTCTTCAGATGCTTGCTGATATCGGTTGTAAGGTTTATGACAAAGATTGGATCAGGATGCCATCGTATTTAGCGGAGGAAGCAATAAGGTCAGCCCCCAGGCAGGTTGTTCTCTATGACCAAAAGGGTAACAGGACAATGCCTATGGCTGATGGGAATAGCTTCTATGGTACGGGCTCCGATGCCATCTTTACATTGGATCTCAAGTCGGGCAAGCGTCGCAAAGCGGTGTTGAAGGATGTTGGTACATTTGCCACACTTGTAGATGCACTTGAGAACATATCTTTTTGCATGTCAATGGGTAATCCGGAAGATGTAACCATACAGGACATCTACGTCCATGCTTTTGCCGAGATGGTTAAAAATACGAATAAACCCATTGTTTTTATCGCAGATAGTGTTAGAGATATGTCCAAGATATATGATATTGCTTGTACAATTGCTGGGAGCGAGGAGGAGTTCCAAGCAAAGCCGTTCTTGCTAAACTACTCGGAGGCTATAAGCCCTCTCCGATTTCCAGAGAATATTGTTGGCAAGATTATCTTCTGTGCTGAGAAGAAAATACCCATATGTTTACCTTCTGGTTCCAACGCAGGCGGTGGTGCACCGGTTACCCTTGCGGGTGCCATGGCTCTTGGTATTGCGGAGAATCTTATTGGCCTTGTGATTCATCAACTAACTGCTAAGGGATCGCCCTTCCTCTTTGGTCCAAATGTTAGTGTTTTAGATATGAAGTCTACTGTTGTGTCCTATGGTTGTCCTGAATGGAGTCTAACCCAGGCTGCTCTAGCTGATATGCGTGATGAAATATATGGCCTGCCGATTTGGGCTTTTGCTGGTGCTTCAGATTCCAAGGTGGTGGATGCACAAGCTGGAGCAGAGGCTATGTTTTCAATTATGAGTGCCATGCTATCGCGTGCTAATCTGATACATGATGTGGGATTCTTGGAATTTGGCAGCACGTCTTCGCTAGAGATGGTGACTATGGCTAACGAACTTGTGGCAATGAGCCGATTTTTTGCTGAAGGAATTCCAGTTAATGAGAATACCTTAGCTCTTGAGGTGATAGAGAGGGTGGCCAAGGGTGGACCGGGTTCCATCTTCTTGATAGATGATCATACGTTTGATAATTTCATGGAAGCGCAGTTCTTGCCTCAGTTGCTGGATAGGTCTAGACATGATTCTTGGAAGGAGAACGGATCGACTGACCTATATAAAAGATGTAATGCGGAAGCCAAGCGGATTCTCGCTGAACATCAGTCAGACGCAAAGTCAGATGAAGTGCTTAAACAAATCAAGAAAGTTTTAAAGGACTGCTAAACGGAGTTTCAGGGGTATGAGGGGATTAAGTATGGGAGTATGCTTACCATCATATGTGCCATTGTCATCAAGGGACATAAAACAAATTGACCAGGCCGGTCGGCGTGTGCTCAAACAGATTGGAATTCGAATTATAGGGGATAACATTCCAAAATATCTGAACAAGTTTGAATCGGCCGGGGCTCGGGTGGACTTTCAGCGCGATATCGTCTGTTTTGATAGTGAATGGCTTGACCAAACGCTGGCAAAGGCTCCTTCTAGCTTTGTTTTATATTCTCGTGATGGAAAGAATGATCTTCACTTGGGGAATGGCAATGTCTATTTTGGCAACGGGGGCAGAGTCTTCCGTATCCTTGACATGGCAACTGGTGGATATCGCCTAAGTAAACTTATAGATGTTGCTCATACTGCCACATTAGTAGATCACCTAGATAACGTGCGTTTTTATATAATTGCTTGTCAGGCCCATGATATTGAACAAGCCAATTACCATTTACTCGATTTCTATTCTTCTTTCAATCACACTACAAAACATGTTATGGGTGGGTGTACCGACGTACATGGAGCTGAGCAGGTGTGGAAGCTGGCAAGCATTATTGCTGGTGGAGAAGAACGGCTTGCCGAAAAACCTTTTGTTTCGGTCATCACTAATTCCATATGTCCCCTCAGCATAGAAACAAATACATTAGACATTCTCGGCTATTGCACTACTCGTGGAATCCCTGTCACCTGTGCGCCGGCACCGATTGCTGGTGCCACTTCTCCCGCTACGCTTGCAGGTACTTTGGTACAGATGCATGCAGAGGCACTAGCGGGAGTTGCTTTTACACAGGTGCTGGCACCAGGATCCAAGGTGCTTTATGGTGCGGTACCTATGACAATGGATTTGAGGAGAATGGAGTTCTCTATGGGTTCTGTGGAGATGGCCATGATGAATGCTGCTGCTGTGCAGCTGGCCAAGCTCTACAGCCTGCCAATTTATGCTTCTGGGGGAGTTACCGAGTCGAAGAGGCCGGATATTCAAGCTGGATTTGAAAAGACGGTTTCCAGTCTTGCAGTGGCCACGGCAGGAGCAGATTTTATCCATCTATCAGCGGGAATGATAGATTCTGCCAGCTCTATATCCTATGAGCAGTATGTTATCGATGACGAGATAATTGGAATGACTCATCGCATGCTGCGCGGCATAGATGTCAACAAGGATACGATGGCATTAGATGTCATAAAGGGTGTGGGGCATGGGGGTAACTTTGTTACAGAGGATCATACCATTGACCATATGATGGACGAGTTCTTCTATACCAATCTGGCAGTGCGATGTAGCTTTGATATTTGGGAGGAAAGGGGACGGCCCAATATGTTGAGCCGGGCAAAGGACCAGGTTCAATACATCTTGGAAGATGGTAAGGAAGGTCTTTTAGATCATGCCCTAATTGAAAGGATACAGAAAGCCTTCCCTGGTATTTGGGCTATCTAATGCAATTTCGATGCAAACCAATCCAAAAGAGGATTCACGTATCATTGCTTGTTCCGTGTTCAAGCCAGCTATTGAATATCTTAATCTCCGGAATAAGTACCCCCGCCTTCGTGTGACCTACCTGCCCTCTAATCTGCATCTATACCCTCAACGGTTGAGAACTCGTCTAATGAAGAATATCTCTGTCGCACAGCGGATTGGGGACGACACTATATGCCTATATGGTGATTGCTTTCCTTGTATCGATAAGGTGTGCGAACAGCATGGGGTGAAGAAGGCTGTAGGTGTTCATTGCTATGAAATGCTGCTAGGGCCTAGTACATTCCAGAGGATTATGGATGAAACGGCGGGTACCTATTTTGTAGAGAGGGACCTTGTTCTAAATTTTAATCAGTTCTGTGTGGAGCCTCTAGAGCTATATGATGAGGAAATGCGTAAATGTTGTTTCGAGCACTATAAGAAGTTGCTCTACATTCGCCAACCTTCGGATCCAGACCTAGTATGTAAAGCTCGAGAGGAAGCGGATTTCTTAGGATTATCACTTGAGATCGTGGATGCGGACTATTCATATATTGAGCGAGTACTCAATGATTTGATATTGCCAGAGTGAACGCCTGTTGTCCTGAATATGAAACTAACAGGTACGAATAGAGAATCACATACTGATATTGTTGTGTTTCTAGTTGCAGGTGTACAAAGATATATGTTTGATTATTCAGTTATATAAGAGCAGTAATATGAAGAAATCTCAAAACAATAATCCGACGAAGAAGAGAGGTTCCACTGTATCGCTACCTTCCACCAAACATAGGACGCGATACTTTTGGCTTAATGTTCTTCCAGAGGACCTTTGGTTACAGGTACGTCAGGGGGACACTGTTTGGGATGCGTTCCAAAAGGAAGGTCTGGATTTAAAGGGTGATTGTGGAGGGTTGGGTAAATGTGGGAAGTGCAAGGTTAGGGTACTCACTTCGATAGACATTCCGTCCAAGGAGGAAGAAGAGTACCTCGACGAAGAGGAAGTGCGGCAAGGGATTCGATTAGCTTGTCGTACAAAAGTGGACAAGGATTTGGTAATCCATACTGGCGAGACCGATGCTGATGCTGAGTATTTTCAGATTCTGAAATCAGGGCACTTGCCCCGGGTGCAACTGGATCCTCTTGTATCCAAACAGGTAGTAACCCTATCTCCGATCATAGAAGATGAGGGGCTCTCTGATTTAGATAGAATCAAATTAGCGATGGGTCCCGAATATCAGGACCTGCTCGCCAGGCTTCATTGCCTTCGTACTTTGCCTGAGATGTTGGAAAGAACCCAAAACAGAGGTACGGCCGTTTTACATGAGAAGTGCCTAATGACATGGCAAGATTGGGAACAAGTACATTTCCACTATGGATTGGTCTTTGATCTTGGAACTAGCACTGTGGTTGGCAAGCTTATCAACATAATGGATGGCAGTGAAGTTGCGGTGGTTTCCTGCCTAAATAGCCAAATAAAGTATGGTACAAATGTGATCAGTCGTCTTCAGTATGTCAAGGAACACAAATATGGACTAGGAACCATGCACAATCTCCTTATCAAGGATATCACTCAGATAACCTCACGTCTTTTAAAAACCTGTAATCTGGATCCTGAGGATATTCTGGTGGCCGTTGCTGCAGGGAATACTACCATGCAGCATTTTCTGTTGAATCTGAATCCATTAGGTATTGCAGAGGCTCCGTTCTGTCCTGTTTTAACAGATGGTCTGATCTTAAAAACAGTAGAGGTTGGTATCCAAATGCACCCGGAGACCTTGCTGTATACCATGCCTATGAAATCTGGGTACATCGGTGGCGATTTGATAAGCGTAATCCTAGCTTCTGGTGCAGTGGAACAAGATGATGAGATTGTATTGGGCCTGGATCTAGGTACCAATGGTGAGATATTCCTTGGTAATGGTCGACGCTTGATGACATGCTCTGCTGCTGCAGGGCCTGCTTTGGAGGGTGCGAGAATCAGTCATGGGATGATTGCCAGGACCGGGGCAATTGAATCAGTAGAGTTCTATGATGGAGACCTTCATTATAGGGATATTGGCAATATCAAACCCAAAGGAATATGTGGTAGTGGTTTGGTGGAATTGATTGCCATGCTTCTGCATCTCGGCATAATCACCAATGAAGGGCTGATCCAGCCCCCCGAAGAGGACGATGGTGGGAGTCTGAGAGCGAGATTGATAAACAGGTCTGGTGTGTATGACTTCCTCATTGCATCCGCGGAGGAGAGTTATGATAATAGGCCGATTTACTTAACTCAAAAGGATGTGCGTGAGCTTCAAATGGCCACAGGTGCTATAGGGGCAGGGATACGTATTCTGATGAGTGAGATGGGCATTGGACCTGAAGACATCAAGCGTGTATATCTTGCAGGTGCTTTGGGGAATTACGTTGATCCTCTTAGTGCAATGCGTGTTGGCATTATACCTAAGTTCGATCTTGAAATTATCTCATCATTGGGTAATGCCGCTAGCACTGGGGCAACAATGGTATTACTCTCCAAGGGATATTGGACAACAGCCAATGATATCTCCCACTTTATGGAGCACATTGAACTCTCTTCACGTCTGGACTTCAATGAGTACTACATTGAGCAGATGGATTTTCCCAAAGAGAACATGTGGTGACTATGTAATAATTGAGTTTCTTTCGTTTGAGGGCTGTTGATATTCGGCTTTATAGCCTTCGACCACCAATATTCTGCGCGTGTACCTATGCGTAATTCCTCATGGCTTGTAATACAGCGAACGTGGTTTAATCCTGTAAATGACCTAATTTGGACATAAAGGGAGACATATGGAACCAAAACTGTATGAACTCAAGACACGTCTTCTTGAGATATCGGATTTGGAATCCGCTGCTGCTCTGCTGAGTTGGGATCAGTCTACATATATGCCGGCTGGTGGTGCAGAGGCCAGGGCTCGCCAACTTGCGACCTTGGGACTAATTGCGCATGAAAAGGCTATTGATCCTGCTATCGGTAATCTGTTGGAGGACCTAAAATCCTATGAAACAAGCTTACCAGAGGATTCAGATGATGCTTGTCTTATTAGTATAGCTAGGCATGATTATGAGAAGGCTATTAAGGTACCACCCTTGTTTACTGCCCAAATGTATGCACATGCCTCTCAGACATATGATGTGTGGTCCAAGGCAAGACCTGCCAATGATTTTGCCTCTGTGCTGCCTTATCTTGAGAAGACTCTGGAATTAAGTCGTCAGTTTGCAGAGTTCTTTCCGGGATACGAACACGTTGCCGATCCATTGATAGACTTCGCAGACCGTGGACTAAAAACAACTGAAGTACAATCGATATTCGCCAATCTCAGGTCTCATTTGGTGCCTATTGTGGAATCGATCACCGCTGCCCCAGTTGCTGATGATAGCTGTCTTCGTCGGTGTTTCCCGGAGGAGAAACAGCTGGCATTCGGTACCGAGGTGATCAAGAGGCTGGGCTATGATTTTGAACGGGGAAGGTGTGATAAGACTCCGCATCCATTCACTACGAAGTTCTCACTGGGTGACGTGCGTATAACCACACGAGTTAGAAAGGATTACCTGGGAGAGGCTCTCTTCAGCACTATACACGAAGCCGGACATGCTCTTTACGAGCAAGGTATACATTCTGATTATGATGGTACTCCCCTGGGATCTGGAACTTCAATGAGTGTACATGAGAGCCAATCTCGTCTATGGGAGAATATTGTAGGGTGTAGTCGATGGTTCTGGTCCTACTTCTACCCTGAAATACAACGGATTTTTCATGATCAGCTGGGATCTGTGTCATTTGAAACATTCTATCGTGCCATTAACAAGGTTGAACGCTCTTTTATTAGAACAGATGCTGATGAGGTGACCTATAACCTGCATGTGATGATGAGGTTCGATCTTGAATTGGACCTGCTAGAGGGTCGGTTAGCAGTTAGAGACCTTCCAGAGGCTTGGAGGGAGAGGTTCAAGGCTGATTTGGGGATTATGCCTCCTGATGATCGTGATGGTGTGCTTCAGGATATACACTGGTTTGCTGGGGTAATAGGTGGTGCCTTCCAAGGATATTCCTTGGGCAATGTGCTTGGTGCACAGTTCTTCGCTGCTGCCCTAAAAGCTCGTCCTGAGATATGTGGTGAGATAGAACAGGGTGGCTTTGATACATTGCGTAATTGGCTTACGGAGAACGTATACAGACATGGGAGAAAATATACTACCACCGAACTAGTTAAGCGGGTGACGGGTGGTCCCATGAGTATTGAACCATATATCCAACGTCTTCGTGATAAGTATGGAGAGCTATACAGTCTGTAGCTCGTCTTTTTTCCCTTCTTGATAACATCGTAGATCGTACGGGGTGTTTAGTCATGACCATCACATCGATAAATCCTGCCACAGGTGAAAAGATCGAGCAGTATCAGGAAATGACACAGGACGAAGTCCAAAGTGCTATAGAACTTTCTCACCAAGCATTCCTGGGTTGGCGGGAAACATCTTATGAGGAACGGGCGAATCTAATGTGTGAAGCAGCTAGTCTGCTACTAAAGGGCTGCCAGTGCTATTCTGCCTTGATGGCTCAAGAGATGGGGAAACCAATCAAGGAAGGAGTAGCGGAAGTCGAAAAGTGTGCCTGGGTGTGCAGCTATTATGCGGATAATGCCGAAAGATTCTTGCAGCCAGAAATGGTGGAGACCGATGCCAGCAGGAGCTTTGTCACCTTCCAACCATTAGGTGTGATACTAGCAGTGATGCCCTGGAATTTTCCCTTCTGGCAAGTGTTTAGGTTTTGTGCCCCTGCTCTCATGGCAGGCAACTCTGTGGTATTAAAACATGCTTCCAATGTCCCGGGGTGTGCATTGTCTATAGAAGATATCATGCATATTGCAGGCTTCCCTACGAACTTGTTTAGGACGTTGCTTATCGGTAGCAATGGAGTGGGCGATGTTATACAAAACGATTTTATTAAGGCAGTGACCCTTACAGGAAGTGCTACTGCGGGGAGGGCAGTCGCTAAGAAGGCTGGCGAGATGCTTAAGAAGACTGTCCTTGAATTAGGCGGTAGCGACGCATATATTGTGCTGGAGGATGCGGACCTTGATCTTGCGGTGGATGCTTGTGTTACTAGCAAGCTTATCAACTGTGGTCAGGTTTGTATTGCTCCAAAACGGTTTATCGTGGTTAATTCGCAGCGAGATCGTTTTGAGCAGCTCATGGTGGAACGCATGAGCGATCAGAAGGTGGGTGATCCCTTTGAAGAGACTACTATACTAGGCCCTTTAGCTCGTCATGACTTGAGGGACCAACTGCACTGTCAAGTGGAAGAGAGTACAAAAAGGGGGGCAAGAAGGCTACTTGGAGGGGAGATACCCAAAGGCAGGGGGGCCTTCTATCCGGCCACTGTTCTCACAGATGTGAGTAGGGGTATGCCTGCTTATGATGAGGAGCTATTTGGTCCCGTGGCAGCCATTGTTCCTGTTAAGGATGAAGATGAAGCTATTGCTGTAGCTAATGACTCAGCATTTGGCTTAGGGGCAGCTGTATTCACTCAGGATATTGCTAGGGGAGAGAGGATTGCAGCTAATCATATCGAAGCTGGATGCTGCTTTGTGAATACCTTTGTTAAGTCCGATCCTCGTCTACCATTTGGTGGGATCAAGGAAAGCGGATATGGTCGAGAGTTATCTCACTACGGCATAAAGGAGTTTGTAAACATCAAGACCGTGTATATAAAGTAGGGTAAGGATCTATGCCTCTCTCTCTGGTCCGTATAAGCAACGTGTAACAAAATCAGATTAAAGCTCGATCTCCTTCAAATCCTCGGATATTATTAATTTAGCTTCAGTGATCTCTTGAACCTCCCCTGCGGTCCATCCGGGAGCTATCTCTTTCAACACCAATCCCTCTTGGGTTACCTTTATCACCGCGCAATCTGTCACAACTAGGTCTACGCACTCCCGCGCCGTCAATGGGTATGTACACTCTGTAAGGATTCTTGGTTGTCCGTCACGAGTGGTGTGCTCCATCGCTACGATAACCCTCTTTGCTCCAACCGCCAGATCCATACTCCCACCTATGCCAATGCTTGCATCGTTGGGACGCCTGTAATTGGCAAGGTCCCCGTTCTGAGAAACCTGATAGGCCCCCATAACACTTATGTCAAGTCTGCCTCCCCGTATCATATCGAAAGATATATCCATATCAAAGAAGGACATGCCTCCCTTAGGCCAAAAGAACCTACCCCCTGCATCTACGAATCTGATATCCACATTTTCAAACTCATCTTCAAGGAGCACTGGGCCGTAACCAAGTACACCATTCTCCGATTCGAAGAACACCGTTTTATCCTCAGAAACGAAAAGCGCACAAAGGTTTGGCACTCCGATGCCAAGATTGATGTAGTTCCCATCTTGGAACTCCTTGGCTGCCCTCATAGCAATAACTTCCTCTGAAAGTCGTTCCTTTATCATGAGGCCTCCTGTTTTTTGGTGGCTAGGAATGGTGTCCTGAACCACTCGATCTTAAGAATCTCCTTCACCTGCTCTGTCAGGTGTTGGTGGCCCCCAGGACTACCTGGTGGTATCTGGACAATGCGGTCCACAAAGGCTGCTGGTGTGACAATTGCCTCTGGGTCCAGTTCTCCTGGCTCCACAATCTCATCGACCTCTGCGATTGTTACCTCGGATGCCATTGCCATGATGGGATTGCTACCTCGTCCTACTCCTAGATAGGTGAGGTTTCCATACTTGTCTGCCTTGTGTGCCCGGACGAAACCGAATTCTGGACGAAGTGGCATCTCTAGGATATATTCCTTCCCATTTATAATTCTCTTCTCCTTGCCTTCTTCGAGTATGGTACCCACTCCCACAGGGCTATAGAAACCACCTAACCCTCCAGCCCCGGCTCGAAGTCGGGCCATGAGTAGACCATGGCTTATGGGCTCCACCTCGAATTGCTCTGCAGACGATTGATCTTCCATCGGCATGCCCATGCTACTAAGTCTTGCTGAGCTTACATAGTAGGGGGTTATGAGCTTCTTGATCTGCGGTGCGAGGAGATTTGGTCCCACAAACATCTCTGGAGGTAGAGGCGTTGGTATGTAGTTCTCGATTATAAGCGTAATGTCCTTTGCTCCATTATTCTTGAGAGCTCGAATTAGATTCTGTGGTGATCCCGGAAATCCCCAGAAATACATACACACACTTGTGCCATCTGGGATGTCAGAGATAACCTCATCGAAGCTGTTCCATACTTTA